>DATFWA010000246.1:0-2117 GCA_035259825.1 Candidatus Methylomirabilota bacterium | reverse complement strand
GGGTGGCGGGAGGCGGCAAAGCCTCGTGGTCAGCCGACCCTGCCCCCGCCTCCCGCCACCCCACGCGCTAATGCGAAGAAGCGGTCGGCTTGGTCTTGCCGCCAGTCTTCTCGTAGGCCTCGACCGCCTTCTTCAGATCGCTGTACTCCGAGCACGGCAAGAAGCACAGCTTGTCGAGCGTGCGCAGGTGATCCTTGGCCTTCGGCAGGTCGTCGAGCATGAGGTAGGCCTCGCCGACGTACTCGTGCGCGCCGCGGTGTTTCGGGTCGATGGCGAGCGCCTTCTGGTAGTACGGGATC
The DNA here is from genome assembly GCA_035259825.1 of Candidatus Methylomirabilota bacterium. Taxonomy (GTDB): domain Bacteria; phylum Methylomirabilota; class Methylomirabilia; order Rokubacteriales; family CSP1-6; genus CAMLFJ01. The sequence goes on along the minus strand of DATFWA010000246.1, from coordinate 1,818 downwards.
GCCTCGCTAGGATTGCCGTTCTTCCGGGTCGCGTAGCCGAGCCAGTTGTAGGCATCGGCGTTCGAGGCGTCGCGCGAGACGACATCCTGCAGCAGCGGGACCGCCTTCGCATACTCCTTCGCCTTGATGGCCCTCACCGCCTCGGTGTACTTCGGATCCTCGGGCTTGGCCGGGGGGCCGCTCGACATGTCGCCCCCGCCTCCGCCGCCGCCTCCGCCGCCGTCCGCGCCGACGGGCGCCGGCGATGTGGCGGCCAGAAGCATCACGGCCATGATCACGAAGAGCGCGGAACGACGCAGCGTGTCGAGCATGGCGAGCCCTCCCTCAATCTTCAACCGAAGAGTCGAGTCGGCGGTTCCCCTGGATAATGCCTCGGATTGCGAAGATCCGGAAGGCTGGTCTATGCTGCTGCCTCGACGTCGGCACTTTATGCGGCCCCGCTCGGAGGACACGATGGCGGACCCAGTGACCTGGCCCGATGGCGCCCGTTGCGCCATTATGATGACCTTCGATCTCGACGGCGAGAGCCCGTGGATCCATCGGGACGCCGCCCTCGCCGATCGGCCGCTCCACATGTCGATGGGCGCCTACGGGCCGAAGACCGGCATGCCGCGGATTCTCGATCTGCTGGACCGCTACGGCATCCGGACCTGCATCTTCATCCCCGGCTGGATCGTCGAGCGCTACCCCGCCCTGTGCGAGGACATCGTGCGCCGCGGCCACGAGGTCGGCCACCACGGCTATCTCCACGAGAAGCCCTTCTTCCTGAAGAGCCGGGAGGAGGAAGAGGAATTGCTGGTCCGAAGCCTCGACATCTTCAAGAAGATCCTCGGGGTCAAGCCGCTGGGCTCGCGCTCGCCGTCGGCGGATCCGAGTCGGCACACGATGGAGCTGCTCAAGCAGCACGGCTTCGTCTACCACAGCAACGCGCTCGACACTGACCTGCCCTACTGTCATGAGACCAAGCACGGGCCGCTGGTGGAGTTCCCCACCGCGTGGTGCAACAACGACGCTCCGTTCTTCATGTGGAGCTCGGTGCCGCCGGTCGGCAACGGCATCTGGAGCCAGCAGGACGTGTGGGAGATCTGGTCGGAGGAGTTCGAGGGCCTCTACGCCGAGGGCGGTTTCTTCAACTGGCTCGCCCATCCCCAGATCATCGGCCGGCCCTCGCGCCTCCGCATGGTGGAGCGGCTCATGCAGCTCATCCTTGGCAAGCGGCAGGTGTGGTGGCCGCGCCCGATCGATCTCGCGCGCTTCTGGCTGGAGAAGAGCGGGCAGGCGGCCCACGCCTGAGATGCCGGCCTCCGCGGGCCGGCTCGCCGGCAAGGTCGCGCTGATCACCGGCGCCGGACGAGGCTTTGGGCGGGCCATCGCGCTGGCCTACGTGCGCGAGGGCGCGCGGCTGGCGGTGAACTACCACACCAGCCGCGTCGGCGCGGAGGAGGTGGCGGCGGAGGCGGGCCGCGTCGGGGCCGAGGCGATCGTCCTGCGCGGCGACGTGGCCGTCGACGCCGACGCGAAGGCGCTTATCGCCGGCACCCTCGACCGCTTCGGGCGGCTCGACATTCTCGTCAACAACGCGGGGATCATGGTTCGCGGTCCGCTGCTCGACGTGCCCGCCGACGAGTGCCAGCGGATGTTCGACGTCAACGTGAACGGAACCATGCGCTGCACGCGTCACGCCCTGCCCGCGATGATCGCGCAGAAGGGCGGGCGCATCATCAACCTCTCGTCGCAGCTAGCGCAGCGCTCGGTGGGCGGCGGCGGCTTCGCGGCCTACGCGGCCACCAAGGGCGCGATCGAATCGCTCACCCGCGC
>DATFWA010000245.1:0-5649 GCA_035259825.1 Candidatus Methylomirabilota bacterium | reverse complement strand
CCCGCCATCGTCCCGTCAGGGCTCTGCACGCCGCGACAGTGAGAACCGTAGGGACCGTTGCGCTCGGCCCGGGTCGGGCCGAAGAGGCCGAGGCTCGGGGTGCCGAGCGCCGCGGCGAGGTGGAGCGGACCGGTGTCGTTGGCCACAATCAGCGCGGAGCGGCGCAGGATCGCGGCGAGCTCGTGCAGATCCGTCGGGGGCGCGAGGATCGCGCGAGCCTGCAGCCCGTCGCGGATCTGCCGGGCCATGTGGACCTCGTCGGGGCCCCAGAGCAGCAGGACGCGGACGTTCGGCTCCTGGGCCAGCCGGTCGGCGAGCGCGCGGAAGTGCTCCACCGGCCACCGCTTGTTGTCGCGCCCCGCGCCGGGGTTGATCGCCACCAGCAGATCGCGCCGCTTCACGCCCTGCTCACCCAGGAACTCGTCCATGCGCCGCGTGGCCGCCGGCGGGATCGGGACGTGGAATTCCACCGGCCCGGGCTCGATGCCGAGCGGAGCGAGCAGCGACAGGTACTGGTCGACCACGTGGACCGCGCGGGCGGGCGGCCGCACGCGCCGGTTGGTGAACAGACAGTTCAGCCGCTCGCGGCAGTGATCGGCGCTGAAGCCGATCCGCAGCGGCGCCCCGGTGTACGCGGTGAGCAGCCCGCTCTTCATGAGGCCCTGCAGGTCCAGCGCCACGTCGAAGCGGCCGGCGCAGATCCGGCCGCGCAGGCGGCTCACCTTGCCCAGCACCTGCCGCGCGCCCGCGGGACGCCGGATGAGGCGGCGCCAGAGCCGCGTGTCGACCGGCATCACGACATCGAGATCGGGGTGGTCTTCCAGCAGCGCGTACTCGCGCGCCTCCACGATCCACGTGAGCCGCGCGCTCGGGAGCCCGCGCCGCAGCGCGCGCGCCACCGGCAGCGCGTGGATGACGTCGCCGAGGGAGGAGAGTTTGACGATGGCGATCTTCAACTGCGGAGGCCCAGAAATGGCCCCCGCACTCCCCCCGCGGCGGACCGCGCGCTGTGGTAGTCGCTGACCGCCGGTGTCGAGATCTGAATCGGTCATCGGGGAGTCCGGCCGAAGCGGTCGAGGATGGTGGCGATGAGGTCCTTGGTGGAGTGGGTCTTGGGATCGCCCGCGATCGCGACCTTCGCGCCCACCGCCTCGACGGTGGACCGCTCCGGCACGCTCTGCTCGGTGTAGTCCGTGCCCTTGGCGTGCACGTCCGGGCGGAGGCGTGCGATGAGGGCGTCGGCGCTGTCCTCCTCGAAGATCACCACAGCGTCCACCCCGCTCACCGCGGCCACCAGCTCCGCCCGCTCTGCGGCCGGCATCACCGGGCGCCCCGCGCCCTTCAGACGTCCCACCGACGCGTCGGAGTTGAGGCCGACCACGAGCGCGTCGCCCAGCGCCCGCGCGGCGTGCAGGTAGCGCACGTGCCCCACGTGGAGGAGATCGAAGCAGCCGTTGGCCAGGACCAGGCGCTTGCCCTGCGCGCGCCAGCTCGAGGCGAGGCGGCCGGCCTCCTCAACGTCGAGGACGTCCGCCATCGCTCGCGAGCGCGGTCAGCAGCTCGGGGATCGACACGGTGGCGGTGCCGCGCTTCATCACCACCACCCCGCCCGCGACGTTGGCGAGCCACGCCGCTTCCCCCGGAGTCGCCTGCGCGGCCAGCGCCACCGTGAACGTGCCGATCACAGTGTCTCCCGCGCCGGTGACGTCGGCGATCTCGTCGCTGCCGTGAATCGGCATGAACGTGACCGGTCCCTCGCGCTCGAAGAGGGCCATGCCGCGGCTGCCGCGGGTGAGCAGCAGAAGCCGCGCGTCGAGCCGCTCGAGCACTGCCCGGCCCGCCTTCTCCACCTCGGGCTCGTCGGCCAGCTCGGCGCCGGCGAGCGCCTCGACCTCGGGCTCGTTCGGGGTGGCCGCGGTGGCGCCCCGGAATCGCGGCAGGTCGTAGCGGCTGTCCACCGTGACCGGCGCCTGGCGCGCCCGGGCCATCTCGAGCACCGTCTCGTAGACCCGCGGGGTGACCGTGCCGTACCCGTAGTCGGAGACCAGGAAGCCGTCCGCGGAGGCGCCCAGCGCGCGCACGTGCTCGATGAGCCGGGCCTCGGCGGCCCCGCTGATCGTAGCGTCGGGTTCGCGGTCGAGGCGCACGACCTGCTGACGGGTCGCCTGATAGCCGCCGGCCATGATCCGCGTCTTCACCGGAGTGAGCCGTCCAGGCTCGCGTGAGATGCCGTCCGTGCTCATGCCGGACTGGCGGAAGAGCGCGTCCACCTCGTCGCCGGCGCCATCCTGGCCGAGCACCCCGACCGGCAGCACGGTCGCCCCGAGCGCGTGGACGTTGTGCGCGGCGTTCGCCGCGCCGCCCAGGCGGACCTCGCGATCCGTGAAGCGCAGGATCAGGACCGGGGCCTCGCGGGAGATGCGCGCGGGCTTGCCGTAGAGGTACTCGTCGGAGATGAGGTCGCCGATCACGACCACGCGCTTGCCGGGCATCCGGGCGAGCGCATCGCGCAGCCGCTTCATCGGGAACACGTCAGCGCCTCGCGTCCATCCGGCCGAGGGCCCACTGGACCGCGTCGAGGAGATCCTCGGCGACGTGGTCCGGGTTCACGGGCTGCGCGTCGCGCTGGTACTCCCACTCGCCGCGGCCGTAGCCGGTGAGCACGAGCACGCCCGCGGTTCCCGCCGCGTGGCCCGCGGCCACGTCGGAGAGCTTGTCGCCGACCATGACCGACGCGCCGAGGTCGAGGCCCAGCTCCGTCGCGGCGCGCTTGATGAGACCGGGCCGTGGCTTGCGGCAGTCGCACTCGGCCCGATACGGTGGCTGGCCCTCGGTCGGATGGTGCATGCAGACGTAGAGGCCGTCCAGCCGCGCGCCGGCCGCCTCCAGCTCACGGCACATGCGGGCGTTCGCTTCGTGCAGGACCGCCTCGGGGAAGTAGCCGCGCGCCACGCCGGCCTGGTTCGTCACCATCACCGCCGCCACGCCCGCCTGGTTGAGACGGCGGATGGCCGGCGCGGTGCGCGGCAGCAGCCGGATCCGGCTCGCGTGATTGACGTAGCCTACCTCCTCGGTCAGACACCCGTCCCGGTCCATGAACACGGCGGGCCTCGGCACGTCACGTCCGACCGGCATTGCTTCGCAGTGTAATGCCGGGTTACCGAATGATCAATGAAGATCGGTAGTTTGGACCGAGTTTTCGGCTCGGTCGGCCGGCTCAGCCACGCAGGAGGCGATAGATCTCGGTGAACCCTTCGGCCTGGGCAGCGTAGGTGAAGCTCTCCACCGTCGGCCGCACCCGCTCGGCCCAGCCTCCGGCGGGGGTTTCGCGCAGCGCGGCCAGTCCCTCGGCGATCGCGGTGGCATCGGGTTGGCCCACCACCCAGCCGTTCTCCCCCTGCTGGATGACCTCGGAGCCGCCCGCCCCCGCGCTGCTGAGCACGGGCACGCCCGAGGCCAGCGCTTCGAGGTGCACGTTGCCGAACGGCTCGTAGAGGGCGGGTAGAGCCACCACATCGGCCGCCGCGTAGAGCTTCTCCACGTCCGGCGTGGGCCCGGTCCAGGTCACCTGCTCGTTGATCCCCAGTCGCGCCGCGAGCGCCTCGTAGCGCGGGACGTTGCCCTTCCCGGTCACGACGAGGCGGCTGTCTTCATCCGCCAGGGTGGCGAAGGCGCTGAGCAGCGGCCCCAGGCCCTTGCGCTCGAATCCGGATCCGACGAAGAGCACCATCCACGCGCGTGCGCTGATACCGAGCGCACCGCGGGTGCGCGCGCGGAGGCGCGCGCGGTTCCCCGGGTGGAAGCGCTCGAGATCGACTCCGTTGTAGACGACGGTGAGGTGGTCGGGATCGGTATCGTAGCGCTCCAGAATGTCGGCCTTGCCTCGCGCCGAGATCGCCGCTACGTGTCGCGCCGCGCGCAGCCGAAAGATCCGCCGCTCGAGAGCGCAGACCAGCCGGTGATATGGATCGAGACCGGCGCGGCGTCCCATCGCCTCGAGGTACGCGCGGTGCGAGCCCTCGCCGGCCCGATAGACGTCCTGGCTGAGGCCGCGCTCGTGACTTTGCACGATGTCGTAGCCGCCGCGCCTCGCCGCGCTGCGGGCGGCCAGCGCGAACGACAGCAGCCGCAGCATGGACGGATGGCGGATCACCGGCACCCGCCGCACCGAGATGCCGGGAACGTCGGGCTGTCGCGCCGTGCTGATCAGATCCACCTGGTGCCCGGCCGCGACCAGACCATGCAGCAGTCCCGCGGTGGCGGTCTCGACGCCTCCGTGGAAGGAGAACGGCCGGCAGATCAGCGCGACCTTCATCGTCGCGCTCGCACGCGCTCGACCAGCGGGAACAGGGCTCGCCGGGCCGACTCGAAGCTGTAGCGCTCGACCGCGCGCCGCCGCGCCGCCGCGCCGAGCGTGCGGGCCTCGTCGGGATGGTCGAGGAGACGGCCGATCGCGGCGCTCAGCGCTCCCACGTCACCCGGCTCGACGAGCAGCCCGCAGCCATCGAGGATCTCGGGGATCATGGACACGCGCGTCGAGACCACCGGCCGACCAAGCGCCATCGCGTCGAAGAGCTTGGCGGGTACCTGCCCGCGGGTGTCGCTGCTCTCCCGCTGGGGCACGACCACCACGTCGGCCGCCGCCAGGTAGGACGGGACCTGGCTGATCGGCACCCGACCGACCAGACGGACGGTCGGATCCCGCGCCATCAGGCGCCGTCCCGTCTCGGAGCCGGGGTCGGTGCCGACCAGCGCCAGCGTGACGTCGGGGCGGCCAAGCCGGCTCACCGCGGCGGCCAGGTCCTCCACGCCTTTGTAGGCGCGCGGAGTGCCGAGGAACATGACGACGGGCCCCTTGCCCACGCCGAGCCGCTCGCGGACGGGCTGCGGGTCGGCGCGGCCGGGGGCCCACCGGTCGGTATCACGCACGTGCGGGATCAGCACGCCGCCGAAGCGCTGCTCCAAGAAGCGCGACGCCACGGTGATCCCGTCGGCGAGTCCCCTCATCTTCTCCATGAGCCACGTCCATGTAAGCCCTCTGGTATTGGACAGATTCAGCAATCGTCCCACCGTCCCCCAGAAGCCGCCGCGCAGGAAGAACCCGGTCTCCCAGTCGTCGATGTCGAGCAGCAGCGGCCGCCCGCGCGTGAGCCGGGCGAGATAGCCGAGGCCCGCGCTGGTCAGGCGCGGCTTGGAGGCGTAGAGGAGGTCACCGTCGGCCAGACGCCCGAGCGCAGGTAGCCGCGTCACGAATCCCGGTAGCCTTCTGCCCGGCACCGAACGGATGGACACGCGCTCCTCCGCCAGCGGCTCCCACACCGATGGGCCGAAGCGTGGTCCGACGATCTCGACCGCACCGATCGGCTCCAGCAGCCGGGCCAGGAGCCACGCCCGCCCGACCGCATTGTCCGAGACGTCGAAGCAGAGGACCGAGATCTTCACGGTCAACTCGCCGTCCGGTGAGCGTCCAGCGACCGGTAGAGCGATGTCAGCCGTTCTGCGAGCCGTTGGCCAGAATAGCGGGCCCGCACCAGCGCGGCGCCGGTGCTGCCCAGCTCGCGTCGGAGCACCCGATCACGCAGCAGCCGACCGATGGCGGCGGCCATCGGCTCGGGCTCACCCGCCGGAACGAGCAGCGCGCTGCGATCG
>DATFWA010000244.1:0-5078 GCA_035259825.1 Candidatus Methylomirabilota bacterium | reverse complement strand
GTCCAGGTCGTCGAGCGGAACCGCGTCCAGCGCGAGCGCGAGCTCCCGCACGGTGGGGTCGCCGCTCACGACCCAGGTGCGCGCCACGCCCGGGGAGCCCACGAGCGCGCCCAGCACGTCCGCGACCATCGCCGCCTGGAGCTCCCGCCGCGCGGGGGCGTCGAGCCATCGGGCCAGGCGCCCGAGCGCCCGCCCCAGCGGCTTCACCGGGACGACTGCGTGGATCTCGCTCACACGACCGCCTCGAGCGCCGCCGCCGCCAGGCGCGCCCGCGCCGGGCGGTCCGGCATGAGCACGTCGGTGGCGAGCGGGCGGACGCCCGCCTCCGCGACGCCGGCGGCCTCGTCGGCGTCCCCGTCGTGCAGCATGAACGTCGCGGCCACGTCGGCGTAGATGCGAGCCATCTGCCCGGCCGAGCACTCGGCGTACCCGGCGCCGCGCAGGAAGCGGTCGGCCGGCCCCTCCACGGGGCGGCGGCCGACGATCGGGCTCACCGCCACCACGCGCTCCCGCCGAGCCGCGAGCGCCGCGCGCACCCCCGGCACGGCCAGGATGGTCCCGATCGAGACCACCGGGCTCGAGGGCGCGATCACGATGGTCTCGGCCGCGGCGATGGCATCGAGCACCCCTGGTGCCGGAAGGGCTCGGTCGATGCCCTCGAGCTCGATCGCCGTGATCTCCTCGCGCGCCCCGTCGCGGACCAGGTACTCCTGGAAGCCGTGCCGCCCGGAGGCGGTGGTGATCCAGGTCGCGACCGACTCGTCGGACATCGGCAGCACGGTGGCGCCCACGCCCAGCCTGCGGCGGATGTCCTCGGTCACCGCCGAGAGGCGCAAGCCGTCGCGCAGGAGCAGCGTGCGGTGGATGTGCGTGGCCAGGTCACGGTCCCCCAGCCCGAACCACGCCTCGCGCCCGTACGTGCGGAGGCCGTCCAGGCAGCGGAAGCCGTCGTCGGCGAACCCCCAGCCGCGCTCCGCGACCACCCCGGCGAGCGTGTAGGTGCAGATGTCGAGGTCGGGGCAGACGCGCAGGCCGAAGAAGTCGGCGTCGTCGCCGGTGTTGACCACCACGGCGAGCGACTCCTGCCCGACCACCTGGGCCAGCCCGTCCACCATCTTCGCGCCGCCGGTGCCGCCCGACAGGCACAGGATCATCGACGTCGAGCGCAGGTCGGAGCCACGGCGGGCGGCGAGTCTACCAGCGGCCCTTCGGCGCCCGCCCCCGTCTACTGCAGGAGGTTCGCGAGCGCGAGCACCACCTGGCTCGGCAGATAGGTGACCAGGAAGAGCACCACCAGGCTCACCGCGAGCCAGGGCAGGATCATGATCGAGAGGCGCTCGACCGAGACCCGCGCCAGGCTCGAGACCAGGAAGATCACCAGGCCGAGCGGCGGGTGGATCAGGGCCAGCACCAGGTTGAACACCATGATCAGGCCGAACTGGGTCGGGTCGACGTGGAAGTGGCCGACGGCGATGTCCGCCAGGAACGGCGCGAAGATCGCGAGCGCCGGGAGCGGCTCGACGAAGATCCCCACCGCCAGGAGCAGCAGGTTGACCAGCAGCAGGAACACGTACTTGTTGTCCGTGATCCCGGTGAAGAAGCTCGAGAGCTGGTCACCGAAGCCGTTGCTCTGGAGCACCTTGGCGAGGATCGCCGAGTCGCCCACGAGCAGCATCACGATGCCCGTGTCGATGCCGGCCAGCGTGAGCACCCGGGGCAGGTCGCGGGGCGCGAGGCTCGCGTACCAGTAGAGCGCCAGGCCCAGCGCGACCACGACGGCCGCCGCGCCCGACTCGGTCGGCGTGAAGACGCCGCTCAGGATGCCGCCCAGGATCACGAAGGGGACGATCAGCACGGGCAGCGCTGCCACGCCGCTTCGTCCCACCGCGCGGAAGCCGGCGAACGGGCGCTTGTGGAAGAAGCCCATCCGGCGCACCACGATGTAGACGGTGGCCGCCTGGGCGAAGAGCAGCAGGATCTCGGCCATGATGCCCGAGAGCAAGAGGCGCGAGATCGGCGCGCCGTTGGTCTCGACCACGATCCCGTAGAAGATGAACATGATCGAAAGCGGCCCGATCGGCCCCTTGATCGAGGCGCCGGCGACGACCGCCGCCGCGACGTCGCGCGGGTAGCCCTCCTTCTCCATCGCCGGCACGAGCAGCGGCGTCATGATGGCCGCGTCCGCCTGCGCCGACCCCGAGATGCCGGACACGAGCGCCGAGGTCACCTGGCAGACGTACGCCATGCCACCACGCAGGTGCCCGACGCAGGTGCCGGCGAAGCTGATGAGGCGGTCCGACATCCCGCTCGAGTTCATGACCTGGGCCACGACCAGGAACATCAGGATCACGACCAGCTCTGCGCTGCCCTTGAGGCCCATCTCGTTCTGGGTCGTGCGGAACGGGAAGATCACGTCCCGGACCGGGTAGAACGACAGGCCCGGCAGCTCGATGGTCGCCATGATCCCGACGATCGAGAGCATGAAGATGATCGGGTTGCCGGCGAGCGTCAGCGCGACGAACACCACCCCGATCGCGACCAGCGGGTTCACCCCGGCCGCCAGCATCAGCGCCACGACCGTCCACACCACGGCGGTGATCGCCAGGCCGCCGACCAGGCCGCTGGCCACGTGCAGGAGCCCGGCCCGCCCCTCCCCCGCCACGCGCGCGGCGCCGCCGGCCAGCTGCCGCGTGTAGTGGAGGGTGATGAAGTAGTAGCCGATCGTCATCGAGACGATCGGGTAGAAGGCCGCGATGCCGAGGCCGGCCGACGAGGAGTTGAGCGACTCCGACGAGCCCGCGTACTGCGTGGTGCGGATGCAGGCATAGACCAAGAGCGCCGCGAGCGAGAGGCCGGAAAAGGTCTTCACCGAGCGCTGCCACCAGGGCGGGCCGTTGTCGGAGATGAAGGTGATCTGGGTCACCGACCCGCGCCGGACCGCGATCGAGACCCCCATCCAGATCACCCACAGGAACGAGTAGGCCTGAAGCTCGTCCGAGCCCTGGATCGAGTAGCCGAGCACGTAGCGGGTGAAGACGTTCGCCGCCGCCGCCCCGGCCGCCACCACGATGCCGAGGATGACGCCGAAGGTGGCGATCCTGACGGCCGCGTCCGAGTAGATCCCGAGCCAGCGCGCCAGCGTCTCCAGCGCGCGGACGAGGCGCCGCTCACCGGCGTAGCCCCTGGGCGCCTCGGAGATCGTGGCCATGGCCGTGCCAGCCTAGCCCCGCCCACCGCGGCCCGAAGACAGCTCGGGCCGCGGCGACGAGCGGCGGCTAGGTCGCCTGCTTGGTCTTGCAGCCAGCCGGCAGCGGTGCCGGCGCCGCCGGTGGCGGCGACGACGCCTTGAGCGCCTGGATCTTCCCGATCGCTGCCGCGACCTCGGGGTCCTTCTCGAGCTGCGTATAGGCCGCCTTGGTGGCGTTCGCAAACGCGGCCTGGTTCGCCTTGCCCGCGAACGCGAAGGTCAGCCCCTCACCGCAGAGCAGGTTGGCGAAGTTGGGCGCGTTGGGCGCCGGGTTGGTGAAGACCGCGAGCGAGTCGTCGGCGAGCTTCGCCCCGGCGTCGCGCAGCCAGCCCTGCTCCTGGCTCGAGAGCGCGTCCCACTGGGCCTTGTTGATCACGACCGCGGCCGGGAACGGCCAGAGGTTCGCGTCCTGGGTCACGCACTTGGCGACCTCGTAGTACTTGTTGGTCTGGATCAGGCCCAGGTTGGCCTCCATCCCGTCGACGGTCCCGTTCTGGAGCGCCGGGAAGACGTCGCCCACCGCCAGCGGCGTCGGCTGCGCCCCGAGCGACTTGAGGCCGGCCGACAGCACCGCCGACTGGGGCGCGCGGATCTTGGCGCCGCGGAAGTCGGCCGGGCTCGTGAGGCACTTGGCCCGCCCGAGCGGCTTGCGCAGGCCGCCCTCGAGCACGCCCAGGCCGACGAGGCCGAGCTTGGCCGGGCCGTTCGAGCTCGAGAGCATCGACTTGCCGATGTCCCCGTCGAGGACCGCCTTTTCGAGGCCGTAGTTGGTGATCAGGAACGGCGCCTGAAGCGGCTGGAAGACCTTGACGCCGCGCGTGTCGAAGATCGCGGTCGAGGGCGCGGCCATCTCGACGGAGCCCCCGGAGACGTCGTCCAGAAGCGGCACGTCGCCACCCTGGTAGTTCGGCAGCGGCGTGATGGTGAGCTTCCCGCCGGAGAGGTCGCTCACGCGCTTCGCGAAGGCCGCCACCGCGATGCCGTATGGATGGGTCGGCGTGGTCACGTACCCGAGCCGCAGCACCTTGCCGCTGTCCGACGAGCTCGAGCTCGACGAGCTGCCGCACGCACCGAGCGCGATCGCGATGGCGGCCAGCGCCACGATCGCGGTGAGCCTTCCGAGGTGTCCTCTCAACGCATCCCCCCTTCGTGATCGATCGGGCTCCGCGCCCCGGCCGGTCAGTGCGGTGGCCGCGACCGAGCGCCTCCCCCAAGGCGCCCGGAACCTACGAACCGGCGCGCCGGGTTGTCAACATCCGCACGAACCGGTTGCGGAGGGCGAAACCCCTTTGCCGAAGCGGGATCACGAGGTGGTGGCCGACCCCGGTCGAGGCCCGCCCAGGCCGTTGACGCCCCATAGGTCGTGACATATGCTGCGACCGCTGTTTGCCCGACCCTCCCACCGATCGGCTCGCCGGTCGGGGGCGGGCGTTCGTGCGGTTCGTGTGCACCACCCTTCCGTCCATAAAGGGGGATGCCAAGCTATGGCAGAGATGTTTTCCGTGACGCAGATCCCCGGCGCAGAGACGGGTGAGATCCCGCCCTCGCCGGTGGACCGTGACGAGAAGACCGCGTTCATCTACTCGCTGGTCGACCCGATCTGGGACATCGACACCCTCCCGCTGACCTACACCAACTCGCGTTGGTCGGCGTTCTTCTACCGGGCCGACGAGAAGCACCTGCGGCGCGTTCTTCCCGACTGCCTCGACCTCGAGGACGACATCGTCGAGTTCTGGTACGTCGACCACAACCACACCATGCTGGGGCCGTACGGCGAGTGGGGCGCCACCGTCGCAGCCAGCCACAAGGCGGGCGACGGCAAGACCTACTA
>DATFWA010000243.1:0-4607 GCA_035259825.1 Candidatus Methylomirabilota bacterium | reverse complement strand
GGCCACGAGATAGGCACGCGCGTCTTCGACCACCCGCAGAAGCCACGGTCCCCGGGACCGGCCCGCGCCCCGCCCGCCCCACCCCGCCCGAGGCGTCGGCGGTCGATGACCAGCCGAGCGGACCGCCCCGATGCCCCCTGGCTCTATAGCTTCTTGGACGGCGGGAGGCCGCTCAGATGGGCGAGGACGTCGAAGAGGACGGCGAAGTCGTACTTGGCGAGGCCGAGGCTCTTCGCGGCGGTGAGCAATTCGTGGGTAAGCGCGACCGAGGGCAGGGCGACGCCCGACGCGCGCGCCATGTCGAGCGCCAGACGCATGTCCTTCTGGATCATGTCGACGTCGAACAGGCCTTCGGCGGGCATGCCGAGCACGAACGGACCGCGATATTTCACCATCGGCGAGGCCACGACGCTCTTCAGCACGACCTCCACCGCGCGCTCGCGATCGATGCCGGCCTTCTCGGCCAGCAGTACCGACTCCGAGAAGGCGAGCATCTGCACCGCGAGCACCTGATTGACCGCGATCTTCATGCTCTTGGCCAGCCCGACGGGGCCGACATGCGTGATCGTGGGACCGATCGCGAGCAGGAACGGCCGTGCGCGCTCCAGTACCGCCAGATCGCCTCCGACCATGAACGACAGCTGGCCCGACTCGAGGGTGACCGGGCTGCCCGACACCGGCGCGTCGAGCAGCGTGGCGCCGTGTGCGGAGACGTCGGCGGCGAGCCGTTCGACGACCGCAGGGCTCACCGTGCTCATCTCGATGAGGATGGCGTCGCGAGAGAGCCCGGCCACGATGCCCTGCGGGCCGCGGGTCACCGCCTCCAGCGCGACGTCGTCGGTGACCATGGTGAACACCGCCACGGCCCGCTCGGCGACCTCGCGAGGCGAGTCGGCCAGGCGCAGGCCCGCGCGCACCAGGTCGGCGGTCTTCGACGCGGTCCGGTTGTAGCCGTGCACGGTGTAGCCGGCGTCGATGAGCCGTCGCGCCATCCGGCCGCCCATGGCGCCGAGGCCGACGAAGCCGAGGGGCGGGGTCATTTCCGGCGGGCAGGCTTCCGGCGCGCGGGCTTCCGACGAGCGGCCTTGCCACCGGCGACGCCGGGTCGGGAGTCGGCGACCGCGATCACGCTGATCTCGATCTTGCAGTTGGCGTGAGTGGCGAGCCGCGAGACCTCGACGGTCGTGGTGGTCGGCCGGTGAGCCCCCAGATACGAGCCCCATACCGTGTTGAGATCGTCCTGCTCGGCGACGTCGGTCAGGAATCGCGTCGCGGAGACCACGTCGGCCAGCGTGCAGCCCGCGGCGGCCAGCGTGGTCTTGAGGTTTTCCATCAGCAGCACGGCCTGCTCCCGCATGCTGGCTGGGAGATCGAACTCTTCCTCCCGATGCGGATGGCTATGGTAGACGGGGGCCGCGGTGAGACCGGAGAGGAAGAGGAGGTTGCCGCGCCGGACCAGCAGCGCCGGAGCGTACGGCATCTCCACGTGGCGCTTGTCCGGATGGTGTACCGCCTGAACATCCTTCGGCATGACACGGAATGATTGACGCTCGCCCTGCCGGCGTCAAGCCTCTTCGGGCCCGGAACCTTGACACCCCCTGTTATGTTTGCTAGAAGAAAGGCCCATTTCGGCTGGCTCCGCTCCATCCTATCCCTCTCAGGGAGGAATCGCATGACAACGACGTCCCTCAAGCGCGCGGCCTCGATCGCCCTCGCCGGCGTCGTCCTCGCGTCGCTGCCGCTACCCGCTCCCGCGCAGGCCCCGGTTCGGATCGGCGCCTCGCTCTCCGTCACCGGCACGTATGCCAAGCCCGGCACCCAGCAGAAGGAAGGGTACGACGTCTGCGTCGACGAGCTGAACGCCAAGGGCGGTCTGCTGGGCCGCAAGATCGAGTTCGTGGTCTACGACGATCAGTCGACGCCGGCCACCGCGGTGAAGCTCTACGAGAAGCTGATCACCGAGGACAAGGTCGACGCGGTGATGGGGCCGTACTCCTCGGCGGTGAGCGAGGCGGTGGCCAACGTCACCGAGAAGTACAAGAAAGTCATGGTGGCTCCGCTCGCGGCCACCACCTCCATCTTCAAGAAGGGCCGCAAGTACATCTTCATGGTCATCTCCCCCGCCGAGGTGTACCTGGAAGGCCTCGTGGACATGGCGGCCAAGCGGGGGCTGAAGACGGTGGCCATCATCAACGAGGACACGCTGTTCCCGAAGGCATCGGCCGCGGGCACCGCGGAGGCGGCGAAGAAGCGGGGCCTTCAGGTGGTGCTGCAGGAGTCCTATCCCAAGGGCAACACCGACTACTCGGCCCTCCTCGTGAAGATCAAGGCGCTCAACCCGGACGTGATCGCGGCCGGCACCTACTTCGATGATGCGGTGGCGATCACCCGCCAGATGAAGGAGCTGAACGTGAACCCGAAGATGTTCGGGCTCACCGTCGGCGGGGATCTCCCCGAGTTCCACGACCTGCTCAAGCAGAACGCCGAGTACGTCTACGGCTCGACCCAGTGGGACGACACGCTGCCATATCCGGGGGCCAAGGAGTTCCTGGCCGCGTTCACGAAGAAATTCAAGCACGAACCCTCGTATCACGCGGCGGCCGGCTACGCGGGCTGCCTGATATACGCGGAGGCGGTGAAGCGGGCGGGGTCGCTCGACGCGGACAAGGTGCGCGATCAGCTGCTCAAGCTCGAGACGAAGACCGCCTTCGGCGAGTACAAGGTCGACGCCGACGGCTTCCAGGTTGCCCACAAGATGGTCATGCTGCAATGGCAGGACGGCAAGCGGGTGGTGGTGTGGCCGGACGATCTGGCCAGCGGCAAGGCGCGCTACCCGACGCCGGAGTGGAACAAGCGGTAGCCCGCCGCCGTTGCTAAGCTGTCTCGCCGCGCGCGCCCGCCGGATCATCGGCGGGCGCGGTCGCGCGTCGGAGGCCTCGTGGGCCTCCTGATCACGCCGACGATGATCGGCCAGGTGGTGATCTCCGGCCTTCTGGCCGGCTCCCTCTACGCGCTGGTCGCCCTCGGCCTCGGGCTCATCTTCGGGGTGATGCGGGTGCTCAACGTCGCCCACGGTCCGCTGATGATGCTGGGCGCCTACACCACCTTCTGGCTATTCCACTGGTGGGGCTTCAACCCGTACGTCTCGCTGCTGATCAGCATGCCCCTCCTGTTCGTGATCGGGGTGGTGCTGCAACGCTTCCTCGTGCGCCGTGTGGTCGACGCCCCCGAGCTGTCCTCGCTCCTGCTGACCTTCGGGGTGTCGATCGCGCTGGTGAACCTGGCCCAGCTGGCCTTCACCTCCGACCTGCGCTCGGTCGAGTTCCTCACCGGATCGTTCATCGTGGGCCCGTTCGCGCTGTCCAAGCCGCGCCTCGCCGCCTGCGCCTTCGCGGTCGCCATCACGCTCGGCGCGTTCGTATTCCTGCGGTCGACTCGGCTCGGCAAGGCGATCCGCGCGGTCTCGCAGAGCCGCGAGGTGGCACAGGTGTGCGGCATCGACGTGCAGCGCATTCACCTGCTCGCCTTCGGCATCGGCACCGCGCTCGCCGCGGCCGGGGGCACGCTGGTCGCGGTCATGGTTGCGATCCAGCCCGAGATGGGCCAGGTCTACACGTTCAAGTCGTTCCTGGTCATCGTGCTGGGCGGCGCGGGCAACTATCCGGGCGCGCTGCTGGGCGGTCTCCTCCTCGGGCTGGTGGAGCAGCTCGCCTCGCTCTTCCTCACCGCGCAGGTCAACGAGGCGGTCGCCTACGTGCTCCTGGTCCTGGTGCTGCTGATCCGCCCGACCGGGCTGCTCAAGGGACGCGTGTGAAGCGCTGGTTCCCCGTCGCGCTCACGCTGGCCGCGATCGCCCTCGCGCTCTATCCGGTACAGGCGACCGGGTACGGGATCCGGGTGATGCTGCAGCTGTTCATGTGGATCGCGCTGGCCCAGTCCTGGAACCTGATCTCCGGGCTGACCGGCTACGTCTCGTTCGGCCACGTGGCCTTCTTCGGCATGGGCGCCTACGCCTCGAGCCTCCTGATCGTGAAGGCGGGCTGGCCGTGGCCGCTCGCCTGCCTCGGCGGCGGAGCGATGGCCGCGGTGCTGGCCCTCGTCATCGGCTGGCCGTGTCTGCGGCTGAAGGGGCCGTACTTCGCCATCGCGATGCTCGGGCTCAACGAGGTGCTGCGGGTGATCGTGTCCTACTACGAGGGCCTGACCGGCGGCGGCAACGGGCTCTCCTTGCCCACGCTGTACGCCAGCGTCGAGATCTACTACGCGATGGGGCTGGTGGCCGCCGCGGTGACCCTGGTCACCTACGTCATCCTCACCTCGCGCTTCGGCCTGCGGCTCATGACCATCCGCGAAGACGAGGTGGCCGCCGAGGCGATGGGCATCGACACCCTCCGCTACAAGCTCTACGCCTTCCTGCTCTCCGCGATCGGGCCCGGCATCGTGGGCGGGCTCTCCGCGCGCGATCAGGGCTACATCGAGCCCATCTCGGTGTTCCCGCTGATCATGACCATCACGATGATCGTGATGGTCCTCTTCGGCGGCAAGGGCACGATCTGGGGGCCGGTTCTCGGGGCCACCGTCCTCTTCGCGTTCCAGGAGGCGGTGTG
>DATFWA010000242.1:0-10444 GCA_035259825.1 Candidatus Methylomirabilota bacterium | reverse complement strand
TCGGTTCGGTCGTTCGCGGCGGCGTGGGAGTACATGCTGGACCGCGCCTTCATCGTGGCCCCGTACAACTCCGCATTCGGCGGCGCCGCGCTGGTGAACGCGGTGGGCAGCGTGATCGGCGTCACCTCGCTGCGCCTGGGCGAAGCGCCTCACGTCAACCTCGCCATCCCCATCGAGAAGTTCCTCGCCCACAAGGACGATCTCCTGGCCAACGGCCGCGTCATGGGCCGCGCGCCGCGACCGTGGCTCGGCCTCTACACCGAGTCGGTGCAGGGCGGGGTCGCGGTCTCGGGTATGAATCCGATGAGTCCGGCGCGGGCCGCGGGAATCCGTCCCGGCGACGTCATCGTCGCGCTGAACGGAGCGCCGGTGACGAGCCGCGAGGAGTTCTACCACGCGCTGTGGCAGTCGCCGATGGACCGGGACGTGCACGTGACGGTGGTACGGGCGGGCGCCCGCGAAGCCATCGCGGTGCGTCCGGTCGACCGCTACCGTTTCTATCGCACCTCCGACAAGTAGGTTAGGCTCTAGCTCATGAAGGGAGTCGATACCTACCAGGGGCGCGGTCTCATCGCGGACCCCATCCATCAGTACATCCTCTACACGCGGCCCGACGGGTTTCCAGGCGAGGCCACCGAGCAGGACCTGATGGACTCGCCGTGGATGCAGCGCCTGCGCCGCGTGCCGCAGCTGCAGTCGGCGCGCTGGGTGTTCCCGGCCGCCGAGCACAGCCGTTTCCAGCATTCCCTTGGCGCCATGCACCTGGCCGGGCGCTTCGCGCAGCAGCTGCATCGCTCGCTCAAGGCGGAGTTCCCGGAGGGGCCGTCGGCCCCGCTGTTCGAGGAGCTGATGCGCGTAGCCGGGCTGCTCCACGACGTCGGTCACGGGCCCTTCGGCCATTTCTTCGACGACAACTTCCTGGCCGACTTCGACTTGACCCACGAGAAAGTCGGTCAACGGATCATCCGAGAAGAGCTGGGCGATCTCATCCGCGGGCTGCGGCGCAGCCCCTGGGGCTCCTTCGAGGAGGGCGAGAGCATCGACCCGGAGTGGATCTGCTACCTGATGGGCAAGAGCTACACGGTTCCGGTCAAGGAGCACCCGCGCTGGCTCGCGCATCTCAAGCCGCTGCTTTCTGGCATCTACACCGCCGACAACATGGACTACGTGCTGCGCGACTCCTACATGTGCGGCGTCGCGGTGGGGCCCATCGACATCGAGCGGATCATGTACTACTCGTTCTTCAGCGAGAAGGGGCTGACGCTCGATCGCGGAGGGATCCAGGCGTTCATCATGTTCCTGAACGCCCGCTTCTACCTCTACACCAACGTCTACTACCACCGGACGACCCGCGGCATCGACCTGCACCTGAAGGAGATCTTTCGCGAGACCATGAAGATGGTTTTCCCGTTCGATCTCAACAAGGAGCTGCATCCCTACCTGAACATGACCGAGTGGACGCTCCTCGAGGAGGTCGCCCGCTGGGAGCACTCCGACGATCCCGACCGCCGGGCCCTCGCACGGGAGTGGCGGCAGATCCTCGACCGTCGGCTCAAGTGGCGGTTGTCCCACGAGGTGGTGCTCGACCTGTTCGAGCCGCGTCGCGGGCAGAGCTTCATGAAGGCGGAGGACGTGGAGCAGCGGGTGCGGGAGCTGCTGCCCGCCGGCCTCCGCGCGTTCCCGTTCAAGATCGACATGGCCCAGCAGGATCCCCGGCCCCTGAACCCGATCGGCATGCAGGACCGACAGATCTACGTCTACGATGCGCCGTCGCGCACCGTGTCGGCCGAGCCGCTCAAGGAGCTGCTGAAGTACCTGCCGGGCAAGGTCGCGCAGTGCCGCATCTTCGCGATGAGCCACGAGCACGACCAGCAGCTGGCCCGCGCGCTCGAGCAGGCACTGGGCGAGGACCGCCCGGCGCACCCCACCAATCTCTGAGCCACCCCGGCCAGAAGGACTGAAGCCATGGAAAAATTCCGCGGCGTCGACTACTACGGCATCGACGATCTCCTCACCGAAGAGCAGCGGATGATGCGCGACGCGGTCCGCGACTGGGTCGAGTCCCGGTTCGTGCCCATCGTGGGCCAGCACCACCGCGACGCCACCTTCCCGATCGAGCTGGCGCGGGACCTGGGCGAGATGGGCGTCTTCGGTGCCACGCTCAAGGGCTACGGCTGCGCGGGCTTGGACAACATCGCCTACGGCCTCATCATGCAAGAGCTGGAGCGCGGCGACTCCGGCCTGCGCTCGTTCGCCTCGGTGCAGAGCGGCCTCGTCATGTACCCGATCTACTCCTACGGCTCCGACGCTCAGAAGGACCGCTGGCTGCCCGACCTTCAATCGGGCGCCGCGCTCGGCTGCTTCGGGCTCACCGAGCCGGACCACGGCTCCGATCCCGGCTCGATGAAGACCCGCGCGATCAAGAAGGGCAACGAGTACGTGCTCAACGGCACCAAGCTGTGGATCACCAACGGCTCGGTGGCCGACGTAGCGGTGGTGTGGGCCAAGGGCGACGATGGCGAGATCGGCGGCTACCTGGTGGAGAGGGGCACGCCCGGCTACAGCACGCTCGACATCCACGGCAAGTTCTCGATGCGCGCGTCCATCACCTCCGAGCTGGCGTTCGCGGATTGCCGGATCCCGCTCGAGAACAAGCTGCCCGGGGTGAAGGGCATCAAGGGGCCGCTCTCGTGCCTGTCGCAGGCGCGCTACGGCATCGCGTGGGGCGCGATCGGGGCGGCGATGAGCTGTTACGACTGGGCGCTGCAGTACTCGCAGCAGCGCATCCAGTTCAACAAGCCGATCGCCTCGTTCCAGCTCGTGCAGCAGAAGCTGGTGTGGATGATCACCGAGATCACCAAGGCCCAGCTCCTGTGCTGGCGGCTCGGCCAGCTGAAGGACGAGGGCCGCGCGCGCCCGCAGCAAATCTCCATGGCCAAGATGAACAACGTGCAGATGGCCCTGGACGGAGCCCGGATGGCGCGCGACATCCTCGGCGCCGCCGGCATCGTCGACGAGCACCCGATCATCCGCCACATGCTGAACCTTGAAACGGTCAACACCTACGAAGGTACGCACGACATCCACACGCTGATCGTGGGCCGCGACATCACCGGCCTCGACGCCTTCGGCATCTGAGGTAGCATAGGGCCCTTATGACTCCAGAGCCGTCGTCGCCCGCTGTCGCCCTGCCCGCGCCTCGCGGGGTCGTGGCGCCAGCCGAGCGGGCCCGGCCCGACATGCGGCTGCTCGGCCTCCTGGCCCTGGGTCACATGGTGATCGACATCAACCAAGGCTCGCTGCCCGCGATCCTGCCGTTCATCAGGGACGCGCTGAGTCTCTCGTACGCGGCGACCGGCGTGATCGTGCTCACCGCGAACGTGACGTCCTCGCTGATCCAGCCGCTCTTCGGCTACCTGGCCGACAAGACCGCGCGGCGCTGGCTCCTGCCGCTGTCGGTGCTCCTCTCCGCGATGGGGCTGGCGTTCACCGGGCTCGCGCCCTCGTACGCCGCGGTGCTCGCGCTCGTGATGGTGACCGGGTTCGGGGTCGCCGCGTATCACCCCGAGGGCTACCGCACCGCGACCGCGGTGGCGGGGGAGCGGAAGGCCACCGGCGTGTCTATCTTCTCCACCGGCGGCAACATCGGCATCGCCCTCGGGCCGCCGCTGATGACCGCGCTCCTCACCGGCTTCGGTCTGAGCGGCAGCCTCGGCATGCTGGTGCCCGGGTTCCTGGCCGCCGCCCTGCTCACTGCGGTGCTCCCGCGGCTCTCGGCGCCGCCCCCGGCGGTCGCGCAGGCCCGCGCCAGCGCGGCGGGCGCCCGGACCATGGTCGGCGCGATGAGCCTGCTCATCCTGGTCGTCGCGATCCGCTCGTGGACCCAGCTCGGCTTCACCACGTTCATGCCGTTCTACTGGAAGGACGTGCTGCACGGCGATCCCAGGCTGGTCGGCACGCTGCTGGCCGTGTTCCTCGGCGCCGGCGCCATCGGGACGCTCGCGGTCGGGCCGCTGGCCGACTGGCTCGGCGCCCGGCGCTGCGTGGTCGGCGTGTTCGTGCTGGCCACCCCGATCGCGCTGGGCTTCCTGCTCGTGCCCGGGGGCCCGCTGGTGTTCGTCATGCTCGCGCTCCTCGGCTTCGTGCTCGTCTCGACGTTCACGATGTCGGTCGTGCTGGGGCAGGCGTACCTGCCGCGCAACCCGGGCCTGGCCTCGGGCCTCATCGTCGGGTTCGCCATCGGCGCGGGCGGCCTTGGGGCGACCGCGCTCGGCTGGGTCGCCGACCACTGGGGCCTGACCACCGCGCTCGCCATCTCGGCGTCGATGCCCATCGCCGGGTTCGTGGCGGCGCTCTTCCTGCCGGATCCCAGAACCGGTGACCTCGGATAGGTTCGAGGACGGCGAGCAGGTCCTGCTGATCGACCAGCGCGGCAGGCGTCACCTGCTGCTGCTGCGGAAGGGCGACACCTTCCACTCCGACCGCGGCTGGGTGACGCACGACACCATCATCGGGCAGCCCGACGGCTCCTGGGTGCGCACCTCGAAGGGCACGCGCTATCTCGCCCTGCGGCCGACGCTGGCCGAGTACGTGCTCGACATGCCGCGCGGCGCCCAGGTCATCTATCCGAAAGACCTGGCGATGGTCATGTTCTGGGCGGACATCTTCCCGGGGGCGCGCGTGCTCGAGGCCGGCATGGGTTCGGGCGCGCTGACCCTGGCCCTGCTGCGCGCAGTGGGGCCGGAGGGCCACGTTGTCTCCTACGAGCAGCGCGAGGACTTCTGCCGGCGCGCGCTGGCCAACATCCAGACGCGGCTCGGCGAGGTCACCACGCTCACCGTGCGGATCCGGCCGGTCGAGGACGGGCTGCCCGAGGAGGAGCCGGTGGATCGCGCCGTCTTCGATCTGCCCGAGCCCTGGCGCCTCGTGGAGCCGGTCGCCAAGGTGCTGCGGCCCGGGGGCATCTTCCTCTCGTACGTGCCGACGATCATCCAGTCCCATCAGCTGACCGAAGCACTCAGACGTCACCAGGGCTACGCGCTGGTAGAGACGTTCGAGACACTGCTGCGCCCGTGGAACATCGACGGCACCTCCGTCCGGCCGTTTCACCGGATGGTCGCCCACACCGGTTTCCTCACGGTGGCGCGCCGTGTGGTGCCCGAAGAAGGCGTGACGCTTCCGAAGGTGGCGGATCCCGAGAGCGACTGAGCCCGTGCTCGAGCGCTGCTTCGAGCTTCACCGCAGGGGTGCCACGCTCGGTGGCGAGATCCGCGGTGGCCTCACCACGTTCATGGTGATGGCCTACATCATCTTCGTGAACCCGGCGATCCTTTCCTTCGCCGGCATCCCGCCGCTGCAGGGCCAGGGGCCTTCGTTTGCCGCGACCCAGGCCGCCACGTGCCTCGTCGCGGGAGCGATGACGATCGCGATGGGGCTGCTCACCAACTATCCACTCGCGGTCGCGTCGGGGATGGGCCTCAACGCGGTCGTCGCCTTCCAGCTCATCGCGGGGATGAAGCTGCCCTGGCCAGCCGCAATGGGCGTGGTGGTGCTGGAAGGGCTCGTCATCACCCTGCTGGTGCTGACCGGCTTCCGCGAGGCGATCATGAACGCGATTCCGGTGGCGCTGAAGCGCGCGATCGGGGTCGGCATCGGCCTCTTCATCCTGTTCATCGGGCTCGTGTCGGGCGGTATCGTCAAACCGGGCCCGCCCGGCGTGCCGGTGACGCTCGGCGATCTCAGCTCGGCGCCCGTCGCGGTCGCGATACTCGGGCTCCTGCTCACGCTCTGGCTCACCGCTCGACGCTCGAGCGGCGCCCTGCTCGTCGGCATCCTGGCGAGCACGGTGGTGGCGATCGCGGTCAACCAGATGACCGGCGGCCGCGCCTTCCCGCTCCCGGGGCAGGCGGTGTGGCCGGCGAGCCTGGTGGCATGGCCAGACTTCAGCAGCCTCGGCGCGGGTCTCGATTTCTCGGTGTTCGTGCGGGTCGGCATCATCACCGCGGTCGTCACCGTGTTTTCGATCATGCTGTCCGACTTCTTCGACACTATGGGCACCGTGATCGGCATCGGGGGCGAGGCCGGCTGGCTCACCCCGGCCGGCCGCCTGCCGCGGCTCAATCGCGTCCTGCTGGTGGACTCCGTCGCTGCGATGGCCGGCGGCGCGGCGGGCGCCTCCTCCGCCACCACCTACATCGAGTCCGCGGCGGGCGTGGCCGCCGGCGCCCGCACCGGGCTCGCCTCGGCGGTGACCGGCGCGTGCTTCCTCCTCGCGCTGTTCTTCGCCCCGCTCGCGGGAGTGGTGCCGGCGCAGGCCACCGCGCCGGCCCTGATCGTGGTCGGGTACCTGATGAGCCGGGTGGTGCGCGAGATCCCGTTCGGCGACCTCGAGGAGGGCTTCCCCGCGCTCCTCACCCTGACCGTCATGCCGTTCACCTATTCCATCACCAACGGCATTGGCGCCGGCTTCATCGCCTACTGCTTCATCAAGCTCGTGCGCGGCAAAGGACACGAGGTGGCGCCCATGATGTACGTGGCCGCGCTGGCCTTCGTGATCTACTTCGTCCTGCCCCTGATCCAGCGCCTCACGCAGGGCTGAGGCGCGCCGGCGCCCCGCGATGGCTGTGGTAGGCTAAGTGTCTCGACCAGTTACCCCGCGGAGGAGGCCCCAGCAGTGATCAGCGTGATGCGTGAATATGCCCGGAGCCTGAAGATCGTGCTCCTGGTCGTCATCGTGGTCTTCATCCTCACCTCCGGCGTGCTCTTCTACTTCGGTACGGGCCCGTTCGGCAGCAACGGCGGGCGGAGCAGCGCGGTGGCGGTGGTGAACGGCGAGGAGATCCCCCGCGAGCGCTATCAGCGGGCCCAGGCCAACATCATGGCCGCCTACGAGCGCATGGCCCGCCAGCGGCTCACCCCTGAGATGGCCGAGCGCCTCGGGCTGTCGCAGCAGGTGATGAACGAGCTGGTGACCGAGGCGATCGTGATCCAGGGCGCGGCGAAGGAAGGCATCCGGATCAGCGACGAGGAGCTGCGCGCCACCATCCAGCAGATCCGCGAGTTCCAGGAGAACGGGCGGTTCTCACGCGAGGAGTATCTCAAGGTCCTGCGTCAGGTCCGCCTGGATCCCGGCCAGTTCGAGACCGAGGTGCGCCGTCAGCTCGCGCGCCGAAAGATGGAAGCGATCATCAAGCAGGGCGTGAAGGTCTCCGAGGAGGAGGTGCGCCAGGCCTATGCGCAGCGGAACGAGCGGGTGCGGGCCGCCTGGGCCTACGCCGACGTCAAGCCGGCGATGGCCGCCGTGCAGGTCGCCGACGCGGACCTCGAGCCCTACGTGAAGGCCCACGCCGCCCAGTTCAGCCAGCCGGATCGGCGGAAGCTGCAGTACGTGCTGGTCGCGCCCGCCAAGCAGCCGCCCGCGGTCACGGACGCGGAGGTCGAGGCCTATTACAAGGAGCACGGCAGCGAGTTCGAGGAGCCCAAGCGCGTGCGCGTGGCCCACGTGCTGGTGCGGGTGCCCCCGGTAGGCGGCAGCGACGCGGAGAACGCGGCGAAGGCCAAGATCGAGGACGTGATCAAGCGCGCGCGGGGCGGCGAGGACTTCGCCAAGCTCGCCCGCGAGATCTCGGAGGACAAGGCGAGCGCGGCGCAGGGCGGCGAGCTCGGTCTGGTCGGCCCCGGCGAGCTGGTGGCGCCGTTCGAGCAGGCCGCCTTCGCTCTGAAGAAGGGCGAGATCTCCGAGCCGGTGCGGACGCCCTTCGGCTATCACGCCATCCGAGTGATCGACGTCCGCGAGGGCGGCAAGGCACCGCTCAAGGACGTGGCGGCCAAGATCAAGGAGACGCTCGGCGCGCAGAAGGCCGAGGGCGCCGCCGCCGCGCGGGCCGACGAGGTGAAGACCGCCCTGGCCGCCGCGCCCGACTTCGCCGCGGAGGCCAAGCGCCTCGGGCTCGAGTCACACGAGTCGCTGTTCGGGCGCGGCGACGGCCTCGCAGAGGCCGGCCGCGACCCGCAGGTCGACGAGGCGCTCTTCGGGCTCGCTCCGGGTGGCGTGTCGACGCCGATCAAGACCGCGGGCGGCTACCTCATCGCCAAGGTGGTGGCGCAGGTGCCGGCCGGCGTGCCCCCGCTCCCCGAAATCCGCGATCGCGTGGTCGAGGCGATCAAGCGAGAGCGGGCCGAGCAGAAGATGACCGACAAGGCCCGGACGCTGATCGCGTCGGCCGGCAAGGGCGGGGACTTCGCCGCGACCGCGAAGGCGGAGGGCTTCACCACCGGCTCGCTGCCGCCGTTCTCGCGCGCGGAGCCCCCGAAGGATCGGGGGTTGCTGCCAGCCAGCGTGCTGCTGACTGCGCTGCAGACCCCGGCCGGGCAGATCGCCGAGCCGGTGCGCGGGGAAGCCGGCGGTGTCTACGTGGTCAAGACGCTCGAGCGCCAGCCCGCGCCGGCGGACGGCTTCGAGAAGGAGCGCTCCGATCTGGAGAAGCAGGTCCTCGAGCAGAAGCGGGCGCTCGCGTGGGAGGACTGGATCCGGGGCCGGCTCGCCACCGCCAAGGTCGAGGTGGGCGGCCAGCCGGCCGCCATGACTCGCTGATTGCCGAGGCATCCATGGACAAGACCGCGCTCATCATCATCGACGCCCAGCAGGAATACTTCGCGCCCATCGGAAAGGTCGTCCTGCCCGACGCTCCCAAGGCGGTGAAGCGCATCGCGGATACCCTCGAATGGGCGCGGCGGGCCCGCGTGCCGGTGTTCCACGTGGTGCACGAGAGCCGCCGACCTGGCGCCACCACCTTCGTGCCGGGCAGTCCGGCGCTCGCCATTCACGACGCGGTGGTCCCGGCCGCCGGCGAGCCAGTCATCACCAAGCACCTGCCCGGCGCCTTCACCAACACTTCGCTGGAGAGCGACCTGCGGCGGCTCGGTGTCGAGCGGGTGATCGTCTCCGGCTTCATGACCCAGATGTGCTGCGACACCACCACCCGCGAGGCCGCGCACCGGGGCTTCAAGGTCACGCTGCTGTCCGACGCCACCGCGGCGATGGACGTGCGCGGGCCCGACGGCGAGGTGATCCCGCACGATCAGGTCCACCGCACGCATCTGGGCAGCCTCAACGGGTTCCTGGCCGAGGTGAAGCGGAGCGACGAGGTGATCCGGTCGTGAGCATCCAGCGCACGCCGATGACCCGCTCCGGCTACGACCGGCTGCGCGACGAGGTGGAGCGGCTCAAGAAGGAGCGCCCGAACATCGTGCGCGCCATCGCGGAAGCGCGGGCGCACGGCGATCTCAGCGAGAACGCGGAGTACCATGCCGCGCGCGAGCGGCAGGGGTTCGTCGAGGCGCGCATCACCGACCTGGAGTCGAAGGTCGGCACCGCCGAGGTGATCGACCCGCCGACCTCCGGCGATCGCGTGACGTTCGGCTCCACCGTGAAGCTGGAGGACGAGGACGGCAAGCAGACCACGTATCAGATCGTGGGATCGGACGAGGCGGAGCCGAAGCGCGGGCTGATCTCGGTCATGTCCCCGCTGGCCCGGACCCTGATCGGCAAGAAGGTCGGCGACAGCGTGACCGCGCAACTGCCCGGCGGGAAGAAGACCTTCGACATCCTCGCCGCCAACTTCGCTGTCGAGCCGCAGTAAGCCAAGCCCGGCGTTAGTTTCGCAGGGCTTCTCGTAGCTCCCGCGTGAGCGCTTCCACCGTGCCGCGGGTGCCGCCGGCGAGCTTGTTCTTCCACTCGCCCTCGGTCTCGAAGCGGCGGTCCTTGAGCCGGTCGCCCCACGGCTTCACCGCCTCGCGGATCGCGTGGAAGTCGAACGCGTCGCGCTTCAGCTCCCGCGCGCGGGCCATCACGTCGGGGGCCACGCGGATGAAGGCGCGCAGGGCCGCGCCGGTCTTGATGGAGTACTTGCGGCCGGCCCACGCGGTGGGGAAGACGCCCGCCACCGCCTTCATGTAGTTCAGGAAGAAGCGCTTGGCGTGCTGGCGCACCTCGTTCATGCGTGCGCCGCCGCCGATCTTCTCCACCGCTTCCAGGAACTCCACGATCTCCTCGGCGAGGGGCGCCTGCGAGACGCGCCCGCGTCCGGTGCCTAGCATCTTGATGTCGCCGGAGAGCGGAGACGTCTCGTCCTCGTTGAGCGAGCGGATCACGTCGTGGGCCAGCGCCTGGTTCGGATCCGGGTAGAGCTTGCGGCCGGCGAGGCTCACGATGTGCGACGGGTTGAGCCTGGTATGCTTGGCGTTGATCGTCACGAACAGCTCGACGATCTGGCGCGCGTCGAGCCGATCGAAGAGCACCGCTGGCACCTCGATGCCGAGGTTCTCGCCCGCCTGGGTCAGCGCGTGCAGCGCGAGCAGCCGGTGCTGGCCGTCCAGCACCCGGAGCACCCCGTGCTCCTCGGGGATCTGCAACAGGCCCAGGTCGTGCTGGCTCGCCATCGGG
>DATFWA010000241.1:0-13560 GCA_035259825.1 Candidatus Methylomirabilota bacterium | reverse complement strand
GGGCGGTGGCGCCACCGGCTATCAGAAGGTCTCCCTCGAGGCCAATTTGAACCTGACCGAGATGTGCCAGGCCGCCCTCGACATCGGCGCGGTCTCCTCACTGCCGCTGATCCTGGACGGCGCCTGCGGCTACGGCGACCCTATGCACATGCACCGGACCATCGGCATGAGCGAGGCGGCCGGCTTCGCGGGCATCGAGATCGAGGACCAGCTGGTGCCGAAGCGGGCGCACCACCACGCCGGGATCGAGCACATGATCCCGCCCGAGCTGATGGCGGCGAAGGTGGAGGCGGCGGTGGCCGCGCGGCGCAGCCCGGACTTCCTCATCATCGCGCGCACCAACGGGATGCGGGCCAGCACGATGGACGATGCCCTGCGGCGCGGGGAGCTCTACAAGAAGGCGGGCGCCGACGTGCTCCTGCTCTCCATGGCGCACCGGCCGGAGCAGCTCCGCGCCATCGCCGAGCGGCTCGGGGGGCCGCTCATGTACCTCACCGGCCGCGGCGGGCTCGCCGGCCTCGGCATGACGCTGGCGGACCTGGGCGGCCTCGGCTACCGCATCGTGGCCGACCCCAGCACCCCGCTCCTGGCGGCCTACGAGGCGTGGCAGCGCATCTACGCCGATCTGAGCGGCGGGTTCGGGGCGGGCTCGCCGGCGCGCGACTGGGGTCCGCTGGAGAAGGACATGCTTGGCGTGATCGGTCTCGAGAAGCTCCTCGCGGTCGAGCGAGCCACCGTCGAGAAATGACGGATCCAGGAATTGAAAGACCCGACTTCTCGAAACATCGTATACTTGGTTCCTCGGCCGCAACGGACGAGAGAAAAGGACCCCCGTGCCGCGCACTCCCACGAAGCCGTTCAACTGCACCGTCGTGTCGGAGACCGTCTCCATCTCGCTTCGCCGCCGCCAGTCCCTCGGCGGCAACGGCAAGCTGTTCGTTCGCTGCAGCGAGCTCGAGTGCCAGTACATCGACACCAACGAGCCGCCCTGCCCGCTCACGCTCGCGCTGTTCGAGGCCGAGATTGCCGAGAGGATGAGCCAGCGCACCGAGTGAGCCGTCCCGCCGCCGCGCAGAAAAGGTTCCTGCGCGGCGGGCCGGCGTGTATGCTGTAGTTACTGACCTGCATCTGCAGACCGCGTTTCCCGTCGTCTTCCGCATCGTGGGGCGCGTCCCGATCACAGCGGAAGACTGTACGGGGCCAGTCGTGAGCCCTCGAGAGGTTACTCGTTCCATGTCCTTTGCCGATTTTCAGCTGCACCCCGACCTGCTCCGGGGCGTCGCCGCCCTGGGCTTCCAGGCGCCGACCCCCATCCAGCGCGATGCGATCCCCCCGGCCCTCGCGGGCCGCGACGTCCTCGCCTGCGCCATGACCGGCAGCGGGAAGACCGCCGCGTTCCTTCTGCCGATCCTCCAGCGCCTCATGACCCAGCCGCGTGGCACCATCCGCGCGCTCATCGTGGCGCCCACCCGCGAGCTGGCCGCCCAGATCGACGAGCATCGCCGCGATCTGGCCCGCTTCACCCGCGTGGGCGGCGCCGCCGTGTTCGGCGGCGTCGGCATGGGCCCGCAGGAGCAGGCCTTCCGCCGGCGCGTGGACGTGCTGGTGGCCACGCCCGGCCGCCTGCTCGACCACATGCGCATGCCCTATGCCCGATTCGACGGCCTGCAGGTGCTCGTCCTCGACGAGGCCGATCGCATGCTCGACATGGGCTTCCTGCCCGACATCCGGCGGATCCTCGCCGCGCTGCCGACAGCGCGGCAGACCCTGCTGTTCTCCGCCACCATGCCCGCGCCGATCGTGGCGCTCGCCCGGGACATCCTCCGCGACCCGGTGGGTATCCAGGTGGAGCGGCCGGCCGCGCCGGCGGTGGGGATCACCCACACCGTCTACCCGGTGCCCGGCGAGCTGAAGTCCGCGCTGCTGGTCGAGCTGCTCAAGCAGCCCGGCACCCGCAGCGTGCTCGCCTTCACGCGCACCAAGCACCGCGCCAACCGGCTCGCGGACTACCTGGCGCGGCATGGGGTCAAGGCGGACCGCATCCACGGCAACCGCAGCCAGGCGCAGCGCACTGCCGCGCTGGCCGGGTTCAAGGACGGACGCTTCCAGGTGCTGGTGGCCACCGACATCGCGGCGCGGGGCATCGACATCGACGCCCTCAGCCACGTGGTCAACTTCGACGTGCCGAACCTGTCGGAGGACTACATCCACCGGGTGGGGCGTACCGCACGGGCGCAGGCGGTCGGCGATGCTCTCACGCTGGTCTCGCCGGAGGAGGAGTCGGATCTGCGGGGAATCGAGCGCGCGGTCGGCGTACGGTTCTCGCGGGTGCGCCTGCCCGGCTTCAACTACGCGAAGGGCCCGGCCGAGAAGCTCGAGATCCCGCTGGCCGAGCGCATCGCGACCATCCGCGCCCGCAAGGCCGAGGATCGCCGGCGCGCCCGCATCAACGCCGAGCGCCGGGCCGCCCACCAGACCCGCGCCGCCCGCTGAGCGTGGCGCGCTGACCGGGGTCAGGTCTTACAGTCCGACACGTCGTACCGATCGCGGCTCACCGGCCGCGTGGAAGTATCGGAAGGCAAGCCCTGACCCCAGGGCCAGGCGCGCGAGGATGTCGCCGATCATCGGGCTCAGGGCGAAGCCATGACCGCTGAAGCCGGTGGCGATCAGGAGGCCGGCGATGCCGGGCACCGGTCCGATCACCGGCACCTCGTCGGGGGTGAAGGCTTCGAGGCCCGCCCAGCTCTGTGACACCGCGAGGCCGGTGAGCGGCGGGTACACCGCGCGCGCCGTCTCGAGGCTCCCCGCCACGCTCTCCGCGAGGATCTGGTAGCGGTTTGCCGCGTGATCCGCCACGCGCGCGGGCCAGCCGCCGCCGATCAGGTACGCGCCGTCGTCCAGCTGCTTGAGGCTCAGGCGTCGGTCGAACGCGCTCACCACCGGGCCGAGCGCCGCGGGCGCCGGCCTGGTGAGCAGCATCTGGAGCGGCCGCGTCTCCACGTCGAGCGTCACGCCCACGCCGGCCAGCAACGCCGCGGTCCATGCTCCCGCGGTCACGATGGCGGTCTCGCAGGCCACCTGCGAGCCGTCGGCGCGCTCGACCGCGACGATATGCCCACGCTCCGCCCGGAGACCCCGCACGCCGGCGCCTTCCTCCACGAAGGCGCCGAGCCGGCGCGCCGCCGACGCGAAGGCGCGCACGGTGGCCATCGCTTCCGCCTGGCCGTCGATCGCGCAGTGCACGCCGCCCAGGGTGGCGGACGCGATGCCCGGCGCCAGGTGGCGCGCGGCGTTCGCGTCGACGACCTCAACCGGAACGCCGTCGGCGCGCTGCTCGGCCACCCACGCGGGGACGGCGGCCCACGTCGCCTCGTCCAGCGCGAGCCGCAGGCCGCCACCGCGGCGATAGCCCGTCGGCGCTTCCAGCTCGCGATCGAGATCGGGCCAGCGGGCCAGGCTCGCGAGGGCCAGCGCCCGTTCCGCGGGGTCGCGGCCCATCGCCCGCACGCCCGCGGCGCTGGCCCCGGAGGCCGCCGCCCCTACCCGGTCGCGCTCCAGCACGGTCACCCGGGCACCGGGATCGGCGCGACGCAGATGAAACGCGGCGCTCAACCCCATGAGGCCGCCGCCCACGATCACCGTTCGGCGCGGCATAGCGGCGGCAGTGTAGCACCGGAAATGATAGAGTCTGCCCCATGGGACTAATCCTCGCGATCATCGTCGGCGGCATCGTCGGGTGGCTGGCCAGCCTCATCATGAAGACCAACGCCCAGATGGGCGTGCTCGCCAACATCATCGTGGGCATCATCGGCGGGGCGCTGGGCCACTTCGTGGCGGCCCTGATCGGCATCGCGGCGATCGGCGCGCTCGGGAGCTTCCTCATCTCGCTGGCCGGCGCGGTGCTCCTGATCGTGATCCTTCGCGCGATGGGCTTCTTCCGCTAGCCATCGACCGCGAAGCCGAGCGATCACCGATGCGCGGCCCCATCCGCTACGAGGCGCCGCGGCCCCCGGCCGCGCCCGGCGAGACCATCGTCACCAGCACCTGCGGCCACAACTGCGGCGGGCGCTGCGTGGTCAACGCCCACGTTCGCGACGGCCGCATCGTGCGCATCAGCACCGATCCCCGCAAGTGGACGCCGGAGGAGGCCCCACTGCACGCCTGCGTGCGCGGCTTCGGCCAGCTCGAGCGGCTGAACCATCCCGACCGCATCACCCACCCGCTCCGGCGCGTGGGCTCGCGCGGATCCGGGCGGTTCGAGCGCATCGGCTGGGACGAGGCCCTCGACGAGGTGGCGCGCCAGATGCTGCGCATCCGCGACGCCTATGGCCCCGCGGCCATCCTGGACTGCTCGCGTACCGGCAGCCTCTCGATGCTGCACAGTCGCTCCACGGTCAAGCGCCTGCTCTACATGTTCGGCGGCTGCACCGAGCTGTGGACCAACATCTCGGCGGAGGCCGAGGTCTACGCGGTCCGCCAGACCTACGGGGCGAAGGCGGACTACAAGAGCGCGGGCCGCGAGCCCACGGACTACGTCAACTCCCGGCTCATGCTCATGTGGGGCTGGAGCCCGGCGGACGGCACGTTCGGCACCGGCACGCTGCAGTACCTGAAGCTGGCCAAGCAGCGCGGGGTGAAGTTCATCTGCGTGGATCCCCGCCGCACGCGCACGTCGTGGGAGCTGGCAGACCAGCACGTCTTCATCCGCCCGTCGACCGACACCGCCGCCCTCATCGCGATGGCCTACGTGATCCTGACCGAAGGGCTGCACGACCAGGCCTATCTCGACCGGCACGTGCTGGGCTTCGACGAGGCGCACATGCCGCCCGGGGCGCCCGCGGGCGCGCCGTACCGCTCGTATCTGCTGGGCGAGACGGATGGGGTGCCGAAGACGCCCGAGTGGGCTGCCGGCATCACCGGCGTCCCCGCGGCGACCCTCCACGCGCTCGCGATCGAGTACGCCACCAGCAAGCCGGCCGCGCTTCAGACCGGCTACGCACCCGGCCGCACGCTGCACGGCGAGCAGTTCCACCGCGCGGCCTACGCGCTCTGCGCGATGACCGGCAACGTGGGCATCCCCGGCGGCAACGCGGGCACCAGCAACGGGGCCACCGGGCGCGGCGGCATCCAGGGGCTGCCCACCGGCGAGAACCCGGTCGCCGCGCGGGTGTCGTCGCCGCTGTTGGCCGATCTGCTCGAGCGCGGCACCGCGGGCGGTTATCCGGCCGACATCCGGATGATCTACTCGTGCGCGGGCGACCTGTTCAACCAGCTCCCCAACGTGCGGCGGATCATCGCGGGCGTGGAGAAGCTCGACTTCGTGGTGGTGCAGGACCACTTCGTGACACCGACCGCGCGCTACGCCGACATCGTGCTGCCCGCCACCACCTTCTGGGAGCGCAACGACGTCCACACCCCGTGGGCCGGCGCCGGCCACTACGCGATCTTCATGCAGCAGGCCATCCCGCCGGTGGGCGAGTGCCGCAACGACATCGATATCTGTGCGGCGCTGGCCGAGCGCCTCGGCATCCGCGGCTACAACGACCGGACCGAGGACGAGTGGCTGCGCGAGCTGACCAGGCACGCGATCGACGACTACGAGACGTTCCGCGCACGAGGCCTGGCGCGCTTGCCCGCCCCCGACGACGCGGTGGCCTTCGCCCGCGAGATCCGGGACCCGGAGAGCCATCCGTTCAGCACGCCGTCCGGGAAGATCGAGATCTACTCGATGGCGATCGCGGCGAACCCGGATCCGTACGGCCTGGGCACGATTCCGCCGATCCCGACCTGGGTGCCGGAGCCGGCGGACCCGCAGCACCCGCTGCGGCTGGTCACGCCCAAGTCGCGCGCGCGGACGCACTCCATCCACGACAACCAGGCGGTGCTCGCGCGCGCCGATCGCGACGACGTGTGGCTACACCCCGACGACGCGGCGGCCCGCGGCATCGCGGACGGTCAGCGGGTGGCGGTGTTCAACGATCGCGGCCGCACCCTGATTCCGGCGCGGGTGACCGACCGGGTCGCCCGCGGCGTCGTCTCCATCAAGGAGGGTGCGTGGTTCTGGCTCGACGCGAGCGGGCAGGACACTCGCGGTTGCTCGAACCTCCTGACGCCGGACCGCTCGTCGCCCGCCGGGGCGACTCCCTTCAACTCCTGCTTCGTGGAGATCGAGCCGGCGGGCTAGCCGCTCCGGTCGCGCTCAGCGCGCCGGAATCAGGGTCAGCCGCACTCGCGTGACCCAGTCACGCACCACGTTCACGTACACGACGGTCGGCTCGTAGCCAGGGGCGGCGAAGCCGAGCTGGTGGATGCCGGCGTGCGCGTCCACGAGCGATGCCTGCAGGTCGTTGGCCACCCCGATCGGCACCCCGTCGAGCGTGATCTGCGTCTCCATCGGAAACGCGTTGATGTAGAGCGAGCCCCCCGGGCTGTAGCCGGCCTGGCCGTAGGAGGAGCGTCCCATGGCGTAGCTGAACGTGTCGGCGGGCGCCGGGACCGGCGTGGCCGCGACGAGGGCGATGGCGAGCAGCACGAGTGATGGCAGCAGATGGTTCACGGCGTTCCTCCTGTCGATCCCGGTGGGCCCTAGATGTCGGCCACGCACCGGAACTTCGCGAAGACGTACGGGTAGTGGGCCTGGAACCAGTTCCGGAAGCTCGGTCGCACCAGGGCGTCGGCGGTCGCCCACGAGCCGCCTTTCATGACGTAGTGCTTGCCGTCGAAGAAATCCGCGGAGTAGCCCTCGTACCCCGGGATGTACGCGGTGAAGCCGGGCAGCCCGGCGAAGACCGTGTTGGTCCACTCCCAGCCGTCGCCGATCAGATCCTGCACTCCCCAGGCGCTCGAGCCCTCCGGATGCGTGCCGACCGGCGTGGGGGCCCACTGGCGGAAGCCGAAATTGCCGTGGCGCTCCGCCGGCACGGCCTCGCCCCAGGGCAGACGGCGGCCGCCCTCGGTGGGTCCGCCATCGGACTCGGTCTTCGGCTCTCCGAACGCGGCGCGGTGGAACTCGGCCTCGGTGGGCAGACGCTCGCCGCGCCAGGACGCGAAGGCGCGCGCTTCCGCGAGGCTCACGTACACCGGCCAGTCAGCGACCTGCTCGAGGGGCAGCCGGTCGAAGAGCGTACGGTACATCCAGTGTCCGTCGACCAGCTCCCACACCGCCGGATGCTCGATGCCCTCCTGTCCCCGCCACACGCCGTCCTCGTCGCCCCACAGCTCCGAGCGTCGATAGCCGCCCGCCTCGACGAAGGCGAGGAACTGTCCGTTGGTGACCGGCGTGCTGTCGATCCGGAAGCCGGGCACCGGTACCTCGAGGGCAGCGAACTCGTTGTCCCAGCCGAACGGCAGATCCGCGAAGTGCGCGCCCAGCGTGGCGCTGCCGGCCGGGATCTGGATCTTGTCGCCGGGCCGCCCGCACGTGAGCACGTAGGGGGGCAGCCACGCGGGCTTGACCTTCTTCGTGAGCGGCAGCCGCTGCATCATGTAGAGCAGCGTCTCCTGGTGCATCATCTCGTGCTCGATCACCATCGAGAAAGCCCGGCCCTCGCGCGCCATCAGGTGCGTGGGCACCCGCTCGGCCACCGCGGCGCCGGCGTCGAGGAGCTCGGCGCGCACCCGATCGCGATAGGCGATCACCTCGGGCACCGCGGGCCATTGATCGGGAACCTCCGGATGGTCGTGACAGTGCGTGGGATCGTCCACGTCGGGATCGATGCCGCGGGAGAACAGATCGTCGAACGCGGGGTTGAGCGACGGCCGCCCCAGCAGGCCACCGCCCACGTGATTCCACGCGAACGCGGGCAGATGACCCAGGTAGAAGATGAACGGATGGCGCAGGGCGATCGGCTTCGCGAGCCACTGGCCCGGCGCGAGGATATCGAAAATGCGGTCCGTGCGCGCCCAGGTATCGGCGAGCCGCTCGGTCATCGTCTCGACCATGATGAATTCCTCCCGTCCGGGAAGATTCTTCTTCGCTTGCATACGGCTCCCGTGGCGTCTAGCTTGCACGAGGGCGATGCCATGCGCTACCAGGTAGATATCTACACGGATGAAGCGGCCCAGCAGCGGCGACTCGAAGAGGACGTGCGTCGGGGGTTGACCGCGGGGCAGAAGTCCCTGCCCGCGAAGTACTTTTACGACCGGGCGGGCTCCCTGCTCTTCGAGCGCATCACCGAGCTGCCGGAGTACTACCCGACCCGCACCGAGGCGGCGCTGCTCCAGGAAATTCTACCCGGGTTGATCGAGGAGTTTCTTCCCGACGACATCGTCGAGATCGGGGCGGGGTCATCGGAGAAGACGCAGCGGCTGCTTGATAGGGTGACTCCGGGTGGGCATCCGGTCCGCTACGTCCCGCTCGATGTCGACCCGGTGACACTGGAGGCGAGCGCGGCCAGGCTGCTCCGCAAGTATCCGACCTTGAGCGTGCACGGGGTGGTCGGTGATTTCGAGCGTGACCTGGCCCACGTGCCGCCGGCCCAGGGGCGCCGGCTCGTGATGTTCCTGGGCAGCACCATCGGGAATCTCGATGAGGGCCCGCGCCAGCGTCTGTTGACGGGCCTGCGCGGGCTCCTGCCCGATCCCGGTGACCGGCTGCTACTGGGCGTGGACCTGGTCAAGGACGTGAAGATCCTCGAGGCGGCCTACAACGACGCGGCGGGCGTCACGCGTGATTTCAACCGCAACATCCTGAACGTGGTCAACCGCGGGGTCGACGGCGACTTCCAGCCCGAGACCTTCCGGCACTACGCCTTCTACAACGAGGCCGCCTCGCGCATCGAGATGCACCTGGTGGCCGACTCGGCCCGGGTCGTGAAGCTGGGCCGGCTCGGCCTGGCTATCCGCTTTCGCCCGGGCGAGGACATCTGGACCGAGAGCTCCTACAAGTTCACGCGAGAGGGCGTCGAAACCATGATGGCCGACGCCTCGCTGCGCCTCGTCCGCTGGTACGTGGATCCGGCCAACTACTTCGCGCTCGCCTTCGCCGCCCCGGCCTGATGGGGTCAGGCGACGGCGCCTATACCCAGCCCACTCCCCGCCGCCTCTACATCCACGACGACCTGAGCGACGATGTCGCGCGCGACCTCGGTCCGGCGTCTCCCGCCGCGGTCGCGGCCAGGGAGCTGATCGCCCTGCTCGCGCAGGACGCGCGCGTGCGCGTGCTCACCCTCGCGGAGCAGGTGGAGGCGGTCGCCGCCCAAGGCCCGCACGCGCCCTTCGAGACCGCGGTGGCCATCGGCGCGGCGGGCCAACGCGTGGCGCGCACGCTCCACGAGCGTACTGGGTGGTTCCCGATGATCCGGCGCGTGGGCCTGACCCGCGAGGAGGACGGCGCGGGCGGCTATCGCCTGGTGAGCACGGAAGGCGGCGGGCTCACGGAGCGTCTCGCGGATCTGAAAGGCAGCCGGTCCCTCGCGGTGGTCGACGACACCGTGTTCTCCGGACTGACCATGGGAGGGGTGATCGGTGCGCTACCGCAGTCCCTGCGCGCGCGCACCCGCGCCTTCTGTCTCCGCGGCGTCGCCGAATCCATCGCGGCGGTCGCCGCGCTGTGCCCGATCACCGCGGGGGTGGCGGCGCCCGGGCGCATGCTCCACGACGTGAGCTTCATCAACGCGAGCGGCCTGGTCCGCCGCATCGCGATCCGTCGCCCCGGCCAGCCGGCGCTGGCGTTCTTCGATCGGCCGGAGTGGATCCGCGCGTGGTTCCCGGAAGCGCACCCGCAAGTCCTCGCGCTCTGCCAGAAGCTGAACGCGCTACTGGAGCCACCCGGTTGACCGCGGCCGAAGCTACCCGGTTGCCCGCGGCCGAAGCTTGGCGAGGTGAGCCGAAGGCGAGCCGAGCGCATCAGAAAGAGAAGTCACCGTGTCAGCCGGAAGGGGACCCGTCTCCGCCAACGACCCATCCCAAGCCGGAAGGGTCCCGTCTCCCCGCGCGACAACCCTACGAGCGCAGGCCGCGCGGCACTACCCAGCGGTCGACCAGCTCGAACAGGCCGTGGAAGGCAAGGGCCATGAGGGCGGCGGGCGCGGCGCCGGCCAGGATCGTGGCGGTGTCGTCGAGGGCGAGGCCGCGAACAATCAGCGTGCCGTAGCCTCCTCCTCCGATGAAGGCAGCCAGCGTCGCGGTGCCCACGGTGGTGACCGCGGCGGTCTTGATCCCGGCCATGATCGTGATCGCGGAGAGAGGCAGCTCGATGCGGAGTAGCCGCCGCAGGTTGCCGAGGCGTAGGACCCAGGCGATCTCGAGCAGGGTGCGGTCGATCGCCATCAGCCCGGCGTAGGTGTTGCGCGCGATGGGCAGCAGCGCGTATAGGGACAGCGCGACCAGCGCCGGCCCCTTGCCGATGCCGAACAGCGGGATCATGAACATCAGCAGCGCCAGTGCCGGCACCGTCTGCAGCATCGCGATGACCGACAGCTCGAGCTGCCCGGCCCGACGGAAGCGCGCGGCCAAGATACCCATCGGGATGCCGAGCACGACGGCCGCCCCCACCGAGATGAGCACGAGGAGCAGGTGGTCGCGAGTGAGGGCGCCGATCTCGCCCACGATCGCGTGGCGCCCGCCGGCCGCCGCGCTCGTCGCGGGCGGGGCGCTGCCGGATAGAAAGGCGGCGGCCGCGTCGGTCACGTGCTTGCCGTCGAGATCGACCATCGCATTGAGCTGGGCCATGCGCCGATCGTCGAGACGGCCCTCGAGGGTCTCGCGCAGCCGCGCCCAGGTGCGGGGGAAGCGCTCGGTCATCTCGCGACGCACGAGCAACACCGCCGAGTAGTCCGGGAAGAAGCGCCGGTCGTCCTCGAGCAGGCGGAGGCGCAGCCGCTCGAGCTGGCCGTCGGTGGAGAACACGTCCATGAGATCGACGTCGCCGCTCGCGATCGCGCGATAGGTGAGCGCGTGCTCCATCACGTCGGTCCGGGCCAGCCGCAGGCCGTAGCGCGTTCGCAGGCCGGGCCAGCCGTCCTCGCGCTCCAGGAAGCCCGAGCTGAACGCGGCCCGCAGCTCGGGATGCGAGGCCAGGTCGCTGATCGTCCGCACGCCGAGCCGCTCCGCCCGGTCGGCCCGCATGGCCAGGGCGTAGGTATTCGCGAAGCCGAGCGGGCCGCTCATCGTGAGCCCGCGCGACAGCAGCCGCGCGCGGATCGCCTCGATCGTTTGCAGCGACGGGTCCTTCAAGATGACGCGGGTCAGCGTGCCGGTGTACTCGGGATACAGGTCGATCGAGTCGCTCTCGAGCGCGCGTTGAGTCACGCCGGTGCCGCCCAGACCGACACGCCGCTCCGCGCGCGCCTCGCCGACCTGCTCGATGACCTGGGCCGCGATCTCGGCCAGGATGTAGCTCTCGGTGAACGACTTCGAGCCGACGCGGATCGCGCCGTCCGGGGCCGCGGTGGCGGCCGTCGCACTGGCGAGCAGGCCGGCCAGCACCAGGGCGAGCCGCCGGCTCATCGCGCTCAGGCGCCCGCCGCGCTGGGAGGAGCCGGCACGGTCTGCGCGGTGAGGAACTGAGTGACGAACGGGCTCGCCGGGCGCTCGGCCAGATCGGTGTACGTGCCCTGCTGCACCACGCGCCCGGCGGTGAGCAGCGTGATGGTATGCCCGAGCCGTGCCGCTTCCCGCACGTCGTGCGTCACCATCACCACCGTCTTCTTCAGATCGGCGACGAGCCGGCCGAGCTGTTCCTGCAGCTCCACGCGGACGATGGGGTCGAGCGCGCCGAGCGGCTCGTCGAGCAGCAGGATGGGCGGGTCGAGCATCAGGGCGCGCATCAGCCCGACGCGCTGCCGCTGGCCGCCGCTCAGCTGGCGAGGGTAGCGGCGCAGCATCGCGGCGTCGAGACCGGTCAGCTCGGCCAGCGCGGTCAGTCGCGCTGCGATGCGATCCCGCGGCCACGCGTGCGCCTCCGCGGCCAGGGCCACGTTGTCGGAGGCCGTGAGATGGGGGTAGAGGCCGCCGTCCTGCACCACGTAGCCCATGCGGGACACGAGACGGTCGCGTGTCCCGACGTCGACCGGGGTGCCGTCGACCGACACGGTGCCGCTGTCCGGGGTGGTGAGCCCCAGAATGACCCGCAGTACCGTGGACTTACCGGACCCGCTGGACCCGAGCAGGACGTGGGTCGTGGCCGGCTGCACCTCCAGGGAGACCGCGTCCAGGGCCGCGATGAGGCCGAAGCGCTTCGTGACCTCCCGGAGGGCGATCATGGGCCGCATTCTACCCGCCCCCGCCGGAAAGCTTGACAAGGCCACGGTCCATGGGCACAATGCCCGCCACATGAAGATCGGTCGCTCGATCGGGAACCTGGTCCTGACTTAGGCGCGCGCCTCCGCGGCGCGCGCCCAAAGCCTCTCCCATGCAGTGCCGGAGAGGCTTTTTTGTTTCCACCAACAGGAGGCTGTGATGGCTCGAAAGGTTGGTCCACCGGCTCAGATGCCGTTTGCCTTGTACCGTCCGTTCGCCCCGATCCCGCTGCCGGATCGGACGTGGCCCAACCGGGTGATCACCCGCGCGCCGCGGTGGTGCAGTGTGGACCTGCGGGACGGCAACCAGGCGCTGATCGATCCCATGGATCCCGAGCGCAAGCGGCGGATGTTCGATCTGCTGGTGCACTGCGGGTTCAAGGAGATCGAGGTGGGCTTCCCCGCCGCCTCCCAGCCCGATTTCGATTTCGTCCGCCTGCTGATCGAGCGAGACCTGATCCCGGACGACGTGATCATCCAGGTGCTCACCCAGGCGCGGCCCGAGCAGATCGAACGCACCTACGAGTCACTGCGCGGCGCCCCGCGCGCGGTGGTGCACCTCTACAACTCCACCTCGACGCTGCAGCGCCGGGTGGTGTTCGGGCTCGACCGCGCGGGCATCGTGGACATCGCGGTGAAGGCGGCCCGTCTCTGCCGGGAGCTGACCCCCACCATTCCCGAGTGCGACGTGCACTACCAGTACTCGCCGGAGAGCTTCACCGGCACCGAGCTGGATTTTGCGGTCGAGGTCTGCGAGCGGGTGATGGACGTGTGGGAGCCGACCCCGGACAAGAAGGTGATCCTGAACCTCCCCGCCACCGTGGAGATGGCGACCCCGAACATCTACGCCGATCAGATCGAGTGGTTCCTCCGCCACGTGAGCCGGCGTGATTCATTGATCCTGTCGCTCCATCCGCACAACGACCGCGGCACCGCGGTGGCCGCCGCCGAGCTGGCGGTGCAGGCCGGCGCGGAGCGCGTCGAGGGCACGCTGTTCGGCAACGGCGAGCGGACCGGCAACGTGGACGTGGTGACCCTCGCGCTCAACCTGTTCAGCCAGGGCGTGGACCCCAAGCTGGACTTCGCCGACATCGACGCGGCCCGGCGCATCACCGAGCACTGCAACCGCCTGCCGGTGCACCCGCGCCATCCCTACGTGGGCGATCTCGTCTACACCGCGTTCTCCGGCTCGCACCAGGACGCGATCAAGAAGGGCTTCGAGGCCCTCGGCAAGGACTACGACGTGTGGGAGGTCCCCTACCTGCCCATCGACCCGCACCACGTGGGCCGCAGCTACGAGGCGGTGATCCGGGTCAACAGC
>DATFWA010000240.1:0-3487 GCA_035259825.1 Candidatus Methylomirabilota bacterium | reverse complement strand
AGCAGGAACGAGGAGAAGTCGGCGGTGTTCAGCGGATGGCGCACCTTGCCGAGCACCTTGCCGCCGTTCTTCACCACCACCGCCTCGGTGTCCCGCTCGAGCGCGTGCCCGAAGGCGTAGTCCGCGGTGAGGAAGAACCAGCTGTCGCCGCCGGTTTTCACGATGGCGCTGCCGGTGCCGTTGGCGAGGGCCCAGGTGTCGTAGGTCCAGTGGACCGTGTTGGGCGAGCACGCCTTGCCGGTGAGATCGGACGACGCCGCCCCGGACACCAGGAGCGCCTTGCCCTTCTCCTTGACTATCTGGTTCACCGCGAGCGCGACCGCCGAGTTCGGGACGTCCATGATGACATCCACCTTCTCGGCGTCGAGCCACTGCCGGGCGATGCCCGAGCCGACGTCGGCCTTGTTCTGGTGATCGGCCGAGACGATCTCGACCTTCATGCCCTTCTTGGCGGCGCCGAAGTCCTCCACCGCCATGCGGGCCGCGATCACCGAGCCCTGTCCGGAGAGGTCGGCGTACAGGCTCGACATGTCGGTGAGCACACCGATCTTGATGATGCCGTCGGAGACCTGGGCCTGAGCGGTGGGCGCGGCGATGAGCCCGACCGCGGCCAGGGCGAGGAGCCAGTGCTTGATCATGCGATTTCGTTCCTTTCGTTCGGTCGTTTTGGGACGCGGGCCGGGCGATTATACCCCGAGGTAGTCATGGAGCTTCGCGGTGTGACGCTCCAGCTCCGCGTTGCGGATCATGTCCACCACCCGCCCCCGCTCCATGACGTAGTGGCGATCCGCCACCGTGGAGGCGAAGCGGAAGTTCTGCTCGACGAGCAGGATGGTGAAGCCCTCAACCTTGAGCCGCCGGATGGTCGCCCCGATCTGGCGCACGATGACCGGAGCCAAGCCCTCGGTGGGCTCGTCCAGGAGCAGCAGGCGGGCGCCGGTGCGGAGGATGCGGCCGATGGCCAGCATCTGCTGCTCGCCGCCCGAGAGCTTGGTGCCCGGGCTCCGGCCCCGCTCGCGCAGGTTCGGGAACAGCTCGTAGATCGCATCGGTCCCGAGCCCGCCCGGCTGCACCACCGGTGGCAGCAGCAGGTTCTCCTCCACGGTGAGGCTGGCGAAGATGCCGCGCTCCTCCGGGCAGAAGGCCAGCCCGCGGCGGGCGATCAGGTTGGAGGGACGATCGATCAGCTCCTCGCCGCGAAAGCGCACCGAGCCGCGCCGCCGCGGCACCATCCCCATCACCGACTTCAGCGTGGTCGTCTTGCCCGCGCCGTTGCGGCCCAGCAGGGTGACCACCTCCCCGGCCTCCACCGCGAAGTCGACGCCGTGGAGCGCGTGCGACTCGCCGTACCAGGCGTGGAGGTCCGCCACCTGCAGCAGCGTCTCACTCATGGCCGGCGCCCAGATAGGCGGACACCACGTCGGGGTTGCGCGACACCGTCGCGTAGTCGCCCTCCGCGAGGATCTCGCCGCGGGCCAGCACCGTGATGGTGTCGGAGAGATGCTCCACCACGCTCAGGTTGTGCTCGACCATCAGCACGGTGCGGTTGCGTGCCACCTGCTTGATCAGGGCGGAGATGCGGTCCACGTCCTCGTGGGCCATGCCCGCGGTGGGCTCGTCGAGCAGCATCATCTCGGGATCCAGGGCCAGGGTGGTGGCGATCTCGAGGGCCCGCTTGCGGCCGTAGGGCAGCTCCACCGCCGGCGTGGCCGCGAACTCGGCGAGGCCGACCGCGCCGAGGAGATCGAGGGCGCGCTCCCGGAACGCGTCGAGCACGCGCTCCGACCGCCAGAAGTCGAACGAGCGCCCACGCCCGCGCTGCAGCGCGATGCGCACGTTCTCCAGCGCGGTCAGGTGCGGGAACACCGCCGAGATCTGGAACGACCGCACGAGGCCCAGGCGCGCGATCTCGGCGGGCCGGCGGCCGGTGATGTCACGGCCGTTGAAGGTGATGCGTCCCGCGGTCGGCGCCAGGAAGTGGGTCAGCAGGTTGAAGCACGTGGTCTTGCCTGCCCCGTTGGGGCCGATCAGGGCGTGAATGCGGCCGCGCCTCACCCGGAGGTCGACGTTCCGCACCGCGTAGAACCCGCGAAACTCCTTGGTGAGCCCGCGGGTCTCCAGGATGACATCGTCGGTCATCAGGTCCCGGGCCCGTTCGAGGGCTTCGCCCCGGCCTGCGCGGAACCCGGCCGGGGATAGAACTGCGCATCGTGCCGCTCGTCCCAGGCCCGGTTGGCGATGTCCATCTCCCACGAGCCCATGCACTCGTTCTGGGTCCGCACGATCTCCTCGATCATCTCCCGCGGGTCGCGATGGAAGGAGGCGTGCAGGAGCCGCTTGGCGTGCCCGGTGGCGGTGCGCGAGGATTGAAATGCCTTCTGCACGATGCGGCCGATCGCGCCCTCGACTTCGGACGGCTCGACCACCCAGTTGACCAGCCCCATCGCCAGCGCGGCCTGGGGCGTGACATCGTCGTTGAGCAGCGTCAACTCCTTGGCGCGGCCGAGGCCCACGATGCGGGCCAGACGCAGGATGGAGCCGTCGGGAATGAGCCCGTGGCGAGTGGCGCCGAGCCCCAGCACCGCGTCAGTGGTGGCCATGCGCAGGTCGCAGGCCGACGCCAGCTGCAGGCCGCCGCCGATCGAGTAGCCGTGGAGCACCGCCACCACGAGCTTGTCCATGTCCTCCAGCCAGTTCAGGGCCCGGATCCAGTGCCGGTAGAACGCTTCGTTGATGCCGCCCGCCGACAGCACGGTGCGGTCCATGCCGGAGCAGAACGCGCGGCCGGCGCCCCGCACGACGACCACCCACACGTCGGGATCCTGAGCCGCGGCCTCCGCGGCGTCGGCCAGCTGGGCGGACAGCGTCAGGTCCAGCGCGTTGAGCACGCGCGGGCGGTTGAGGGTGATGGTGGCGACTCCCTCGCCCGTCCGGTAGAGGACGCTCGCCTCGGTCATCTCGGTCACGCTCCACGCCCGCCTAGGATCTCCCGGGCGATGACCATGCGCTGGATCTCCGACGTGCCCTCGCCGATCTCGGTGAGCTTGGCGTCGCGGAAGATGCGCTCGATGGGGAACTCGGTGATGTAGCCCGCCCCGCCGTGGATCTGCAGCGCTCGGGTCGCCGCTTTCATCGCCACCTCGGAGGCGAAGACCTTGGCCATGGACGCCGCCATCTTCGCGGGCCGCCCGCTGTCCTTGAGGG
The DNA here is from genome assembly GCA_035259825.1 of Candidatus Methylomirabilota bacterium. Lineage (GTDB taxonomy): Bacteria > Methylomirabilota > Methylomirabilia > Rokubacteriales > CSP1-6 > CAMLFJ01. Next base: position 283 of record DATFWA010000240.1, on the reverse strand, counting down.
CGGCGGCGCGTAGGGTGAGCAGCCGGGCCGCCTCCACCTCGGTGCCGATGTCGGCGATCATCCCCTGCAGCCCGTTGAACTCGGCCAGTGCCTTGCCGAACGCGGTCCGCTGCTTCATGTAGCTGAGCGCCTGATCGAGCGCGCCCTGGGCGATGCCCACCGCCATCGCGGCCATGGCGATGCGCCCGCCTTCCAGGACCTGCATGGTGTTGACGAACCCCAAGTGAAGTTCGCCGAGCAACTGCGAAGCAGCGAGCCGCACGCCGTCGAGGATCAGCTCGGC
>DATFWA010000239.1:0-2114 GCA_035259825.1 Candidatus Methylomirabilota bacterium | reverse complement strand
CGCTCGCCGCCGGCTACGTCTCCTACGCCTACAAGGACGCGATCGCGTTCGTGGTCATGGTGGTCGTGCTGCTCGTGAGGCCGCAGGGGCTCTTCGGCCGGCGGATCGGGATCTGACCATGCGCGCCGCGCGCTGGGCCGTCGCCGCCGCCCTCCTGATCGCGGTCCCGTGGATCATCGCGGCGGTGGCTCCGGGCCAGCAGCGCTACATCCTCCACGTCCTGATCTTCACCGCGCTCTATGGCGCGCTCGCGCTGAGCTACGACCTGGTGGTGGGCCACATCGGGAGCCTCTCGCTGGCCCACCCGGCCTTCTTCGGCATCGGCGCCTACACCGCGGCCCTGCTGGCCACCGAGGCGCGCTGGCCGTTCGTCGCCGGGCTGCCCGCCGGCATCGCGGTGTCCGGGCTGATCGCGCTCGCGCTCGGGGTGCCCATGTTCCGGCTCACCGAGCACAGCTTCGCGATGGGCACGCTCGGCTTCGCCATCGTGACCCAGATCGTCGCCACCAACTGGGTGGACTTCACCCGCGGACCACTCTGCGTGACCGGCATTCCCAAGCCCCAGCTCGGCTCCCTCAGTATCGTCACGCTGCCCGCGTTCTACTGGACCGGGCTCGGCACCCTCGCCGTGGTCGGGCTGCTCTACCACGGGCTCACCACGTTCCGGCTCGGCCGCGCCTTCCACGCGGTACGCGACAACGAGACACTCGCCGCGGCCGCGGCTATCCATCCGCTGAAGTACCGCATGCTCGCGTTCGTGATCGGCGGCGCGGTGGCGGGCGGCGTGGGCGGACTCTATGTCTCCTACGTGGGGGTGCTCTGCCCGGGAGAGCTGACGGTGAGCCTCAGCATCAACCTGCTGGTGATGCTGTTTCTGGGTGGCGTGGGAAGCCTCCGCGGTGTCCTCGCCGGAGCGGTCGCGTTCACCGCGCTGCCCGAGGTCCTCCGCATGGCCCCCACCTGGCGCATGGTCATCTACGGGCTCCTGCTGCTCGTCATCGTCATTCGCGCTCCGGACGGGCTCGAAGGCGTCATCCAGCGCCGGTCCGGGCCCGGGCGCCGGGCCTCCTCCCCGGGCGCGTAGCCCATGGCGCTCTTCGAGATCCGCGGGCTCACGAAGCGGTTCCTGGGTGTGACCGCCGTGGACGCGGTGGACCTTCACGTCGAGGCGGGCGAGCTGGTGAGCCTGATCGGGCCGAACGGCTCGGGCAAGACCACGCTGTTCAACTGCGTCACCGGCTACCTGATGCCCGAGGCCGGGCGCGTGATGTTCCACGAGCGGGACATCACTGGCGTGGCGGCCCACCGCATCGCGCAGCGCGGGATCGGGCGCACGTTCCAGCTCGTCAGCGTGTTCCCGCGGCTCTCCGCACTGGAGAACCTGCTGACCTTCCTCCAGCAGCACCAGGAGGAGAGCGTGCTGGCCCGGCTGGTCCGTGCGCCGCGGGTGCGGCGCTACGAGGCGGCGGCGATCGAGCGCGCTCGGAGCCTGCTCGATTCCGTGGGCCTGGCCGATCGAGCGGACGCGCCGGCGGGCCGCCTGTCGTACGGCCAGCGCAAGCTGCTCGCCTTCGCGGCTGCGCTCATGCCCGATCCGGAGCTGGTGCTGCTCGACGAGCCGGCCGCGGCGGTGAACCCCACCATGATCAACCAGATGAAGGAGCAGATCCGGGGGCTGCATCGCCAGGGCAAGGCCGTGCTGCTGGTCGAGCACAACATGGATGTGGTCATGGACATCTCCCAGCGCGTCGTCGTTCTCGACCACGGCCAGAAAATCGCCGAGGGCCCGCCCGAAGCGGTGCGCCGCGACCCGAAGGTCATCGAGGCGTATTTTGGTCGCTGAGCCGGCACGGGAGGTGTTGCTGCGTCTCGAGGACGTGCACGCCGGGTGCGGTGAGATCGAGGTGCTCCACGGCGTCTCGGCAGACGTCCGCGCCGACGAGATCGTCTCGATCATCGGCGCGAACGGAGCGGGGAAGTCCACGCTGCTTCGCACCGTGTTCGGCATGGTGAAGCCCTCGCGCGGGAGCATCCGGCTCGCCGGGGAGGAGATCGCCGGCGAGGAGCCCGTCGCGGTGCTTGGGCGCGGCTGCTCCTACGTGCCCCAGGGCCGC
>DATFWA010000238.1:0-9502 GCA_035259825.1 Candidatus Methylomirabilota bacterium | reverse complement strand
GCGACATCCAGTGGATGACCTCCGGCAGCGGGATCCTCCACGAGGAGATGCCGCAGGTGCGGCCGGAAGGGATCGGCGGCCTGCAGCTCTGGCTGAACCTGCCGGCCCGCGAGAAGATGACGCGGCCCAAGTACCGCGATCTGACCGCGAGCCGCCTCCCCGAGACCGAGCTTCCCGGCGGAGCCCGCGCGCGCGTCATCGCGGGCGACGCGGCGGACGGCCGGCTCACCGGGCCGGTGGAGGGCCTCGCGGTGGCGCCGAAGTTCATGGACGTGACGCTGGCGGAGGGCGCGGTCTTCCGCGAGGTGGTGCCGCGCGGGCACACCGCGTTCGCCTACGTCGATCGCGGCACGGTGCGCTTCGGCCCCGAGCAGAAAGCGGCCCAGGCGCCCTCGCTCGTCATCTTCGGCGACGGCGACGTCGTCGAGGCCGCGGGCGCTCCCGGCGGCGGCCGGTTCCTGCTCGCGGCGGCGCGTCCGCTCGGCGAGCCGATCGCCCGGCACGGCCCGTTCGTCATGAACACCCGCGCCGAGATCGAAGAGGCCCTGCGCGACCTGCGCAGCGGCCACTTCATCCGCGCCGATCCCCGCGACGAATAGCCGGGCGCCCTACTTGAGCTTGAGGTCCTCCGCGGGCCCGACGTACGGGTAGCCCTGGATCAGGCCGGCGGCCGGCTGCTCGACCCGTCCGCCCACGCCCCACAGGAACGCCTGCTGGAAGATGGGCGCGGCCAGCACCTGATCGGCCACGATCTTCTGGATCTGGTGCAGGGTCGCCTCGCGCTTGTTGCGGTCGGCCTCGTTGGCCTGACGCAGGAACAAGTCGTCGATCTCGGGCCGCGTGCCGTACGCGTAGATGCCGCTCTTGGTGAAGAAGGGCTCGAGCCGCGCTGCCGCGTTGCCCGCGGCGCCGGTGGCCCCGATCAGCAGTCCGTGCACCTTCTTCTCGCGCCAGTTGCTCAAGAAGGTAGCGCGCTCCATGGTGCGGACCTGTGTGCGGATGCCGATGGCCTGCAGATAGCCGCCCACTGCCTCGCCGAGCGAGGTGTAGGGCGGCAGCGGCGTGAGATCGCCCGCGTCGAAGCCGTTGGGGAAGCCGGCCTCGACCATCAGCTGCTTGGCCCGCTTGGGGTCGTAGGCCGGCGGCTCCATCTTGAGCGCGAAGTCGAACTCGGGCGGCACGAACGCCCCCGCCGCCTTGCCGAGGCCCAGCATCTCGGCCTGGTTGATCGCGTTGCGGTCGATGGCGAGGCTCGCGGCCTGGCGCACCCGCCGGTCGTGCCACGGCGACTTCGGGTCCCACTGATCGAGGAAGTCGAGCCAGTAGATGCCGTACAGCAGCGGCGCGACCACCCGGATGCCCGGTGAGCGCTGGAGATCCTGGGCGATGGGGCCGCCAAACAGATAGGCCAGGTCCACCTCGCCGGTCTTCACCGCGGCGGCGCGCGTCGACTCGTCGGGGATCGAGCGCATGACGAGGCGCTTCACCTGCGGGGCCTTGCGCCAGTAGTCGGGGAAGGCGTCCACGGTCAGCTCGACGCCCGGGGTGAACGAGGCGAACTTGTATGGTCCCGCGCCCACTGGCGCCTTCCGGTAGGCGTCCTCGCCGACCCGCTCGATGTGCTTCTTCGGCACGATCCAACTCGCGCCGGTGGCCGAGGTGCCGTAGAAGGCCATGAAGTCCGGCCACGGCTCCTTGAGCACGAAGCGCACCCGGTTCGGCGCGACCACCTGGACTTCTTTCACCCGATCCTTGAGCAGCTTGGCCCCGCTGCCCTTGTAGCGCTCGAAGGTGAACTTCACGTCCTCCGCGGTCACCGGGTCGCCGTTGTGGAACTTGGCGTTCTTGCGGATGACGAACTCGTAGGTGACGCCGTCCTTGGCCAGCGTCCACGACTCGGCCAGGCTCGGGGTCATGATGTTGCCGGGCATCGGCTTCACCAGCGCGTCGTGCAGCACGTAGAGCACCATGAACGGCGTGATCAGCGCCTCGGTCTCGCCGGGATCGAGCCAGCGCGACACCAGCGTCACGTGGACGCCGATCGCGAGGGTACCGTCGGGGGGAGCCGCCGCCGCGGGAGCGATCCCGCCGAGGGCGGTGAGGATCAGGAAGAGGGTCAGGAGCGAAGCGATCGAGCGCATCGGTCACCTCCCTGAGAGATTGGCCGCGATGGTGCGACGGATGCCGCTCGCGAGTCAAGGACTGATCGCCGATCGAGCGGCGACCTGACGCCTCGTCGTATGATGCCGCGGTCGGGCGCATCGCCATGAGGATCATCGCGCACGTCGACATGGACGCTTTCTACGCCTCGGTGGAGGAGCGCTACCATCCCGAGCTGCGCGGGCGCCCGCTCGTGGTCGGGGCCGATCCGAAGGACGGCCGCGGGCGCGGAGTCGTGACCGCGGCCAGCTACGCGGCGCGAAAGTACGGCATCCGGTCCGCGCTGCCGATCTCGCGGGCCTGGCGTCTGGCCGAGGCGGCCCGGAAGCGGGGCGAGCCGGACACGGTGTTCGTCCGGGACGACCGCGCGCTCTACCTCGAGGTCTCCCGCCGGATCATGGCCATCGTGAGCGCCGGCGCCGATGCGTTCCAGCCCGCCAGCATCGACGAGGCGTACGTGGATCTCACCTCGCTTGGCGATCTCGATCGGGCCCGGGAGCAGGCCCGGGAGATCAAACGGGAGATCCTCGAGCGGGAGGGCCTGACCTGCTCGATCGGCATCGGCCCGAACAAGCTCGTGGCGAAGATCGCGTCCGACTTCCGCAAGCCGGACGGCCTGACCGTGGTAGCGCTCGACGACGTGCCGGGCTTCCTGGACGGCCTCTCGATCCGGGTCATCCCGGGAATCGGGCCGAAGACCGAGCGGTTCCTTCACGAGCGGGGGATCACGCGCATCGCAGAGCTGCGGGCCGTCGAGGCGGCTCGCCTCCGGGAGTGGCTCGGCAAGGGAGGCGAGGATCTCCACCGGAAGGCGCACGGGCAGTCGGACGATCCGGTGTCGAGCGATCGGGAGCGCAAGTCGGTCGGGGAGCAGGAGACCTTCGAGGTGGACACGCTCGACGCCGCCTTCGTGCTCGAGCGGGCGCGCGCCCTCGGCGAGACCGTGTTCGAGCGCTTCGTGGCCGGCGACTTCGACGCCTTCCGCACCGTGACCGTAACGGTGCGCTTCTCCGGATTCATGACGGTGAGCCGATCGCGCACCGGCGCGGCACCGTTCACGACCGCCGAGCAGCTGCACGCCGAGGTCCGCGGCCTGCTGGAGCCGTTCTTCGACGCCCGCGAGAATCCGAAGAGCAAGAGGATCCGCCTCATCGGCGTGCGGGTGGAGAAGCTGCGCGCCCGCGGTTGACGAGGCCCCCGGGCCCGTCCATGCTGTGCCCATGAGGGGTCCCTCTGACGTGCCCGCGTCGGTCTGGACGGAAGCCGCCGAGCCGCCGGTGGACGCGAGCCCGCTCACGGGAGAGCGGCGCGCCGACGTCGTCGTGGTCGGCGCCGGCTACACCGGGCTGTCCGCCGCGCTGCACCTGGCCGAGCGCGGCGCCGACGTCGTGGTGCTCGACGCGGCCGAGCCCGGATGGGGCGCCTCCGGACGCAACGGCGGCCAGGTCATCCCGGGGCTCAAGCACGACCCCGACGACCTCGAGCGCGAGTACGGGGCCGAGATCGGCCGGCGCATGTGGCAGATCGCCGGCTCCGCCGCCGACGTCGTGTTCGAGCTGATCGCGCGCCACAAGATCGCCTGCCACGCGCAGCCATGCGGCTGGATCGCGGCGGCGCCCCACGCGACCGCGCTCGAGAGCTTGCGCTCGCGCACCCGGCAGTGGGAGCGGCGCGGCGCGCCGGTCGAGCTGCTGAACCGCCGGGACATCGAGGAGCTGACCGGCACGGTGGGCTACGCGGGCGGCATGCTCGATCACCGGGCGGGCGCGCTCCATCCGCTGTCGTACGCGCGCGGATTGGCGCGGGCGGCCCGGCAGGCCGGGGCGAGGCTCCACGGGCGGTCGGGCGCGCGGCGGCTCCAATCCTCCGGCGGCAGGTGGCGCGTCATCACCCCGGGCGGCGCCGTCCAGGCCCGCGCGTTGATCCTCGCCACCAACGCCTACACCGGCGATCTGTGGCCGGGGCTACGGCAGACCGTGCTGCCGGTCCAGAGCTATCAGGTCGCCACCGAGCCGCTGCCGGAGGACGTGCGGCGTCGCGTGCTCCCCGGCGGGCAGGTGGTGTCCGACCTGCGCCGCATCCTGTCCTACTTCCGCCTGGATCCCCAGGGCCGTCTCCTCATCGGCGGGCGCGGCCCGCTCGACGACCGTGGCGATCCTGCGCTCTTCGCCCGTCTCGAAGCCACCGCGCGGCGGCTCTTTCCCGGGCTCGGCGATGTCCGCTGGACGCATCGCTGGAGCGGCCGGGTCGCCTTGACCGCCGATCACGTGCCCCACCTGCACGAGCCGCGGCCCGGCGTGCTGATCGGGCTCGGTTACAACGGCCGCGGGGTGGCCATGGCGACCGTCATGGGCCAGCTGCTCGCCGAGCGTGCGCTGGGCGCCTCGCCCGCCGAGATCGGCTGGCCGGTGACGCCGATCGTGCCCATCCGCTTTCACCGCTGGCGGCTGCCCGCGATGGCGCTGGTGGTGCACTGGAAGCGCTTCCAGGATTGGCTCGACGCGCGCTGACCCGGCGCGCTACACTGCTAGCTCAAACCCGCTCCCACAGGAGACCCGTCATGGCCAAGATCAAGCACATCGCGCTCTCGACCCAGGACGTCGACAAGACCGCGAAGTTCTACATCGACGTGTTCGGCATGAAGGAGATCGCGCGGATCGACAGCCCCGGTGCGCGCGGCTACTACTTGAGCGACGGCGACCTCAACCTGGCCATCCTCAACTTCAAGAACGACGCGGTGGCGGGAGTCGAGCGCGGCAAGGAGTGGAGCGGCATCCACCACATCGGCTTCCAGGTGGAGAGCCTGGAGGCCATCGCCGAGCGGCTCGCCGCCGCCGGATCCGAGCCGCGCCACGACATCAACGAGGCCCTCGGGGTCAGCTACGGCCGTGAGAGTCACGGCAACGTCGAGGTGAAGTACGTCGGCCCCGACGGGGTCACGTTGGACGTCTCCGAGACCGGCTGGGTTGGCACCAGCGGCTTCAACGTCTAGCAGCCCGGAGGGCTCGTGGCAGGCGCCGGTGAGGGGCCCGTCGCGGTCCGAGACCGGGTCACGGTTCTCACTTCCGTCAGCCTCCTGCTGATCGCGGCCGCAGCCTGGGCCGTCGTTGTCCGGTCGGGCCTTCGGGGCGACGACATGATGATGACCATGCCGATGCCGGCGACGGCGGCCGGCGGTATCGCCTTCGTGATCAGCTGGGCCGTCATGATGACCGCGATGATGCTGCCGAGCGCTCTGCCGATGATCTCGCTGTACGGCGCCACCCAGCGGGGCGCCCGCGAGACCAGGGGCGTGCCGGTCGTGGTGTTCACCGCGGTGTACCTCCTCCTGTGGGCCGCGACCGGTGTGCCGGTGTACATCGCGCACAGCCTCCTGATGGCGATCGCCCCGCCTGCCTTCGCCTACGGCGTGGCGCTGATCCTCCTGGCCGCGGGCGCGTTCCAACTGTCGCCTCTCAAGCAGAGCTGCCTGCGTGCCTGCCGGAGCCCGTTCGGCTTCCTGCTCGGCCACTGGCGGGCCGGCCGGCGGGGCAGCCTGGCGCTCGGGTGGTCTCACGCGGTGTATTGTGTGGGCTGCTGCTGGGCCCTCATGCTGGTGCTCGTCTCCGCCGGCGCCATGGGCCTGCCGTGGGTGCTCCTCATCACCGCGGTGGTGGCGGCGGAGAAGCTGCTCCCGGGCGGGGAATGGCTGGCGCGCGCCACCGGCCTGGCCCTTCTCGTGCTCGGAGTGGCGGTGGCCCTTCGTCCCGATCTCGTGACGGTGCTGCGCGGCCACACGATGTGACCGCCCGCGGCTCCAGTGGAGGCCGACCATGGCGAATCCGCAGTGGAAGATCAGCGGGGACTATTTCGAGGCGTGCAGCTGCGACTCGGTTTGCCCGTGTCCGACGTCGGGCCTGGCCGGGCGGCCGACCCAGGGCTCGTGTGACGCGGGCCTCGTCTTCCACGTCGAGCGTGGCACCCACGGCACGACCACGCTCGACGGGCTCAGCTTCGCGGTGCTGCTCCACACTCCGGGTCCGATGATCGCGGGCAACTGGACGGTGGGCGTGATCGTGGACGAGCGGGCCGGCGCCGCGCAGCGCGAGGCCCTGGTAGCGATCGGCAGCGGGCAGGGCGGCGGGCCCATGGCCGCGGTCGGCCCCCTGGTGAGCACGTTCGCGGGCGTCGAGAGCAAGCCGATCACGATCGAGCGCAGCGGGATGCGCCGCTCGGTCTCGATTCCTGGCATGCTCGACATCGCGGTGGAGGGGATCCCGGGCGCGAGCGCGAGCGAGCCGATCTACCTGGACAACGTGGGGCATCCGGCGGCGAGCCGCCTGGCGCTGGCCAAGGCTTCCCGAGGCCACATGCACGCCTTCGGCATCAACTGGGACGACACGACCGGCAAGGTCAACGGCCACTTCGCGCCGTTCTCGTGGAGCTCGAGCTAGCGCGCGGATCGAACGGGGCGGCGCATGATCGGCGCGGTCAAGGTCATCAGTGGCAGCGCGCATCCCGAGCTCGCGCGCGACATCTGCAAGTGGCTGGATACCGAGCCGTGCCGTACGACCATCGTGCGGTTCTCCAACGAGAACATGCTCGTGCAGATCGACGAGAACGTGCGAGAGGCGGACGTCTTCGTGATCCAGACCTCGTGCCCGCCGGTCTCGGACGGCATCATCGAGCTGTTGATGACCATCGACGCCTTGAAGCACGCCTCGGCCGGGCGCGTCACCGCGGTGCTGCCCTACTTCCCCTACGCGCGCTCCGACAAGAAGGACCGGCCCCGGGTCTCGATCACCGCGCGGCTCATGGCGGATCTGCTGCAGGCCGCCGGGGCCGATCGCGTTCTGACCATGAACCTGCACTCGCCCCAGGTGCAGGGCTTCTTCCGGATCCCGGCCGACCAGCTCCAGGCCGCGCCGATCCTCTGCGACTACCTGCGCCACAGCCGCGACCTCTCGAACTACGTGCTGGTGGCCGGCGACGTCGGCGAGTCCAAGGAGGTCGGCCACTACGCCGACCGCCTGGACCTGCCGATCGCCATCGTGGACAAGCGGCGCGGCGGTGACGACGAGGTCGCGCGGGCGGTTCACCTCATCGGCGACGTGGAGGGCAAGGTCGCCCTCATCGTCGACGACGAGGTCGCGAGCGGCGGCACCCTCGTGGAGGCGGCCCGCTTCGTGCTCGACCGCGGCGCGACGGCGGTGGAGGCCTGTGTGGTGCACGCGGTGCTGTCGGGTCGGGCCATCGAGCGCATCGAGGCCTCGCCGCTCCGCCAGCTGGTGGTGACGGACACCATCCCGCTCCCGATGCCCAAGCGAATCCCCAAGATCCAGGTCAAGTCGGTGGCGCGGCTCTTCGCGGACGCGATCCGGGCCATCCACGACGGCTCGAGTGTTTCGCGCCTGTTCCGGTAGCACGACATATAGCTGACGCGGAGGTGCCCATGCGAAGCGATCGCATGTTCGGGACCATCGACTTCCACACCGCCGGGATCGGCATGCGCTTGCTTTCGAGCGGCCTCGGGCGCCTGCCCGGCAGCACGATCGCGGAGAAGCGGCGCTGGTTCCAGGAGCACCTGGACGATATTCGAACCGGCCTCTGCCTCGAGCCGCGCGGGCACCGCGGCCTGCTGATCGCGGTGATGACCGAGCCGGTGACGCCCGCCGCGCACTTCGGCCTCTTCTTCATGTACCCCGGCGGCTACTACGTGTCGTGCGGCGAGGGCACGATCGGTGCGGCGACGGCGGCGCTTGAGACCGGGCTGGTGCCCCGGACGGGCGCCGAGACCAAGGTGCTGATCGATACCGAGGCCGGTCCGGTGGAGACGATCGCGCGATCGGACGGCGACCAGGTCCGGGAGGTCACTCTGCGATGGACGCCGTCTTACGTCGCGCTACCCGGTCAGTCCGTCGAGGTCGAGGGCGCCGGCGAGGTGCCGGTGGACATCGCGGTGGGCGCGGGCAACGTCTTCGCGATCGTGGAGGCGAAGCACCTCGGCGTGTCGGTGCGACGCGAGCTGGCGAAGTACATCGGCCAGCGCGGGATGGAGGTGCGTCATGCGGTCAACGCCCAGCTCCGGGTCGAGGTGCCCGGGCTCGGCAAGACCAGCGTGGACAACGTGCTCGTCCACGAGCTGCCGGACGTCGACGGCGTGTCACCCAACGCGCTCGTGTGGGGTCCGGGGCAGGTCGATGCGGCGCCGTGTGGCTCGGGCACCTGCGCCCGCCTGGCGCTCTTCCACCATCGCGGCCTCATGGGGGTCGGCTCCACGTTCGTGAGCCAGGGGCTGCTCGGCTTGAGCTTCATGGCACGGATCGGCGGCCTGACCCAGGTAGAAGGGCGCGCGGCGATTCTTCCCGAGGTCACCGGAACGGCGTACGTGACCGGGTTGAGCCAGCACCTGTTCGATCCCGACGACCCCGTGCGTGCCGGCTACCTGCTGGACATGTGAGATGACCCGGAAGGTGACGGGCCTCTCCCAGGCGCCCGTCACCTTCCCGGGGAAGCGCGACTAGAACGTCAGCGGATCGGTCAGCCGCACCCAGCGGCCGCCCTTCACCACCGCCAGGAACGAGGAGTTCGCCCCCTGGTGCTTGTCCGGCCCGAAATTGACCTCGGGGCCGTTGAAGATGTCGTGGTAGCCCTTGATCGACTCCATCGCCTTCACGAACGTGTCCGTGTTCAGCTCGGGGCCCGTCTTCTCGATCGCGGTCACGGTGAGATCGGCGGCCACGTGCCCATAGATCGCGCCGATGTTGGGATCGACCTTGTAGCGGTCCTTGTAGCGATCGAACCACTTTTGGGCCTCGGGGCTTAGCGTGTCGCGGTACGGCATCGCGGTGAGCCCCATCGCGTAGAGGCCCTCGGTGACGCCGCCCTGGGCGGCGGCCACGAAGAGATCGTAGGTGGCCGCGGAGCCGAGGAAGTCCACGTCGGTCCAGCCGATCTTCCGCGCGGTGGCGTAGGGCACGATGGAGTCGCGCACGATCGTGCCCAGCACCACCAGGTCGCAGCCGGCCCCCTTCAGCTTGGTGATCTGGGCGCTGAAGTCCTGGTCGGTCGGCTTGTGGGCGGTGGTCTCCACGATCTTGAGCTTCATCTTCTCGGCCTGAGCCTGCACGCCGTCCAGCACCTCCTTGCCGAAGTCGGTGTCCTGGTACATCGCGCAGAGGGCCTTCTTGCCTTTCTTGGTCACGAAGTAGTTGATGCCAGCTTTGACCTGGTCCACGTAGCTGGCCGCCCCGTAGAACTTCAGCTTGTTGAACGGCTCGTACATCGAGCGAGCGGCCGAGAGCGGAAAGAGGTTCAGCACGCCGGCGTCGAACTGATCCTTGAAGAGCGCGTTGTTCATCGG
>DATFWA010000237.1:0-8222 GCA_035259825.1 Candidatus Methylomirabilota bacterium | reverse complement strand
ACCGGGCTCGGCTTGACCCTGGCCCGGCGCTTCGTGGAGCTGCACGGCGGACGGCTCTGGGTGAAGAGCCAGCCCGGCCAGGGATCGACGTTCACCTTCTCCATTCCGGAGCGGCCATGGCCGGCGAGCTGATCCTGATCGTCGAGGACAACGAGAAGAACCGGAAGCTGGAGCGCGACATCCTCCAGTTCCACGGCTACCGGACGGCGGAGGCCGAGACCGGCGAGGATGGCGTCGCCCTCGCGCAGGCCACCCCGCCCGCGCTGATCCTCATGGACATCCAGCTGCCCGGCATGAGCGGGATCGACGCGCTGCGGATGCTGCGGGCCGACGAGCGGACACGCGGCATCCCGGTCATCGCGGTCACCGCGTCGGCCATGACCCAGGACCGGCAGAAGATCATGTCGGCCGGCTTCGACGCCTACCAGGCCAAGCCGATCGACGTGAACCAGTTCGTGGCCGCGGTCCGCGCGATGCTGGCCCGGCCACCCGCGGGAGGCGGAGGGTGAACTCTCCCGCGCGCATCCTCATCGTGGACGACACCGCGATGAACCTGAAGCTCCTCGAGGGCATCCTCACCGGCCACGGCTACGCGGTCTCCACCGCGCCGTCGGGCCCGGTGGCGCTGGAGCGGGTGCGGGACGAGCACCCGGACCTCGTGCTGCTCGACGTGGTGATGCCGGAGATGAGCGGCTACGAGGTGTGCCGACGCCTGCGGGCCGAGGAGTCGACGCGGCTCTTGCCGGTCATCATGGTCACCGCGCTCGATCCGCTACAGGAGCGGGTGAAGGGCATCGACGCGGGCGCGGACGACTTCCTGACGAAGCCGATCAACCAGCCGGAGCTGGTGGCGCGGGTGCGCTCGCTGCTCCGGATCAAGGCCCTGCACGACGAGCTAGGCGAGCTGAACCGCACGCTCGAGGAGCGGGTGCGGGATCAGGTCACCCAGCTCGAGCGGCTGGGCCGGCTACGCCGCTTCTTCTCGCCCCAGCTCGCCGAGCTGATCCTCGCCGGCGACGCCGACGATCCGCTCAGGAGCCATCGCCGCGAGGTCACGGTGGTGTTCATCGACCTGCGGGGGTTCACCGCCTTCGCGGAGACCTCGGAGCCGGAAGAGGTGATGACGGTGCTGCGGGAGTACCACGGGGAAATGGGGAAGCTGATCCTGGACGCCGAGGGCACGCTCGAGCGCTTCACCGGCGACGGGATGATGATCTTCTTCAACGATCCGGTGCCGGTGCCGGATCCGGCCGCGCGGGCCGTGCGCATGGCCGCGAGCATGCGCGACCGGGTCGCCGTGCTGACCGAGGCGTGGCGCAAGCGCGGGTTCGACCTCGACTTCGGTATCGGCATCGCCCAGGGCTACGCCACCATCGGCGCCATCGGCTTCGAGGGGCGGTGGGACTACGGCGCGATCGGCACCGTGACCAACCTGGCCTCGCGCCTCTGCGGTGAGGCCAAGCCGGGGCAGATCCTGGTCTCCCAGCGGGTGGCCGGCGGTGTCGAGGGCGTGGCGGCGGTCGAGCCGGTCGGCGAGCTCACCCTGAAGGGCTTCCAGCGGCCGGTGAAGGCCTTCAACGTGCTGCGCCTCGAGGGGTGAGCGCGGGGGTCGTCGCGTGAAGGTTTGCGTGGTCGGCGCCGGCGCGATCGGCACCTTCATCGGCATTCACCTGGCGCGAACCGGGTGCGAGATGTCGGCGCTGGCCCGCGGCGCCACCGCGGCGGCCCTCCGCGCCCACGGCTTCCGCTTCCAGCAAAACGGCGCGACGCTCACCGCGCCGGTGCGCGCCGCCGAGTCCGCGAGCGCGCTGGGACCTCAAGATCTCGTGGTGGTGGCGGTGAAGGCGCCCGCCCTCGCTTCGGTGGCCGGCTCCATCGCGGCGCTGCTCGGTCCGGAGACCACCGTGCTCCCCGCGATGAACGGCGTGCCGTGGTGGTTCTTCCACGGCCTCGGCGGACTCCACGAGGGCGCGGCGGTGCGCGCGGTGGATCCGGAGGGCCGCATCGCAGCCGCGATCCCGGTGCGCCACGTGGCCGGCTGCGTGGTGCACGCCACCTGCTCGGTCGTCGAGCCGGGCCTGGTGCGTCACGGCTTCGGCCGGGGCCTGATCATCGGCGAGCCGGGCGGCGGCGCGTCCGCACGCGTGACCGCGCTGGCGGACCGGCTGACCGCGGCGGGCTTCGAGACCACCGTGTCGAAGCGCATCCAGGCCGACGTGTGGTACAAGCTCTGGGGCAACATGACCATGAATCCGATGTCCGCACTGACCGGCGCGACCTGCGATCGGCTGCTCGACGATCCGCTGCTGGATCGCTTCACGCTGGCCATCATGTCGGAGGCGGCGGCCATCGGCGCGACGATCGGCTGCCCCATCGGACAGAGCGGCGAGGAGCGCAACGCGGTGACGCGGAAGCTGGGCGCCTTCAAGACCTCGATGCTGCAGGACGTGGAGGCGGGCAAGCCCCTCGAGATCGACGCGCTGCTGACCGCGGTGAGTGAGATCGGCCAGCGGGTCGGCGTGCCCACCCCCGGCACCGACGCGCTGCTCGGGCTCACCCGCGTCTTCGCGGCGGGCCGCGGCCTCTACTGATCGTGGCGACCTCGCGGCCCCCGTTCCGCGCCGACCACGTGGGCAGCCTTCTGCGGCCACCCGCGCTGAAGGCGCTCCGCCTCCAGGTGGAAGAGGGACGCGCGAGCGCGGTCGACCTGGCCGCCACGGAGGACGCGGCGATCCGCGAGGCGGTTCGGCTGCAGGAGGACGCCGGGCTCCTGGGCATCACCGACGGCGAGATGCGGCGGCGGTCATGGCACATGGACTTCCTCACCCGGCTGGGCGGCCTGGCCAGCGAGGGGCGGCGCCTGCCCGTTACGTTCCACGGCCGCGCCGGCGACGTGAACTTCACCCGGCCCGATCTGGCGATCAACGCGCGGGTCACGCGGCCCGCGCCGATCTTCGTCGACGCGTTCCGGTTCCTGGCGAGCGTCACGGGGCGCACGCCCAAGCTCACGATCCCGTCGCCGTGCATGCTCTACTCGCAGGTCGGGCGGGCCAACATCAGCCCGAGCGTCTACCCGGATCTCGACGGCTTCGTGGAGGACACCGCGGCCGCGTACCGGGCCGAGATCGCCGACCTCTACGCGGCGGGCTGCCGGTACCTGCAGCTCGACGACGTCAGCCTGGCCTACCTCTGCGACGAGGGTATGCGCGCCGAGAGCCGGGCGCGCGGCGAGGATCCGGACGCGGTGCTCGCTCTCTCGGTGCGGCTGATCCAGGCCACGCTACGCGACCGGCCGGACGATCTGGTCGTGTGCACACACCTCTGCCGCGGCAACTTCCGCTCGGGCTGGCGCGCCCAGGGCGGCTACGCGCGGGTGGCCGACGTCATCTTCAACCAGATGCCCTACGACGGTTTCTTCCTGGAGTTCGACGACGCGCGCTCGGGGGATTTCTCGCCGCTGCGCCACGCCCCGAAGCGCGTGCGGGTGGTGCTGGGACTCGTGACGAGCAAGATCGGCGCGCTCGAGAAGAAGGACGATCTCAAGCGGCGGCTGGACGAGGCCTCGAAGTACCTCCCGCTGGAGCAGCTCGCGGTGAGCCCGCAGTGCGGCTTCTCCTCCACGCTCGAGGGCAACGAGGTCGCGGTGGAGGACCAGCGGGTGAAGCTCGCCCTCTGCGCGGAGCTGGCGCGCGAGATCTGGGGCCGGCTCTAGCCTCCCGCCGGGTCAGTCCGCGGGCAGCAGCACGCAGGCCTCCGGCGGAACGGTGACCGCCACCGACTCGCCAGGCTGCACGCGCGCCGGCGTGGGGCCGGTGACGCGCAGCACCACGTCGCTGCCGTCGAGCCGCACCTGGTAATCCACCGTATCGCCCAGATAGCTCGCCCGAATCACGCTTCCGGCCAGGACGTTGAGCCCGGTCGTCGCGGAGGCGGACGCGGGACCGAGTGCGATCTGGTGAGGCCGGATCGACACCACCGCCGGAGTCCGCGGAGTGAGCCCGTCGGCGGCGACGCGCAGGCGGAGACCATCGCGCGCGACGGTGGCGGGGCCGTCGGCCACCGCGTCTATCAGGTTGGTCTTGCCGATGAACTCGGCGACGAAGCGGGTTTGCGGCCGCTCGAACAGCTCCTGGGGAGCACCCACCTGTACGACCCGCCCGTCGCGCAGCACCGCCACCCGGTCGGAGATCACCATCGCCTCGGCCTGATCGTGGGTGACGTAGAGCGTGGTGATGCCGAACTGCTCGTGGAGGCGTCGGATCTCGAAGCGCATCTCCTCGCGCAGGCTCGCATCGAGATTGGACAGCGGCTCGTCGAGCAGCAGGATCTCGGGCTCCACCACCAGCGCGCGCGCCACCGCCACGCGCTGCTGCTGCCCGCCCGACAGCTCGCCCGGGTAGCGCGCGCCGTAGCCGCCGAGCTGCACCACCTCGAGCATGGCCTCGACCCGGCGCTCGCGCTCGGGACGGGGCACCCCCGCGAAGCGCAGGCCGTACGCCACGTTCTGGGCCACCGTCATGTGCGGCCACAGCGCGTAGCTCTGGAAGATCATCGCCATGCGCCGCCGCTCGGGCGGGATCACCATCGTGGGCGAGGAGAGCACGCGATCGCCGACACGGATCTCGCCGCCGTCTGGCGCGATGAAGCCGGCCACCAGCCGCAGCGTCGTGGTCTTGCCACAGCCCGAGGGCCCGAGCAGGGCCACCAGCTCGCCGGGGCGCACCGCGAGATCGAGACCGGCCACCGCGCCGACGTCGCCGTAGCGCTTGATGAGGCCGGTGATCCTGACGCCGGACATCGGGCTATCCCGCGCCGCTCGACGAGCGCGCGCCCATCACGTCGCGGCCGAGCAGGGTCTGCATGAGCGCCACCGTGACGAAGGTCATAACGAGCATGAACACGCCCAGCACCGCGATGGCTCCGAATTGGCCCTCCTCCTTTAGGTCGAAGATCACGACCGACATGACCTTGGTGTTCGGGCTGAAGAGGATGATCGAGGCCGACAGCTCACGGATGACCCCGATGAACACGAAGCACCACGTGGCGATGATGCCGCTCTTGGCCAGCGGCGCGGTGATCTCACGCAGCACGCGGAAGCGCCCGGCGCCCAGGATGCGCCCGGCCTCCTCCAGCTCCGGGTGGATGCCGCGCAGGGTCGCGTCGGACTGCGAGTAGCCGACCGGCATCTCCTTGGTGAGGTAGGCGAGGAACAGGATCCAGAGCGTGCCGTAGAGCAGGAAGGGCGGCCGGGTGTACGCCACGAAGAGCGCGACGGCCAGGACCACTCCGGGGATCACCACCGGAGCGACCGCGAGGAAGGCCAGCACCTGGTGGCCGAGGACGAGCCGACGGTTGGTGACGTACGCGAGCACGGTGGCGAGGCCCGCCCCCACGCAGGCGGTGAGCACGCCCAGCTCGATCGTGTTGACGATGGCCGACTGCGTCGCGCTGTGCAGGAAGGTGAACGACCAGTTCTCCAACGAAAAGTTGTCGAGCGTCAGGGGCTGGGCCCACGCGCGCGAGAAGGCGGCCTTGAGCAGGATGCCGTAGGGGAGAAACACCGCGCACGCGAGCACCACGAGGCAGGCGAGCAGCGCGGGCAGGCGCCAGCGGCCGAGCCGGATCACGCGCCGCTGGGCGCCCTTGCCGCCGACCGCCGCGTAGCCGCGCCGGCCGAGCAGCCGCTTCTGCGCGAGCAAGAGCAGCGCGGTGGCCAGCAGCAGCGGAATCGAGAAGGCGGCGGCCATTTCGACGCGGGGCGGGTACTGGAAGAACGCCCAGAGCTGGGTAGTCACGGTGTGGAAGCCGGCGGGCAGGGCCAGGATCGCGGGCGAGCCGAAGAGGGCCAGCGCCTGGAGCACGGCCAGGATGAAGCCGCTCAGGATCGCGGGCAGCACCATCGGCAGCGTGATCGTCCAGGCGACCTGGAAGCGGCCGGCCCCGTGGATCGCGGCGGCGTCCTCCAGATCGGAGGCGATCAGGCCGAGGGTATTGGCGATCATGATGTAGACGTACGGGAAGGTGTAGATCGCCACCACGAAGATCAGCCCGGGCATCGTGAAGATGTTGAAGAGGGGATCGTCGGCGCCGGTGAGGCCGCGGTACAGGCGGTTGAGATAGCCGGCGTTGGGTCCGGCGAGCATGACCCACGCGAAGGCCCCGAGGAACGGCGGCGTCACGAACGACGCCATGATCAGGTGCTGGATGGTGCGTCGCCACGGCAGGTCGGTCCGCGCGGTGAGCCAGGCCAGCGGCGCGCCGATGGCCAGCGAGACCACGCCCGACCACGCGGCCAGCACCACCGTATTCCAGAGCGCCTTTTGCAGCGGCGGGTCGGACAGCACGCGCGCGTAGTGGGCGAGCGTGACGCCGTGCTCGGCGCGCACGCTCATGTAGGCGAGCCAGCCCAGCGGAAGGAGGATGAGCAGGACCAGCGCGGCGGCCGCGAGCAGCCAGACCGGCGCGGCGCGATCGAGGCCGTCCCAGCGCCGGGGACGGCCGAGACTCGCCGCGTCGGCCATGATCGGTGCGCTAGGCTCCGAAGAACTCGACGAAGCGCGTCTTGATCTCCTCGTTCCGCTTCTCGAGCTCCTCCGCGTCGACCGGCAGGAGCTTGAGGTCCGACAGGCGCGGCTTGTCGGAGGGATACTTCACCTGCGGATTGCCGGAGTAGAGGCCCTCGGTGTCGGCCAGCACCTGCTGCACGTCGCGGCTGAAGATGAAGTCGGTGAAGAGCTTGGCCGCGTTCGGATGGGGCGCGAAGCTGGTGATCGCGCTCGGGGAGACCACGAGCGGCACGCCCTCCTTCGGATACACGATCTCGACCGGGTTGCCCTTCTTCTTAGCCTGGTAGAACGTGTAGTCGCCCCCGTCCACCGCCACCGGCCGCTCTCCCGAAGCGACCACTCCGGATGGATCCACCGCCGACTGCACCAGCATCGGCTTGTTCTGGGCGAGGGCCTTGAAGTAGTCCCACCCGTGCAGGTGCACGAGCGCGAGCACGTGGGTGGCGATCACCCCGCTGTAGCCCGGATGCGCGGTCACCAGCTTGCCGCGCCACTTGGGATCGAGCAGGTCCTTCCAGGTGCGCGGGGCCTCCGCGGCCGGCACCACCTTCGTGTTGTAGGCGATGACGTTCACGGTGGCCCGGAGCCCGAAGTGGTAGCCGTCGCGGTCCTTGAAGCCGGCGCCGAAGGCCTCGATCCCCGCGGGCGTGTATTGCATCAGCAGCTTCTTCTCCTTCAGCAGCACGTAGTGGCCGGCGTCGGAAGTGTGCACGACGTCCACATTCTTGATGTTGGAGGAGAGCTCCTGCATCATGCGCTGCAGGATCCGCTGCGAGCCGGTGCGATGGACCTCGACCTTCACGCCCGGATACGCGGTCTCGAAGAGCTTGGCCACCTTCTCCGAGCTCGAGAGCGCCAGCGACGTGTACCAGACGACCTTGCCCTCTCTCTTCGCAGCCTCCAGCCGGGGATCCTGCGCGGCGGCGACCTCGGCCGAGGAGACGAGCGCGAGCAGCATCAGGGCAATGGCGAGCCAGCGATGAGTCATCGAGATCTCCTGGTAGCTGCGACGCTTCACGCGGAGAGCGCGTCCATGAGCGGGGCGACCCGCGGCTGCGCGGCGAGCGCGTCCACCAGCGCGACCGCGCGGGCGGCCTCCACCTCGGGAATGGCCAGCGCCGCGTTGTCCCGGAACTTGGCCACGAGCTCCTCGCGGGTCATCGGGAAGTCGGGCCCACCGCGCGGGTGATCCTGGCGCTCCTCGAGCAGACGGCCGTCGGTCAGACGCAGCGCGACGTGGCCGATGAAATGACGGGGATAGTCGATTGTCGGATCGACGTCGTAGAAGACCCGGGCGGCCACGCTTCGGCGAGTCTCGTCCTGCGCGGCCTCGTCGGTGAAGTCGACCAGGGCGGCGCGCCCGTTCACCAGGATGCACGCGAGCAGGTAGGGGAGGCTGAACTTCGCGGCGTAGCCGTTGGGCGGGCGGTGCTTGGCGGCCAGCGGCTCCCAGAGCCGCGGGATCGGCCCCGCGGCGGTGCGGCAGCGGACCTCGGCGATCTGTTCGGGCCGGAGCGCGTGCCGCTCGCGGAGCCTCAGCGCGCAGTCCATGTAGGGATGCGCGATGGAGCCGCAGGGATAAGGCTTGAAGGTGAGCGCCGACAGCTCCCAGGTGGAGCCGAGGCTCGCCACGAGCGCCTCGAGGCGGGCCGGCTC
>DATFWA010000236.1:0-12445 GCA_035259825.1 Candidatus Methylomirabilota bacterium | reverse complement strand
CGGTCCGGGCGGTGGTCCAGGCCGCCACCTCGATGGAGCCAGTGATGGCCGAGGTGCGCATGCAACGGAACCGCCAGATCGTGATCGGCCTCCTGACGATCGTGGCTGCGGCGGCGGTGCTCGCGGTGGCGATGCGCCACGTGGTGGTGCGCCCGATCCACGAGCTGGCCGCGGTGGCCCGGCGGATCGGCGGAGGCGATTTCTCGGCGCGCGCCCGCAGCGGCTCGGGCGACGAAGTGGCCGAGCTGGGCCAGGCCTTCAACGACATGACGTCGCATCTGGCGAAGGCGCAGCAGGACCTGGCCTCCCGCAACACCGAGCTGGCCACCGCGCTGGAGAACCTGCAGGCCTCCCGCCAGCGCCTCGAGGTGCTGGAGCAGCTCAAGGGCGAGCTGTCCAAGTTCGTGCCGGACGCGGTGAAGGAGCTGCTGGAGCGCGATCCCACCGCCACGAGCCTCGAGAAGCGCAACGAGGAGGTCTCGGTGCTCTTCCTCGACATCGCGGGCTACACGCGGCTCAGCGAGCAGCTCGAGGCCAAGCGACTGAACCAGCTCGTGCAGACCTACTTCTCGAGCTTCCTCGAGATCATCCGCCAGCACCACGGCGACGTGAACGAGACCGCGGGCGACGGGCTCATGGTGATCTTCCAGCGGCAGCGACGCGGCGAGCGGAGCGGCGACGAGGACCACGCGCTGAACGCCACCCGGGCCGCCTTCGCCATCCGTCAGAGGACCGCCGCGCTGAACGACGAGTACGCGGGGGTGTTCCCGGCCATCGCGCTGCACATGGGGATCAACACGGGCACCGCGCTGGTGGGAGCCACCAAGCTGGGCGGCGCGGGCTCGCAGCGCTGGACCTTCACCGCCACGGGCCCGACCACCAACCTGGCCGCGCGCTTCGCGGGGTCTGCGGAGGGCGGCGACATCGTGGTGGGCGCGGTCACCGCCGAGCGGATCGCGAGCCTCTTCGTGCTGGAGTCGCTCGGGGAGCGGACGTTCAAGAACGTCTCGCAACCGCTCCCGGTGTATCGCGTGATCCCGCCTGGCGTCTACAGCAAGGTCACGTAGCTACATCCCGGCGCCGCCGCCGCCCTTCCAGTCGAGCTGGGTGACCGACACGCGGTAGGACGCGCCCGCCTTCTGCACCGGGACCTCGAAGTACGCGCGATCCGTATTCTGAACGACGCCGCGGATGAAGCCGTAGGTGTGGCCGACGACGGCTCCGGAGCCGTCCACGCTCTCCACGTACAGGACCACGTCGCTGGCCGGCCGACCGTAGTCGTTGTAGATGTAGCCAAAGATGAGCGGCTGCCCGCTGCGCCCGGTGCCGACCTGCCAGTCGAGACGAATCCGCGAGTCCACCGTGGACGTGGCGCTCAGGGCCGCGGCCGGCCCGGACGAGCCGAGCGTTCCCAGGGCCAGGATGGCCGCGAGCAGGAGCGGTGCTTTCGTCGTCTTCATGGTCGTCGCCTCCCGTTCCCTTCGATGCGTGCCTCGCCGGCGGATATGCGCGGCGTTCAGCGGCGGCCCCCGGCCATGCGACTGGCCTCGGGGAGCGCTCGGAGCCGGCCCATGGCCAGCACCCCCAGGACCGGACCGACTGCCAGCATCGCGAACGCCCAGCGCCAGCCTACCAGACTCACCGCCGGCGGGATGGCCCAGATCGAGGCCATGGTCAGCGCGAAGCCGAGGCAGGTCTGGGTGGTGAGCGCGGTGCCCACGTACGCGGCGGGCGCGAGCTCGGTCACCGCGGTCGAGAACTGAGCGGAGTCCGCGATCACGGTGACGCCCCAGACGATCGCCACGAGCAGAGTGATCAGCGGCGGCCCGCCGAAGGTGAAGCCGATGAGGAGCGCGCAGAGGCCGGACAGGGCCATCGCGGTCATGGTCAGCGTGGTCCGGCCCCAGCGGTCGGCGAGCGCGCCGCCCGCGTAGGCCCCGAGCCCGCCCGCGAGGCCGACGCACACGAAGGTGGCCTCGCTCGCGTTGAGGCCCGCGTACGCGCCGCCGCCGTGGGCCTCCACGCTCGCGGCCAGGAAGGCGGCGAGCCAGGTCCACATCGCGTACAGCTCCCACATGTGGCCGAAGTAGCCGAGGCACGCCAGACGCGCGCCTCGCTCGCGCAGCACGCCGGTGGCCATGCGCAGATCGAAGCGGGCGGGCGGGAAGCGATAGGGCCCTTCGGTCACGCGCGTGATGACGAGCGCGGCCAGGACGGCGAGCGCCGAGGCCGCGAGCAGGGTGTGTCGCCACGGCAGCTCGGTGAGGCCGCGGATGAGGTGTGGAGTGGCCGATCCGACGGTCAGCGCGGCGACCAGCAGCCCGATGGCGAGCCCGCGTCCCTCGCGGAACCACGTCGCCGCGATCTTCATCGCGGGCGGATATGTCCCGGCGAGAAAGACGCCGGTGAGGAAGCGAAGCACCAGGGCGGGGCCGAGGTGGTCGACCCACAGCGCCAGCGCCGCGTTCACCGCGGCGGCGGCCAGCGCGCCCCACAGCATGAGCGAGCGCGGCGGCAGCACGTCGGGCAGGTTGGCGAGCGCGGCGAGCAGGGTGCCGACGATGAAGCCGGCCTGCACCGCGATCGTGAGCCCGGCCCGCCCCCCGTCGCCGAGCGCCCACTCGCGCGAGAGCGCGGGCAGGACCGCGGAGGCGCTGAACCAGAGCGACAGCGCCAGCATCTCGGCGAGGGAGAGCAGGACGAGGGCTCGCCAGCGCGCCGATCCGTCGCTCATGACTCGTGCATCTAATCACATGTCGCACGTCTCGGTGAGTTGACTGAGCACAGTCGATCGTCTAGCATCCGATGAGGCGTCGGTACCCCGCGCCATCCGATTCAACGACGAGAGGATTCTATGGCCGACTCGCCGCTGACGCTGTCGGAACATCTCGCGAGCCAACAAGCCTCCCTCTCTGCCCCGCACGCTCGCAGCGTCGCCACCGTCCTGGGCCGGATCGCCCGCGTCTCCGCCGTGATCGCGCAGGAGCTCGCGCACGCGGCGCTGCGAGACCGTCTCGGCTACGTGGGCGGGACCAACGTCACCGGGGATCAGGTCAAGAAGCTGGACGTGTGGGGGCACGAGGTCATGGAGTCCGCGCTCCGCGAGACCCGGGCCTGCGCGGCCCTCGTCTCAGAGGAGGTCGCTGAGCCGATAGAGATGAGCGAGGCGGCGGGCGCGAACGCGCTCGTCGTGTGCGCGGATCCGGTCGACGGATCCTCCAATCTCGACGTCAACGGCTCGGTAGGCACGATCTTCTCGCTGAGGCCGTCCGGCGGCAAGATGCCGGCGGGACCGGCCGCACTCGGACGCGGGACCGAGCAGATCGCTGCGGGCTACGTCATGTACGGGCCCGCCACCACCCTCGTCTACACGGTGGGGCAGGGGACGCACGGCTTCACTCTCAACCGGGAGACCGGCGAGTTCCTCCTCACCCATCCGGACATCCGCATTCCCCGCCGCGGGAAGACGTACGGCATCAACGAGGGCAACGTCCTCTCGTGGCATCCCGGCCAACGCGCGTTCATCGAGCATCTGAAGACGAAGGACAAGGCGAGCGGCCGACCCTACTCGCTGCGTTATTCGGGCGCGATGGTGGCCGACGTGCACCGCACGCTCCTGGACGGCGGCCTCTTCATGTATCCGGCCGACTGGACTGATCCGCAGAAGCCCAAGGCGAAGCTGCGCCTGCTGTACGAGGTCGCCCCGATGGGTATGATCGTCGAGCAAGCGGGCGGCGGCGCCAGCACCGGACTCGAGCGCGTGCTCGACCTGGTCGCCGCGGACTATCACCAGCGAGCGGCCGTCATCCTCGGCAGTCCCGAGGACGTCGCGACGGCCGAAGAATTCTACCGTCGGTAACCACCGACCCAGGAAAGGACGGCAACCATGGAATCACGCGTGAAGGAGATCCTGAGCTGGTACAGCAGCGACAGCCCGGGTACCCGCACCAACATCT
Source organism: Candidatus Methylomirabilota bacterium (assembly GCA_035259825.1). Lineage (GTDB taxonomy): Bacteria > Methylomirabilota > Methylomirabilia > Rokubacteriales > CSP1-6 > CAMLFJ01. The sequence goes on along the minus strand of DATFWA010000236.1, from coordinate 8,489 downwards.
CCCGGCTCTTGAATCACGGCCGCCTGGCCGGCACCGGCAAGCTGGTGATCCTGCCGGTGGACCAAGGCTTCGAGCACGGCCCCGCCCGGAGCTTCGCGGTGAACCCGGCCGGCTACGATCCCTCGTACCACTTCCGCCTCGCCATCGACGCTGGCTGCAACGCCTACGCGGCGCCGCTCGGCTTCCTTGAGGCGGGCGCGGCCGAGTTCGCGGGCGAGGTGCCGCTGATCCTCAAGATGAACAACCACGACGTGCTCCACGACGAGAAGGACCCGCTCTCCGCGGTGACCGGCTCGGTCAAGGACGCCCTGCGGCTCGGCTGCGTGGCGGTAGGCTTCACGATCTATCCCGGCTCCTCGCAGGCCCAGATCATGTACCAGCAGTGCCGCGAGATGATCCAGGAGGCCAAGGCCAACGGCCTCGCGGCGGTGGTTTGGTCGTATCCGCGCGGGTCTGACGTGAGCAAGGCGGGCGAGACTGGTCTGGATGTCGTGGCCTACGCCGCCCAGATCGCGGCCCAGCTGGGCGCCCACGTCATCAAGGTGAAGCCGCCCACCGAGCACATCGAGCAGGCCGAGGCCAAGAAGGCCTACGAGAAGGCCAAGGTGCCGATGGCCACGCTCAGCGAGCGGGTGCGCCACGTGGTGCAGTCCTCCTTCGATGGGCGGCGGATCGTCATCTTCTCGGGCGGAGCCACCAAGGAGAACGACGAGGCGATCTTCGACGAGTGCCGCGGCATCCGCGATGGCGGCGGCTTCGGCTCCATCATCGGGCGCAACTCGTTCCAGCGGCCGCGCGATCATGCGCTGCGGTTCCTGGACACCGTGATGAAGATCTACTCGGGCGAGAAGCAGTAATCCCCGGCCCGCGCTCGTGCCCGCTCTCCCGGCGGTCCCGTCGGAGGCTCAGGTCCGCGAGTACCTGAAGACGCTCTCGAACTGGGGCCGCTGGGGCAGCGAGGACGAGCTGGGCACGATCAACCTCATCACCGCGGCCAAGCGTCAGGCCGCAGCGCGACTCGTCACCCACGGCGAGAGCGTCTCCTGTGCGCGCCCCATCAGCACCGAGATCACCGCCGACACCACCGTCCAGCCCATGCGCTTCATGGTGGACTCGGGCGAGGGCCGCGACACTGTCTCCGCCGAGCGCGGGCTGCAGCGGCGCGGGGCCGCCGAGTTCATCGGCATGGTCTTCCACGGCTACACGATCACCCACGTAGACGCGCCCTCGCACTACTTCTGGGACGGCAAGCTCTACAACGGTCGCTCGTGCAACGCGGTCACTTCGCGAGAGGGTGCCACCGTGAACTCGGTCGAAGTGCTGCGCGACGGCGTCGTGAGCCGCGGGGTGCTGCTCGACGTCACGCGGACCCGCGGCGTCCCGTGGCTCGAGGCCGGAGTCGGCGTCATGCCCGAAGACCTGGAAGCCGCCGAGCAGGCCGCAGGAGTGCGGGTGGAGTCGGGCGACATCCTGCTGGTGCGCACCGGGTACTATGGCCGTCGGCTCGCGGAAGGGCCGGTGAACCCGCTCAAAGCCGGGAACCCGGCGCTCCACGCGGCGTGCTGTCCCTGGCTGCGGGAGCGGGGCGTGGCCATGATCGGGACGGATACCCACAATGACGTGACACCTCTGCCGTACCCGTCGATGGGCAACTCCTTCCACGTGGTCTGCCTGGTTGCCATGGGACTCTGGCTGATCGACAACGCCAACCTCGAGGACCTGGCCCGGACGGCGGCGCGCCTGGGCCGCTGGGAGTTCCTCCTGACTGTGGCGCCGCTCCGTCTCCACAATGTGACGGGCTCTCCGGTCAATCCAATCGCGGTGTTCTAGCGCGCCACGACGCAGCGCGGCGGTCGAATTCCCTGTCGGGGCAAAATCTCGCTGACATATACTCGGGGACATGGAGCGGAACGCCTCCTGGGTCCCCGTGGTCGCCATCCTGCTGATCGTCGTCGGAGCCGTCACGCTGGCCGCGCCGCCGCCCGCCCACGCCTTCGATCCGCAGCTGGCTCTGGCCCTGGCCTCCGCCGCCGGCGCGATCACGATGATCACCGTCTACCTGATCGTCTCGAACTCACGGGAGAAGGATCGCGCCGCCTCGTTCAACGGCATCTACAACTGCCGCGAGCCGGAGTCGTCGGGACCGATGGGCTGCGCCGGACCCTCACGGCCGGTTCCCGGCGCGTCGGCCATCGCGGAGGGCCCGATGGGCGCCGAGAGCCATGCCGCAGGACGGATGGCGCCGATGCCCGCCGAAGGGCCGATGGCCTCGTTTGCTCCCATGACCACGGCGGCCGCTGCGGCGGTTCAGAGCGCGGCGGCCCCGATGTTCGCCGACGGGCGCGACGTCAGCCGGGCCGAGTCGCCCGCGGGTCGGGGCTTCACGTGCCCGGGCGGCCAACCGGTCGGGCCGATGGGCTGCGACGGGGCGATGGCTCCGACTCCAACCCGCGTGGCTCCCGCCGGCTCCGCGTTCGTCCCCGCTCCGGCCCCCTCGACCTACCAGGGCCAGTAGCCCCCCGGCCTGGGGGATCAGCCTTCGACTTCGACCGGAGTCGTGTGCTCGCCCGCTTCCCGCGAACGCGGGAAAAGAAGAGAGCCGGCGGGGTCTCCGCCGGCTCTCTTGTTCGGCTGACGGCTGAGCGAGGCGCTACTTGCGATAGGCGTCCAGCACCTCACCGAAGAGCGACCACTTCTCGCCGTCGAACTTGGCGAGCTGCTCCTGCTCGATGGGCGCGAAGTCGGTCGGGCTGGTGTTGATCTTGATGCCGGGCAGCAGCAGCGGCAGCTCGAAGTTCTTCACGTTGGCCGCCTGCTTCATGATGTTCTCGCGGGAGAGATCGTTCCCGCACTGCTTCAGCACCTGCGTCATGAGCATCGCCACGTTGTAGCCGAAGGCGTTGGACTGATCGTCCAGCGCGCCTTCCGGATAGTACTTCTTCATGAAGGCGACCCAGTCCTGGAAGCCCTTGTCGTTCTTCCACTGCGGATCGGTGATCTCCTTCATGTAGAGCGCGGTGATCAGGCCCCGCGAAGCCTCGAGGCCGGCCGGCTTCAGCACGGTGCCCAGCGAGCTCGACACGTTGTTCAGGAAGTGGAGGGGCTTCCAGCCGATGTCGTTGGCCTTCTTGATGGCCTGCACCGCGAACTTGGGAATCGTGATGTTGAAGAACACGTTGGCGCCGCTGTTCTTCAGGTTCACGATCTGGGAGTCGACGGTGGGATCGGTCACCTCGTAGCTCTGCTTCATGACGATGAGCTTCTTGCCCGCCTCGCCCATGCCGTCCTCGAAGCCCTTGAGATAGTCCTTCCCGTAGTCGTCGTTCTGGTACAGGATGCCGACCTTGGCGTCCGGCATGTTCTTTAGCACGTACTGCGCGTAGAGCCGGCCCTCCGTCTGGTAGTTGGGCTGATAGCCCATCGTCCAGGGGAAGTTCTGCGGATCGTTCCACTTGGTGGCCCCGGTCGCCACGAACAGGTGCGGCACCTTCTGCTGGTTCACGTACTTGTGGATGGCGCTGTTGGGCGGCGTGCCGAGGGTCTGGAAGAGCAGGGCCACCTGGTCCTGCTCGACGAGGCGACGCACCATCTCCACCGTCTTGGGCGGGCTGTACTGGTCGTCGTAGGTGATGTAGTTGATCTTCCGCCCGTTGACGCCACCCTCGTCGTTGACCTTCTTGAAGTAGGCGCCGATGACCTTGCCGATGGTGCCGTAGGCGGAAGCCGGGCCGCTGTAGGGATTCGTGTTGCCGATCTTGATCTCGGTGGCGGTCACGCCGACCACCGTCTGGGCCGCCGCCGTGCCAGCGCCGACCAGGCCGCTCACCAGGAGCAGCGCGATGAACCGCGTCAACAGACTCATGTTTGCCTCCAGTTCAGGGTTGGGGGGTAAGACCGCCGGCGGGCCTCCGGGCCCGACTCACCGGCCCTTCTCTCTTGAAACTGCCGACGCGGTCAGCCGGATCCAGACCAGGTGCAGGAAGCCGGCGATGCCACGGGGCATGACGTACATGAACACGATGAGGAAGATGCCGAAGATGGCCCAGGGAGCCGCCTTGGAGATGTCCTGGGCCCAGTTCGGGACGAACTGGATGAACAGCGCACCGTAGATCGCTCCCGAGATCGTGGCGAAGCCGCCGATCACGATGCCGGTGAGCAGGGTGATGGAGAGGAAGACGTTGAAGGAGTCGGGAGCCACGAATGCGATCGCGATGGCCGAGAGGGCGCCCGCGATGCCGGTGTAGGCGGCGCTGACTCCGAACACGACCGATTTGTACAGGGCGTTGTCGATGCCCATCGCCTCGGCCGCGATGTGGTTGTCGCGAATGGCCACGATCGCGCGTCCCACGCGGCCGCGCAGGAGGTTCCACGCGAGGACGAAGAGGAGGATCGTCACCGCGAGAGTCAGGTAGTAGAGCCACTGGTCCTCGGTGAGGCGGAGCCCGAACGGCGCCTTCGGCTTGCTCAGCACGATGCCCTGTGATCCGCCCGTCCAGTGCTCGAAGTACTTCAGGATCTGGGGGACGGCCAGCGCGAGGGAGAACGTCGCCAGGGCCAGGTAGAGGCCTTCCAGCCGCAGGGCGGGGCGGCCGAAGAGGAAGCCCACGATCAGGCAGACGAGGCCGGCCGCGATGATCGTCCACCCGTAGCCGATGCTCCACCGGTCGATCATGATCGCGGTGGTGTAGGCGCCGATCCCGTAGAAGGCTCCGTGGCCGAGGGAGAACTGGCCGTTGTACCCGGTCAGCATGTTGAGGCCGAGTAGGGCGATGGCGTAGATCAGCACCTGGGTGAACTGGAAGAGCCGGAAGCCGCTCATGAAGAAGGGCAGCGATATCGCGACCGCCACCACCACCGCCAGCGCCACCAGCCCGACGGGCCGGGCCGCGAGCGCCGGTTGCGCAGCCGCGGCGGCTGCCGTCTCCACGCGCGTCGCCGCCTTCTCCACCGGGCTCGTCTTGGTCGCCATCCTCACACCCGGCGCACGATGGTGCGACCGAAGAGTCCGGTCGGCTTCACCAGCAGCACGATGATGATCATGGCCAGGGCCACCGTGAGCTTGAGCTCGGTGCCGATGAAGGACACGTAGGTCCCGACGAGGTTCTCGGTCACCCCCACCAGTAGGCCGCCGATCACCGCGCCCTGCGGACTCGAGAATCCCCCCACCGTGGCCGCCGCGAAGGCGTACAGCTGGATGCCGCCCATCATGTTCGGATCGAGGAAGACCACCGGGGCGACCATCATGCCCGCGATGGCGCCGAAGGCGGCGGCCAGGCCCCAGCCGAGGCCGAGCATCCAGCTCACCCGGATGCCGCAGAGCCGGCTCGAGACCGGATTCTGGGCCGCCGCGCGCATGGCGAGGCCGAGAGTGGTGAAGCGGAAGAACGCGAACAGCAACATCAGCACGACGAGGGTGACGCCGATCGCGCCCAGGTCGTGCGCGCCGAAGACGATGTTGCCGATCCGGATCGGCTTGGCCGGGAACGGGCTCGGGAACGGCTTCTGGATGTAGGAGTAGATCCACCCGGCCACGCTGTTGAAGATCACGAGCAGGCCGAGGGTCACGATGACGATGGTGAGGATCGGCGCGTTCTCCACCGGTCGGATCACGATCCGCTCGATGAGCAGACCGCCCACGAAGGCGATGGCCACCGTGGCCAGGAAGGTGCCCCAGTAGGGCAGGCCGGCCTGCATCATGGACCACGCCAGGTAGGTGCTGAACATGGCCATCTCGCCCTGGGCGAAGTTCACCACGTCGGTGGCCTGGTAGATCATGACGAGAGCCAGCGCCAGGCTTGCGTAGATTCCGCCCGTCGCCAGTCCGGAGACGACCTGCTGCACGAAGATGTCCATCTTAATTGGGGGGGAGCGAGCGCCGCTCCTCCCCCAAGCCTCCCCACCGCTTCCGATTCTTCGCCTCGCGGTTCGTCAGGGTGGGCTTCGGGGCCGGCGCGTAGTGGTTCGTGATCGTTCGCTTCGGTTTCGTGGCCTGGGGGTTCATGGGTTTCGTCGCGTCTTCAGTATCCGAGATAGGAGCGGCGGATCGCGTCGTCCTTCTTCAGCTCGCTGGCCGGGCCCGACATCACCACCCGCCCGGTCTCGAGCAGATAGGCGTGGTGGGCCAGGTCGAGGGCCATCGCCGCGTTCTGCTCCACGAGGAGCACGCTCACGCGCTCGTGCTCGTTGATGGTGCGCACGATGCGGAAGATCTCGCGCACCACCAGCGGGGCGAGGCCCAGCGAGGGCTCGTCGAGGAGCAGGAGGCGCGGACGCGACATCAGGGCGCGCGCCACCGCGAGCATCTGCTGCTCGCCACCCGAGAGCGTGCCCGCCTGCTGGCGGCGCCGCTGGGCCAGCACCGGGAAGTACTGGAAGATCTTCTCGTAGTCCTCCGACAGCCCGACCCGGTCCCGGCGCGCGTAGGCCCCGAGCCGGAGGTTTTCTTCCACCGACAGATCGACGAAGGTACCGCGCCCTTCGGGAGTGTGCGCGATGCCGAGCCGGACGATCTCCTCGGTGCTCTTGCCGTCGATGCGCAGGCCGTCGAACCGCACCTGGCCGCCGGTCTTCACCATCTGGCAGACCGCCCGGAGGGTGGTGGTCTTGCCGGCCCCGTTGGCCCCCAGGATCGTGGTGATGCCGCCCGACTCCACCGCGAAGGACAGCCCGTGCAGGACCTTGGTCCAGCCGTATTGCGCCTCCAGGTCGCTGGCCTCGAGCAGCGGCGGCATCAGCTCTCCCCGAGATAGGCGCGGATGACCTCGGGATCCCGCTGTACCGCCGTGGGCGGGCCCTCCGCGATCTTGCGGCCGAAGTCGAGGACCACCACGCGGTCGGAGACCTGCATCACCAGGCTCATGTGGTGCTCGACAAGCAGCACGGTGATTCCGCGCCGCTCCCGGATGGCGCGCAGTATCCCGCCGAGCGCGGCGACCTCCTCGTGGTTGAGGCCGCCCGCCGGCTCGTCGACGAGCAGGAGCTTGGGATGGCCCGCCAACGCGCGCGCCAGCTCGACCCGCTTGAGCGTGCCGAACGGCAACCCCGCGGCGGGATGGCTGGCCACGCGCTCCAGCTCGAGGAAGGCGATGGATTCCATCGCCGCATCGCGCATCATGCGCTCTTCCCGCGTCACCGAGGGCAACCGGAGCGCGTTGCTGAGGAAGTCGCTCCCGGTGCGGGCGTGCACGCCGACCATCACGTTCTGCAGCACCGTCATGCTCGGGAAGAGCGCGAGGTTCTGGAACGTCCGCCCGATGCCGAGCGCGGCCACGTGGTGCGGGCTGTCGCGGATGATCGACTTGCCCTCGAACACCAGGTCGCCTTCGTTCGGGGTGTAGAGCCGGCTGACGCAGTTGAAGAGCGTGGTCTTGCCCGCGCCGTTCGGCCCGATGAGCCCCACGATGTGGCCCGCCGCCATGTCGAAGGAGACGTCGTCGAGCGCGACGATACCCCCGAAGCGCATCGAGATCTTGCGGACGGAAAGGATGGCGGCTTCCACGGCCTGCGTCACGGACGGCAATTGACCACGGATGGTACTTATAGGGGCCGGGCCCGCTTTTGTCAATCCTCAACTGGACTTCGCCGGTATAATTTCGAGCCTATGGCTCATCAGTTCATCTTCGTGATGAAGGACCTGAAGAAGATCGTTCCGCCCAAGCGGGAGATCCTGAAGGGCATCTGGCTGTCGTTCTATCCGGGCGCCAAGATCGGGGTCATCGGCGCCAACGGGGCCGGGAAGAGCAGCCTGCTCCGCATCATGGCGGGAGTGGACAAGGAGTTCCTCGGCGAGGCCTGGCCCGCCGACGGCGTTCGCGTGGGTTACCTGCCGCAGGAGCCGCGGCTCGATCCCGGGAAAGATGTGCGTGGCAACGTGGAGGACGGCGTGTCCGAAGTTCGCGGGCTCCTCGCGCGCTTCGACGAGATCAACGCCCGCCTCGGCGAGCCGCTCGACGACGACGAGATGGAGAAGGTCCTGGCCGAGCAGAGCCGCGTGCAGGACGCCATCGAGGCGGCCAACGGCTGGGACCTCGACCGAACGGTCGAGATCGCCATGGACGCCCTGCGCTGCCCGCCCGGCGACGCCGACGTGGCCACGCTGTCGGGCGGTGAGGTGCGCCGCGTGGCCCTCTGCCGTCTCCTACTGCAGAAGCCGGATCTGCTACTGCTCGACGAGCCCACCAACCACCTGGACGCCGAGAGCGTGGCTTGGCTCGAGCGGTTTCTGAAGGATTACCCCGGCACGGTGGTGGCGATCACCCACGACCGCTACTTCCTCGACAACGTGGCGGGCTGGATCCTCGAGCTGGAGCGCGGCGCGGGTATCCCGTGGGAGGGCAACTACTCCTCGCGGCTCGACCAGAAGAAGCAGCGCCTCGCGGTCGAGGAGAAGCAGGAGAGCGCGCGGCAGCGTACGCTCGAGCGCGAGCTGGAGTGGGTGCGCATGTCACCGCGCGCGCGGCAGGCCAAGTCCAAGTCCCGCCTGCAGGCCT
>DATFWA010000235.1:0-2947 GCA_035259825.1 Candidatus Methylomirabilota bacterium | reverse complement strand
GTCGGTGGTGAGCTGCACCATGTGGCAGCCGCGCTCGCGGGCGCGCGCGATCGCCCACTCGAAGAGCGTGCGCCCGAGCCCCTGCGAGCGGATCGCGGAATCGACGCGGACGCCCTCGATCTGCGCACGCCACCCGCCTTGATAGGTGAGCGACGGCATGAACGTGAGCTGCAGGACGCCGACCACTCGCTCGTCCTGGCAGGCGACGATCAGATCCTGGTTGTCGTCGCGGTCGATGGCCTCGAAGGCGCGTCGGTAGGATTCGGGCAGGGGCGTCTGGTTGCGCTCCCGGGTCGCCCCGAGGAGATCATCGGCCAGCATCCGCACGATCGCGGGCACGTCGTCGAGGCGCGCCCGGCGCATGACGGTCCGGGACTCGCTCATGGGAGGTCGATCAGCAGCTCGCGGACGAAGCAGGCGGTGCCGCCGACGCGGACCTCGCAGACGTCGACCCAGACGTGCACGCGGCCGTCGCGCCCGATCTCCGGGCCCTGCACGCCCGCGGGATTGCCCAGCCCGGCGCGCGCGGCGAACGCGTCGAGGTGCAGAACGCGGGCGCGCATCGCGGGCGGTCGGCGCTACCCGCGGCAGCCCGCCGGCTTGTGCACGCGCACGGTCGAGGCCGGGTACTTCACGAGCTTGTCGGCGGGTCGGCGCGGGCGCGGCACCAGCTCGCCGCCGCAGTTCGGGCAGCGCCCGCCCAGCACCGTCTCTGCGCACGCGCGGCAGAACGTGCACTCGAACGAGCACACGCGCGCCTCGTCGGAATCGGGCGGCAGATCGCGGTCACAGCACTCGCAGCCCGGACGCAGCTCCAGCATGAGATGGCTCCTCCCTGGCGCAACAGAGTATCATCTGGAGCCCGAGGAGGACGCCAATGGCCAGCAGCGTCGTGAACGCAGAGCGGTTCAACAATGGGATGACGTTCGAGCAGTACGCGACGTACGCGGGCAGCCCGGAGAACCTCGCGCGCGAGGCGTTCGGCAGCTACTACCCGGACGGCGGCGCGAAAGGCATCGCGCGCAAGGACAACAGCGGCATCCTGCGCGATCGATACGCGCGGACTCGGCTCGCCGATTACCAGGTGGCGGCCATCAAGTGGCTCGCCGCCCAGCCCAGCGGGCCCGCCAACATCCTGGTCGTCTCCGAGGACTGGTCCTCCGACTGCCGCCGCGACGTGCCGATGATGGCGCGCCTGGCCGAGGCGGGCGGGCTGGCCCTGCGCATCTTCAACCGCGACGGGCAGAGGATCCTCGGCCAGCGGCGCCCGGATCCGGCCGCTTATCCGGGCTCGAACCACGACATCATGCTCGAGTTCCTCAACGCCAAGGATGGGGCCGAATGGGCGTCGGTACCGGTGGTGGTCGTCTACACCAAGGACTTCCAGGAGCTGCACCGCTACATCGAGTACCCGGCCATCTACCACAAGGACCGCATCCGCGGCCACCAGCAGTCGGCCCGATCCGGCGAGAACGCGGACCAGGCGCGGGATCGCGGGATGCGCGAGTTCGCGGCGATGCAGGCCTCGCCGTTCTTCGACGTGTGGGCGAGCGCCGCGGTGGACGAGATCCTCAGCGGGATCTACGAGAAGCGGGTGGTGTCATAGGAGGAGGTGTCGGCGCAGGAAGCCGATGACGCGCTCGCGATAGCCGTCGGGATCCTTGGCGAGGAAGTCCTCGTGGTGGGCGCCCGCGACGACCCACAGCTCCTTGGGTGCCGCGGCGGCCACGAAGAGGGCTTCCGACTCCGCGAGCGTGGTATGTCGATCGAGCTGCCCCGCCACCACGAGGACCGGCGCGCCGAGACCGGCGATGCCCGTGATCGGGCGGAGGTCGTCGGACTCAACGCCCAGCCTCGGGCGGAGCTGGACGACCAGCAGAGGCGCCAGCACGGGAGCGAGCGGGCCGAGCCGGATGCGGACGCGGTTCTCCAGGGATGTGCGGATGTCCGGATAGACCGCTTCCACGACCACCGCATCGGCGCCGATCGGCTGACGGCCCAGCAGCACCGCGGCGCCCCCCAGCGAGGTGCCGATGATCCCGACGCGCGCGTGCGGCCGGCGACTCCTCAGCCAGGCGAGGGCGGCGCGCGCGTTGTCCGACTCGCGGAACCCGAAGGTGATCCGCTCGCCCGCGCTTTCTCCATGCGCCTGCAGGTCTACCAGGAGAACCGAGAGCCCTTCGCGCAGCAGCAGCCGCGCTCGCCCCAGCATGCTGCGCCGATCGACGCGGGTCTGGTGCAGCAGGACCACCGCGCCGCGCTCCGGATTCGCCGGCACCCACCACGCGGCCAGTCCGGCCGAGTCCGCCTGGGCAATACGCACCGACTTGACGGCGAGGTCGGCCGGCGCGGGCACCGGTCGGTTCGCGGCGGCGGTGAGGCGCGTGCCCATCCACCACGAGCCGGCGGCGACGACCGCCCCGCCTAGCAGCACGGCCGCCGCGAGCCATCGCGCCGGCGTTTTCAGCGAGGCGAGTCTCCCAGCCGGCGCACGATCTCGGCCACGAAGTCGTCCTTGCCCGCGGTATAGGCCTCGCGGTCGGTGGGATGACACGCGGCCAGTTCACGCTTGAGACGGGCATAGCGCGCAACCTCCTCCGGATGGCCCCGCAGGTACTCGCAGAATGCGAGCGCGGGGTTGGCGTCGTCGGCCGTCCGAACGTGCACGTGATGGGTGCGGCGCGGGCCGAACGGTGGCATGCCCTTGACGAAGAACATCCGTTCGCGGCGGGGATTGTCGGCCCAGAAGACGTACTCGAGCCTCTCCAGGGGATCGACCAGGCCTGGCCAGCGTGACTGGTCGGCGGAGACCAGCATGATGTCGATGATCGGCTTTGCCGCGATTCCGGGGATCGCGGTGCTGCCGAAGTGCTCGAGGCGGAACGGGCCGACCTCGAGCCCACCCAGTGCGGCCCGGAGCCGGCCAGCTTCCTCCTCGAACATCGCG
>DATFWA010000234.1:0-3746 GCA_035259825.1 Candidatus Methylomirabilota bacterium | reverse complement strand
CTGATCTTCGGGGTGCTGCGCATCATCAACTTCGCCCACGGGGCGGTGATGATGCTCGCCATGTACACCTCGTACTGGCTGTTCGTGCTGCTGGGGATGGATCCGTACCTCTCCATCCTCGTCACCGGGCCACTCTTCTTCGGGCTGGGCATGCTCATCCAGCGTGTGATCATCGAGCCGAACCGGGCCGCCGCCGAGCACAACCAGCTGCTGCTCACCCTCGGCGTCGCGCTGTTCCTGGAGAACCTGGCCCTCGTGCTCTGGCAGGGAGATTTCCGCTCCCTGCGCGTGTCCTACTCTGGCGCCTCGTTCATGGTCGGCGACGTGCTCGTCGAGGTGCCGCGCCTCATCGCGGCGGGCGGGGCGGTGCTGGTCGGGCTTGCGCTCTGGGGATTCCTGCGCACCACCGACACGGGCAAGGCCATCCGGGCGCTGTCCGAGGAGCCGGAGGGTGCGCGCCTGGTCGGCATCGACGTGGCGCGGATCCGCGGGGCCGCGTTCGGCATCGGCTCGGCCTGCGTGGCGGTGGCGGGGGCGCTCATCACCCCGTTCTTCTACGTGGCGCCCGACGTGGGCGAGAGCTTCAACATCATGGCCTTCGTGGTGGTGGTGCTCGGCGGAATGGGCAACTTCCTGGGCGCGCTCGCGGGCGGCTTCATCGTGGGGCTGGCCGAGTCGCTCGGCGCCGCGTTCCTGCCCGGCTCGCTGAAGCAGCTGGTGGTCTTCGGCCTCTTCGTGATCGTGCTGCTGTTCCGGCCCGAGGGCCTCTTCGGCGCGCGCCGTGGGCGCTAGGGTTCTCCTCGCCCTCGGCCTCGCCGCGCTCGTCGCGGTGCCGCCGCTCCTGCCCAAGTACGCGCTCGAGGTCCTGATCAGCATCCTCTTCTTCGGCTACCTCGGCGCGTGCTGGAACATCCTCGGCGGCTACGGGGGCCAGTTCTCGTTCGGACACGCTGCCTTCTTCGGGATCGGCGCCTACACCTCGACGCTGCTGCTGCTCCACTGGAACGTGAGCCCGTGGCTCGGCATGCTGGCGGGCGGAGCGCTCGCCACCGCCTTCGGGCTCTTCGCGGGCTACCTGTCCTTTCGCTACGGCCTGCGCGGCCCCTACTTCTCGCTGGTGACCCTGGCCTTCGCCGAGATGTTGCGGGTGGTGGCGGTGAACTGGAAGGCGGTGGGCTCCTCCCTCGGCCTCGTGGTGCCGAACCGCGGCTCGGCCCCCGCGATGTTCCTGTTCGCGGAGAAGCTGCCCTACTACTACGTGATCTTCGTGATGGCCCTGGGGGCGGTGTGGATCACGCGGGTGATCGAGCGGTCCCGGATGGGCTACGCGCTCGCCGCGGTGCGGGAGAACGAGGACGCGGCGGAGGCGGCGGGCGTGGATGCCCTCTCCACCAAGCTCCGCGCGATGGCGGCGTCGTCGTTCCTCACCGCGCTCGGCGGCACGTTCTACGCCCAGTACTTCGCCTACATCGATCCGAGCCTCACGTTCGGGCCCGCGATCTCCATCGGCGGCCTGCTGCCCGCGATCGTCGGCGGGGCGGGCACGGTGGCTGGGCCGCTGCTGGGCTCGTTCGTGCTGACCCCGATCTCCGAGGTGACGCGGGCTCTGCTGCGGGGCCGGGCCGGCGCCGACATCATGCTGTACGGCCTCATTCTGATCCTGGTCATCTCGTTCCTACCCAACGGGCTCGTGGGTTGGCTCCGCAGCCGCCGGCCCGGCGCGGAGCGAGCGGCGTGAGCGGAACCGGGCTCGAGATCCGCGGGCTCACCAAACGCTTCGGCGGGCTGGTGGCGGTCAATCGCTTCGACCTCGCGGTGGCCCCGGGCGAGATCGTGGGGCTCATCGGGCCCAACGGCGCCGGCAAGACCACCGTGTTCCACCTCGTCGCGGGCTTTCACGGGCCGAGCGAGGGCTTGATCCACTTCGACGGCGTCTCGCTCGTCGGCCTCAAGCCGCACGCGATCTGCCGGCACGGGCTCGCGCGCACGTTCCAGCTCGTCCAGCCCTTCGCGGGGCTCACCACGCTGGAGAACGTGATGGTCGGCGCGTTCAACCGGGTGGGCGACGTCGCCGAGGCGCGGGTGCGGGCGGCCGAGATCGTGGACTTCGTCGGCCTCGGCCCGCGACGGGACACGCCGGCACGGCACCTCACGCTCGCCGACCGCAAGCGCCTGGAGGTGGCGCGTGGCCTTGCCACCGAGCCGCGGCTCCTGCTACTGGATGAGGTCATGTCCGGGCTGAACCCGACCGAGATCGAGGCCATCATCGGCCTGATCCGCCGCATCCACTCGCGCGGGGTGAGCCTGCTGATCATCGAGCACGTCATGCGCGCGATCCTGGCGCTCTCGCACCGGCTGGTGGTCCTCCACCACGGCGAGAAGATCGCCGAGGGTCCGCCCGCCGCGGTGGCCCGCGATCCGCGTGTGATCGAAGCGTACCTGGGCGAGGCGGTGGAGGAGACGCGATGAGCCTGCTGATCCTCCGCGGGGTGGACGTGGCATACGGCGACCTGCCCGCGCTGACCGGCGTCGACCTCGTCATCGAGCCGGGCGAGATCCTCTCGGTGGTGGGCGCCAATGGCGCGGGCAAGACCACGATGCTGCGCGCGATCTCCGGCCTGCTGCGCCCGCGCGCCGGGGAGATCACGCTGGACGGCGCGCGCCTGGACCGGCTGCCTAGCCACGCGGTGGTCGAGCGGGGCGTGGTCCAGGTGCCGGAGGGGCGCAAGATCTTTCCGAGCCTCACCGTGCTCGAGAACCTTGAGCTGGGCTCCTACACCGCCGCCGCGCGGCCGCACCGGCGCGAGAGCCTGGACCGCGTGCTCGGCCTCTTCCCGATCCTCGCGGAGCGGCGGCGCCAGGCCGCCGGCACCATGTCGGGCGGTCAGCAGCAGATGCTCGCCATCGGCCGCGCCCTGATGGCGCGCCCGCGCCTGCTCATGCTGGACGAGCCCTCGCTCGGGCTGGCGCCGAAGATCGTGCAGGAGATCTTCCGCATCATCGGCGAGATCAACCGGGCGGGGACGACGGTGCTGCTGGTCGAGCAGAACACCCGGCAGGCCCTGGCCCTGGCCGGCCGTGGGTACGTGCTGGAGAACGGCCGCGTCGTGCTCTCGGGCGTCGGGCGAGACCTGCTCGACAACGAGCACGTGCAGCGCGCATATCTGGGGATGTGACGGAGCCGACGCCCATGCCCGACCTCGACCCGACCGATCCGACCGCCGCGACGCTCACCGACCTGGCTCGGGCCATTCGCGCCGGCAAGCTGTCACCGGTCGCTCTGACCCGCGCGTATCTGGACCGCATCGCCCGGCTCGACGGCACGCTCCGCGCCTACATCACGGTAGACCGGGACGGGGCGCTGGCCGCAGCGGCGGCGCTCGAGCGCGAGACGGCCGCCGGCGCCTGGCGCGGGCCGCTGCACGGCGTGCCGCTGGCCCACAAGGACCTCTGCCTGATCCCGGGCCTGCCCACCTCGTGTGGGACGTCGACCAGCGACTACTTCGTCGGCGCGCCGCCGTGCACCGCGGTCGCGCGCCTCGTGTCGGCGGGCGCGCTCACGCTGGGCAAGCTCAACATGACCGAGCTGGCGCTCGGCCCCTTCGGCGACAATGCCCACCACGGAGACGTGCAGAACCCCTGGCGCATCGGCTACGTCTCGGGCGGATCGAGCAGCGGCTCGGGTGCGGCGGTGGCGGCCGGTCTCGCCGCGGGCGCGCTTGGTACCGATACCGGCGGGTCCATCC
>DATFWA010000233.1:0-6148 GCA_035259825.1 Candidatus Methylomirabilota bacterium | reverse complement strand
CGTCGCCGCGCGGCACGAACATGCGGGCCAGCAGCGGCCGATCGCCGTGGCAGAGGTATTCGATGTCCCGCACGTCGATCTCGTGATCCAGCGTCGCCTGATTCGCCATGAGCGTCTCCTCTCCGGGGCAGGATGTCGGCGCGTATGATACACCCGGCCCGCGGGAGGGACTTGCCAGACCGCGCCCGGGCACCCTAGACTCCCCCCGATGCAGGCCCCCGAGTTTGGAGAAAAGCTCCGTGCCGTCTTCGGCCTGAGCCCCACTATCCTCTGCCTCACCGGCGTCTCCGACGGCCGCATCCGCGACGCCAACGACACCTTCCTGAGTACCAGCGGCTACACCCGGGAGGAGATCCTGGGCAAGACCCCGGCGGAGCTGGGGCTGTGGGTGAACCCGGCGCAGCGGGAGGACGGCATCCGCGAGCTGAAGGCGGGACGCCCGGTGCGCAACATGGAGTGCCGCTTCCGGATGAAGAACGGCGAGGAGCGCATCACCGTGCTGTCCGCGGACGTCGTGATGTTCGACGGCGAGGCGTGCATCCTCAGCGCGCTGACCGACATCACCAATTGGACCCGAGCGGAGACCGCCCTGCGCGAGAGCGAGCGGCGCTTCATGGTTGCCTTCCACAGCAACCCGCTACCCATGTCCATCACGAGCCTCCGCGACCACCGCCATCTCGAGGTCAACGAGGCGGCGCTGCGCCACAGCGGCTATACACGGGAGGAGATGCTCGGGCGCAGCAAGGCGGATCTCGGCTTCTGGGTCGCCCCGGAGCAGCGCTACCGCATGCTCCAGTTGCTGCAGGACGGGGGCCGGGTGCGCGACTTCGAGGTGACCTTCCGGAACCGGGCGGGCGACGAACGCAGGATGCTCGTGAACTCCGAGGTCATCACCTTCGGCGGCGAGCCGGCGGTGCTGAGCGTCTCGCTCGACATCACCGAGCGGAGCGAGCTGGAGGTCCAGAGCCAGACGCGCCGCGACGAAGCGGAGGCCCTCGCCGAGTCGCTGCAGGCCGCGAACCAGGCCAAGGACGAGTTCCTGGCCATGCTCGGGCACGAGCTGCGGAATCCGCTCGGCACGCTGTCCAACGCGGTGGCGGTGCTCAAGCGGCTCGAGGGTGACGAGACCACGCGGCACGTGGTGGAGATCATCGGCCGGCAGACCGCGCAGCTCACCCACCTGGTGAAGGACCTGCTCGACATCGCGCGGGTGACCTCCGGCAAGATCGACCTGCAGCGGCGCGCAGTCGACCTGCGGGCCCTGGCCAGCCGCTGCCTCGACGCCCTCGCCCACGCCGGCCGGACGGATCGGCACGGCGTCTCGGTGCACGGCGACGCGGTGCACGTGGCCGGGGACCCGGGCCGGCTCGAGCAGGTGGTCAACAACCTGCTCGACAACGCGCTCAAGTACACCCCGCCGGGCGGCCGCATCATCGTGAGCACGGAGCGGTCGGGCGACAGCGCGTTGCTGCGGGTGCGGGACACCGGCCAGGGCATCCGGACCGAGCTGCTCGGCCGCGTGTTCGATCTCTTCGTACAGGAGCCGCAGAGCTTCGAGCGTTCGCGCGGCGGGCTCGGCCTGGGCCTGGCCCTCGTGAAGCGGCTGGTCGAGCTGCACGGCGGCGCGGTGGCCGCGTGGAGCGCCGGGCCGGGACAGGGCAGCGAGTTCACCGTCTGGCTACCCGCGATCGCCGCGCCGGATGCGGGTCCCCGATTGTTCGACCGCGCGCGCCCCGCCGCCGCGTCCCGGCGCGTGCTGGTGGTGGAGGACAGCCCGGACGCGCGTGACAGCCTCCGTCTCCTGCTCGAGATGGCCGGCCATCACGTCGAGACGTCCGAGGACGGGCCCGGCGGCCTCGCCAAGGTGAGCAGGTTCCGGCCCCACGTCGCGCTGATCGATCTGGGCCTGCCCGGGATGGACGGGTTCGCGGTGGCGCGCGAGCTGCGCCGTCGGCCGGAAACCTGCGCGATCCGCCTGGTGGCGGTGACCGGCTACGGACAGGCGGAGGATCGGCGCCAGGCGCTGGCGGCCGGCTTCGACCTGCACGTGACGAAGCCGGTGGACCCGGCCCTGCTCGACCACATGCTCGGGCTCGACGGCATCCCGGTTACGCCGTAGCCGGAGCGCTCGCCCCCGCCTCGATCTCGACGGGGGAACGAAGCGTCGGCGGCTCCAGCCCGTAGACTTCCTGGAGATGTTGCCGGCTCTCCAACAGGCTCGTGCTCACCAGGTCGGCGCCCGCTCCTTCGAGCTGCCGTCGCGCGAGGGCCACGTTGTCTCGCTGTCCCCAGGATCCCACCAGGATCCGAAGATCCGGGAAGCGAGCGCGCAGCCGCTTGCAGAGGTAGCGGGTCCGGCCGCGGCTGCCCGACGGCAGCGTCCCCAGGCAGACCGCCACGGGTCGCTTCTCCTCGATCAGCGTGAAGATCTCCGAGCGCAGGAGATGCGGGGAGGCGATCTCGATGGTCCAGCGGGCCGGATCGATCAGATGCTCGAGCATCGCGAGGCCCAGCCGGTCTGCCTCGTCCCGGACGGGAATCCCGACGACGCGGACGTTGCGCGGCGGCGACTTCGCCTCCGGGCTTGCGTCGGCGGCCTCGGCGGCGGCCCGCTGCCGGGCCCCGAGGGCGTCCACGATCTCGCGCGTGTCCCGCCAGACAGACCGCTCCGCGTCCTCGGACAGGGTGTCCTGCGCGCGGTCGCGCCGGGCGTGGCGCAGCGCGGGCAGGATCACGCCGTCGAAGACGGTCGCGAGGGAATGCTCGGCGGCGTGAACGGTGACGATGCGCTCCGCCTCGGCTCGATCCTTCGCGAGTAGTCGCTGGTAGTACGCGGCCGCGGGGGCGATCGGCGGCTCGTCGGACATGAGGATGCCGATGAACTCGAGGCCGGGGACGTGCTTGGCGAGGACGACGAGGCACACCGTGAGTGGCGTCGCCAGCACCAGCCCGATCGGACCCCACAGCCACGCCCAGAACGCGACCGAGCAGAGCAGGGCCACCTGGGAGACGCCCGCGCTCTGGCCGTAGAGCAGTGGCTCCAGCGCGAAGCTGGCCGCCACCTCCAGCACCACGAAGATTCCCGCAACGAGCAGCGGCTGGTACCAGCGCGGGAATGCGGCCAGGGTGAACACGATCGGGATCAGCGCGGCCAGCCAGACGCCGACGTAGGGGATGAAGCGCAGCACCGCGGCCAGGAACCCCCAGAGCAGCGCGTACGGCACGCCCAGCAGCATGAGGCCGCCGGTGATGCCGATCCCGAAGCTGGTGTTGATGATGGTCTGCATCAGCAGGTAGCGGCTGATGCGGTGGGCGGCCTCGTCCAGAACGCGCGTGGTGGTGATCAGCCGGCCGTAGCCGCCGAGCCGGATGACCCGGTTCCGGAGATCTTCGCGCTCGATCAGCATGAAGATGACCAGCACGATGACCGCGCCCGCCGCGCCCATGTACTCGACGTAGGCCGGCAGCTGCCATCGGCCCGTGGGCTCGGAGCGGACGATGACCGGCGCCGCCGCGTCCGGCGCGCGCGGAGCCGCCTCCTTCTCCAGCGCTCGGGCCACGTCGGTCACCGCGGTCTGCATCTTTTCGAGCGCGCCGCCGCTCCCGAGCCGCTTCACCTCGCCGATCTTGGCGATGAGGTTGTCGCGATAGACCGGGATCTGCGTCGAGAGGGCCGCGAACTCCATCGTCAGGATCCAGAAGACGCCGCCGAGCGCGAGGAAGAGCGCGGTCACCACGACGCCGACCGAGATCGCGCGGCGCAGCCCGAGCCGGGTCAGACCGTCGACGATCGGGTAGACCATGAAGGTGAGCAGCGCGGCCAGCGCGATCGGCACCAGCACGGCGCGCGCGAGATACAGCGCCGCGACGCCCACGATCAGCGCGACGACAGTGGCGAGCCTGTTCATCGCCAGTTGCTGGAGCAAGCGAAATGCCATCGCTCCACGCGAGGAAACCGCGGCAGATTCTACCGAGCGGCGCCGCGGACGGGTAGTTTCTTCGCGGTAAGGACGACCCGGGCGCGGTGCGGCGGTTTCTCAGTCGCGCGCCGGATGCGCCTCAGACGTGGTGATGGCCCCCGACGTGATTTCCATGGTCGTAGTGGGCCTTGAGCGCGTCAAGCCCGAAGTCGCGCTGCGGATCGTGCCAGACCGCGTGGATGTGGTTGGCGTCGTTCTGGGTGTTGTCCAGCTCGATGAGCAGCGTCGGTCCGTGCAGGCGATAGTAGTGCGCCTTCCCGGGCTCGATGGCGCCGGCCCACGCGAAATGGATCTGCGTCGGGTCGGCCTGGCGCATGCGCGACAGCTCCTGCTCGGCGAGCTCGGCGCGCATGTTGCGCGCGTACTCCTCGACGAGGCGCAGGGCCTGATCGCGCTGGTCGGCGGTCATGTCCGCCAGCGCGAGGCCCGCCGGCCTGGTCAGGCTGTCGGCGCGGCCCGGCCCGGTCACGATGTCGCCAAGCGACTGGGCCGCGATGATGGTGCGGGAGCGCTGCGCCTCGCTGAGGCTCGAGACGAGCGCGCGCGCCAGATCCTCCTCGGCGGGCAGCGCGCGGGCGCCCTTCTGCGCGCCCGACGGCACCTGGGCGGGATTGGCCCCGAGGAACGCGGGGGTCATCGCCACCGGCTTGCCCGGGGCGAGGAGGAAGTTCAGCGAGAGGTGGTGGCCCTCGACGCGCCAGCCCCACGGCGCCGACGGCCCCGGGTTGCCGAAGACGGTGAAGGCGTAGTTCTCCGGGTCGCGCATGAGGCCGATCGTCTCGAGGCGGCGGAGGACTTCCTCGAGCCGGATGATGTTCACCGCCTTGCCGTAGCCCGCCGCGCTGAGGCTCACCTTCATCAGCTCGTGGGCCGCGGTGCGCGCGGGCGGCGGCATGTCCTTGAAGGCCACGCCCTCGCGCCGGCGCGGCACGTAGTGCCAGTTGAGCCGCTCCTTGTCGGCGACCGCGAACACCGCGCGCTTGCGCGTGTCGGCGGGCAGAGCGGCCAGGAACGCGAGGGCGGCCGCCGCCATCGCGGCCCGCGCCGTGTCGGGGACGTCGGCGAGCGCGGGCGGCGCCTGAGCGCGACCGTGGCGCGGCACGGCCGACACGGCCGCGCTCGCGGCCAGCCCGTGGAGGAGCCGGCGGCGCGAGAGCATGGGGCTAGGAGTACTTCACCGTGCAGCCGTAGGCGCGCGTGACCGGCGTCTTCACCGGCTGGCCCGCGGCCACCGAGTCCAGGGCCGCCTTCACGTAGTTGCTGGCGCCCTGCACGTCGGCCTTGCGCGTGGTGGGGCGGTCGTCGATGGCTCCCGCGTAGACGAGCAGGCCGGTCTTGTCCACCACGTACATGTGCGGGGTATTGGTGGCCCCGTACATCCGCCCGACCACGCCCTTCTCGTCGAGCAACACCAGGGTGGGCGCCGCCTTGCGGCTGGTCGTCAGCTCGTCGGCCTGCGTGGGCGTGACGTAGCCCTGCTCGCCCTTGGCCGAGGAGATAATGGTGAGCCAGACGATGCCCTGGCCGGTGGTCTCGCGCTGGAGCGCCTGCATGTTGCCGGTCTCGTAGTGCTTCCGCACGTAGGGGCACTCGTGGTTCGTCCACTCCAGCACAACCACCTTGCCCTGGTAGGAGCCCAGGCTCACCGGCGACCCCGCGGTCGAGGCGGTGGTGAACGCGGGCGCGGGCTCGCCCACCTTCGCGGCGACGGCGGCCCACGATGGACGCCGGTCCAGCGTGGACGCGCCGCCCACGAGGACGACGGCGCCGGTGCGGGTCAAAAACTGGCGGCGGCTCATGATTGCTCGCATCGGTGCTCTCCTTTGTGTGACGTGGCTCAGATCTTCTCGATGGCTTCGATGAGACCGGTCTCGCTCAGGATCTGCGGCAGCACCTGCGGACTCCCGGCTGCGCTCCGTCCGTAGACCACGTAGAGCGGTACGCCGCTCCGGCCGAACGACTCGAGCAGCGCGGCGATCTCGGGACTCTTGTTCGTCCAGTCGGCCTTGAGATACACGACGCCCTTCCGCGCGAAGGCCTCGGCCACCGACGGCGAGTGCAGCGCCACCCGCTCGTTGACCAGGCAGGTGATGCACCACGCCGCGGTCACGTTCACGAACACCGGCGTGCCCGCACGCGAGAGCTCGGCGACCCGCGCGGCGCTGAAC
>DATFWA010000232.1:0-2270 GCA_035259825.1 Candidatus Methylomirabilota bacterium | reverse complement strand
ACGGTGCGGGCGAGATCGCTCTCGCCGCGACGCTGGGTGACCTCCGGCGGGAGGGCGTGACCTCGGTGCTCATCACCCACCGGCCTCCGCTGATCGCACACGTGGACCAAGTACTTGTATTGCGTGATGGCCGCGTTCAGCTCTTCGGCCCAACGCAGCAGGTGCTGCAGACTCTTCGCCGGCGCGGACGCGCGGGAGCCGGCGAGCTGGTGGCATGAGCGCACCTGTGCCGAGGCTCGTGACCATGGGCGAGCACCCGGCGAGCCGACGTCACGCCCGGCGGCTCGTCCGCGGCGGCTGGTGGATCATGCTGGGTGCCGTCCTGCCGTTGGGGACGTGGATGGCGGTGGCGCCCTTGTCCATGGCGGTCGTGGCTCCTGGAGTGGTGAAGGTCGAGCTCAACCGGCGCCCGGTGCAGCATCGGGAAGGAGGCATCGTCCGCGCCGTGCTGGTGCGCGATGGCCAGCGCGTCGAGGCCGGGGAGACGATCCTGATCCTCGGCGACGTCGGCGTGGACGCCGACCGCAACCGTCTGACTTATCGGGTGGACGTCGAGCTCGCGGCCTTGGCGCGCCACGAGGCGGAGCAGTCGCTCGCGCCCACGCTGGAGTTCTCCCGCGATCTCGCCCATCGCGCGAAGCGTGACCCGCGCGTCCAAGAAGCACTCGCGAAGGAGGCCGCGCTCTTCGAGGCCCGCCGTGATTCGCTCCGGAGCGAGGTGACCCTCATGGCCGCCCATCGGGAGCAGGTCGAGAAGGAGATCGCCGCGCTGGAAGCCCAGGTCCGGCAGGCAGAGACGTCGCTGACGCTGCAGCGGAGCGAGCTCGAGACCAACCGCGAGCTTATCAAGGGCGGCTATCTCGCGCCGATCCGGGTCGTCCAGCTCGAGGCGGCGGTGCTGGACTACGCGGCCAAGCTCGAGGAGCGCCGGTCGGAGCTGGCCCGCGCCGGGCAGCGCCTGGTCGAGACCGATCTGAGGATCAAAGGTATCCGGAACGACTTCGTGAAGGCGGCGAGCGACCAGTTCAAAGTGACCGGCGCGCGGCTGGGTGAGATCGACCAGGAGCTGCGCAAGTCGGTGGACGCGGCGGGACGGCAGATTGTGGTGGCGCCGGCCTCCGGGGAGGTGATCGACCTCCGGTTCACGTCCCCCGGCGCGGTGGTCCGCGCCGGCGAGCCCATCGCGGAGATCGTCCCGCACGGGGCCGACCTGGTAGTCGAGGCCCTCGTCCGGCCGGAAGAGATCAGCCACGTGGCGGTCGAGCAGCGTGCCCGGGTGAGATTCACTGCCTTCAAGCATCGCGCGACGTCCATGGTCACCGGCACCGTGACCTACGTCTCGGGCGATCGCCTGCTGGATCGCGCGACCTCGGCGCCCTACTACAGCGCGCTGATCGCCCTCGATCCCCGCTCGCTCGAGGCGGCGGGCGGGCTTCCAGTGCAGGCGGGGATGCCCGCCGAGGTCTACATCGAGGGCGCCACCCAGACGCCCCTTCAGTACCTGGTGGAGCCGATCACCGCGACGATACGCCGGGCGGGTAGACAGATGTGAGTTGAGTCGCGGTTGATCAGCGATCTGGGAATCCTGCTCTTGCTGGCCGGAAAGGCAAGCGCAGTTGGGCGCCCGCGGAAAAGTGTAGCCCCCTGCTCAACCCTGTAGCTACTAGACCGCCTGGGTGCCCCCCTTGATCACCTCCTGACGTGGTTCGAGCCTCAGTTTCGTCTCTTAAGGCTGTTCTCACCCGGGATTCAGCCCGTCGCAAGTCCGGCATGCCGAATGCACTTCTCCGTGATCACTGTCCTAATTCTTGTTGATCAGGAGGCTTCAAATGCAGATCTTTCGCAGGCGTCACCAGCAGCGAGGCTTCACGCTCATCGAGTTGATGATCGTGGTGGCCATCATCGGTATCCTCGCTGCCATCGCCATCCCGCTGTACGCCAACGTTCAGGCGCGCGCGCGGCTGGCCAAGGCCCAGGCCGACGCCCGGGCCCTCGCGTCCGCCGTCAGCATCTATTCCGCGCACATGGGCAACATCCCGACGGCGCTCACGCAGCTCACCACCGTGGCCACCAACTCGCTGGGTCAGACCGCCGGCCCCTTCATGGCGTCCGTCCCGTCGGGTCCCCAAGGCTGGGGCTCTTATGCCTATTCCGCCAACACCGCGGCGGGTACCTTCACGATCACGAACAGCGGAGATAGCACGAGCGTCAGCCTGCCGTAGCACCTCGAATCACTTCGAGTTCCCGCAACCACTTGCGGGCGGACAGCC
>DATFWA010000231.1:0-6086 GCA_035259825.1 Candidatus Methylomirabilota bacterium | reverse complement strand
CGGCGGGCGCGCCGGCTCGAGCGTTTCGCCCGGCGCGCCGAGCGCATGCGCGAGGTCGAGGACGACGCCCCCGATCAGCGCTGGCAGTTCGAGTCCTGCCGATCGGTGCTGCCGGAGGACCTGCTCTTCGGCAATACCATGTTTGCGGGCAAGCTTCTCCTCGACATCGACGAGGCGGGCGGCATCCTCTCGATGCGGTACTGCCGGGGCCTGGTCATGACCGCGTGCCTGGACGCGCTGGACTTCTACGCGCCGATCCATTCCAACGAGGTCGTGACATTCAAGGCCGGGCTCAATCACGTGGGGACGTCGTCCATCGAGGTTGGGGTGAAGGTGGTGAGCGAGGTGCCGTGGACCGGTGAGACCAAGCACGCCTGCACCGCCTACCTCACCTTCGTGCATCTGGGATCGGACCCGGCCGGGCCGCTGCGACCGCAGCCGTGTCGGCCGTTCACGCCCGCGACTCCGGCCGAGCAGCGCCGCTTCGCGCAGGCGGTCGAGCGGCGCGCCCGTCGGCTGGAGCGGGTCAAGTCCCTGAAACTATCCCTCAGCTCGTAGGAGACTGGCATGTCTGGACATTCACGGTGGTCGCAGATCAAGCGAAAGAAGGGCAAGACGGACGTCCAGCGCGGGAAGCTCTTCTCCAAGATCCTGCGCGAGATCACGGTGGCGGCCAAGAATGGCGGGGGAGACCCCAAGGGGAATCTGCGGCTGAAGGCGGCCATGGAATCGGCCCGGGCGGCCAACATGCCCGCCGACAACATCAAGCGCGCCATCCAGAAGGGCACCGGCGAGCTGCCCGGGGAATCGTACGAGGAGATCTCCTACGAGGGCTACGGCGCGGGCGGGGTGGCGGTGATGGTCCGCACCCTGACCGACAACAAGAACCGCACCGGGCCCGAGATCCGGCACATCTTCGAGAAGAACGAGGGGCGGATGGGCACCTCGGGCTGCGTGGCGTGGATGTTCGACCGCCGCGGGATGATCGAGGTGGACGCCCAGAAGGTGAAGGAGGACGATCTGCTCGAGAAGGCGCTGGACTCGGGGGCCACCGACGTCAAGCAGATCGAAAAAGTGTTCGAGGTCACGGCGAGTCCTGATGAAATGGAGTCGGTGCGCCAGGCGCTGGAGCGGCAGGGGATGCCGGTGCTCGAGGCGCGGGTGGACATGGTGCCGCAATCCACGGTGAAGGTCGAGGGCAAGGAGGCCGCGGCGGTGCTGCGGCTGATCGAGGCCCTGGAGGAGCAAGACGACGTCCAGTCCGTGTACTCCAACTACGACATCGCCGACGAGGTCATCGACGCCATCACCGCGGCCTAGCGCCCTCCGCGTCATGGGAGTCGACCCGGGGCTCGTCGCCACCGGGTTCGGCGTGCTGGAAGCCGCCGCCGGTGGTGTCGCGGTGCGGGACGCCGGGGTCATCAGCACCACCGCCGGCCAGCCCCTCGAGGCACGGCTCAACGCGCTCCATCGCGCCATCCAGCGGATCATCGAGGCGCAGGGGCCCGAGCTGCTCGTCGTCGAGGACCTCTACACCGAGTACAAGTTCCCGCGAACCGCGGTGCTCATGGGGCACGCGCGCGGCGTCATCTATCTGGCGGCCCGGCAGCTGGGGGTGGGCGTCGTCGCGCTGTCACCCGCCGAGGTCAAGCGCGCCATGACCGGCAACGGCGCCGCCGGCAAGGCTCAAATGCAGCGAGCGG
The DNA here is from genome assembly GCA_035259825.1 of Candidatus Methylomirabilota bacterium. Lineage (GTDB taxonomy): Bacteria > Methylomirabilota > Methylomirabilia > Rokubacteriales > CSP1-6 > CAMLFJ01. The sequence goes on along the minus strand of DATFWA010000231.1, from coordinate 4,383 downwards.
TGCAGACCGTGCTCGGGCTGAAGGACCTGCCGCGGCCTTCGCACGTGGCCGACGCCCTCGGCCTGGCCGCGAGCGGCATGGCCCGCATCACCGGCCGCGCCCCGTTCCGCCAGGGTTGTCCGCCAATGGGGGAGTGCGGGGGCCATTTCGGGGCCCCCGCAGATGAAAGGAAGCTTCCAGTCGCATCGCCTCTCCCGCATGCCCCGATCAACCGGCGCCAGTCTGGAGATCGTGCATGATCGCTTCCCTCCGCGGGCGACTGCGTCGCAAGCTCGAGGACCGCGTCGTCGTGGAGGCGGGCGGCGTAGGCTACGAGGTGTTCGTGCCCCCGGTCACCCAGCAGGAGCTAGTGCACCGCAAGGCGGCGGACGGGGACGCGGCCGACGAGGTGGCCCTGGAGATCCACTACCACGCGACCCAGAACCAGCCGCGCCCGGTGCTGATCGGCTTCACCTCCGAGCTGGACCGCGAGTTCTTCGAGAAGCTGATCACGGTCAAGGACGTGGGGCCGCTGGTCGCGGCCCGCTCGCTGGCCGCGCCGGTGGGGGAGATTGCGGCGGCCATCGCCCGGCAGGACGAAGGCTACCTGCGACGCCTGCCCGGCATCGGCCCACAGAAGGCCAAGAACATCGTTGCCCAGCTACAGGCCAAGGTCGCGAAGTTCGCGCTCGCCCGACCGGAGGCCGCGGCCCCGGAGCCCGCCGCGGCGGCCACGGTCGACGAGGAAGGCCTCCGCGGCCTGGTGTTCGACATCCTGGTCAAGCAGCTCGGCTACCGGCCGAGCGAGGCCGCCCCGATCATCACCGCCGCGCTCGCGCGGCGGCCGGGCGCGACCACACCCGAGGAGCTGCTCGACGAGATCTATCGTGGCGGACGCAAGGGCTAGCGCGGGCATGGCCGACGAGGCGCGCGTGATGAGCCGCGTCGCCCTGCCCGACGAGACACAGGTCGAGCGCCAGCTGCGCCCGCAGCGGCTGCACGAGTACGTGGGCCAGCGCGCGGCGGTCGAGAGCCTGAGGGTATCCGTCGAGGCGGCCCGGCAGCGGAGCGAGCCGCTCGACCACGTCCTCCTCTCCGGCCCGCCCGGGCTCGGCAAGACCACGCTCGCCACCATCATGGCCAACGAGATGGGCGCGACCATCGTCACCACCGCGGGGCCGTCGCTCGAGCGGGGCGCCGACCTGATGGGCATCCTCACCAACCTGGCCGAGCGCGATGTGCTCTTCATCGACGAGATCCACCGGCTGCCGCGGGTGGTCGAGGAATTGCTGTACCCGGCGATGGAGGACTTCTCGGTCAACTTCGTCATGGACAAGGGGCTCAACGCGCGTACCATCCGGATCCCGCTGCGTCCGTTCACCCTAGTCGGCGCGACCACCCGGCCGGGCATGCTGTCCTCGCCGCTGCGCGAGCGCTTCGGCATCTTCCACCACCTGGATTTCTATTCCGGCGAGGATCTCGCCGCGATCGTCCGCCGCTCCGCATCGATCCTGAACGCGCCGATGGTCGCGGGCGGGGCGGAGGCGATCGCCCAGCGCGCGCGTGGCACGCCACGCATCGCCAACCGGCTCCTGCGGCGGGTCCGCGACTACGCGCAGGTGAAGGCGGACGGCACCGTGACCTCCGAGGTGGCCGAGCGCGCCCTCGACCAGGAGGGCGTGGACTCCGCGGGGCTCGATCGGCTCGATCGGCGGTTCCTCACCGCGATCATCGAGCAGTACCGCGGCGGCCCGGTGGGGCTCGAGGCGATCGCGGCCACCATCAACGACGACGCCGAGACGCTCGCCGAGGTCGTGGAGCCGTTCCTCCTCAAGATCGGCTACGTCGTCCGCAGCCCCAATGGTCGCAAGGCGACGCCCGCGGCGTATTCGCATCTGGGTCACCCGGTGCCCTCGTCGCCCGGTGGCCAGGGACAGCTGCCGCTCTAGGCGGAGTCGTCGCGGTGCGCGATCTCGGGAAAATGCTTCTCGGATTCGGCGCCCTGATGGTACTCCTGGGGCTGATCCTGATCGCCGCGGGAAATCTGTCGGGGAAGGTGCCATGGCTCGGACGCTTGCCGGGGGACATTCACATCGAGCGCGGAAGCTGGTCCTTCTACTTTCCCCTGGCCACCTGCCTCATCATCTCGATCGTCCTCACGCTACTCTTCTCGCTCTTCGGCCGACGCTGAGCCGTCTCGGCCGCCTGCTGCTCGCTCTCGCCCTGCTCGGCTGGGCCGCGCCCGCTCGGGCCTCGGACGACATCCGGGTGGCGATCGCGGAGGGCGCCCGCACGGTCGAGGTGGGCGGCGGCCCGATGATGGTGAGCGATCTGGGCGGGCGGGCGGTCCTCTCCGAGTCGCCGACCTGGATCCGCGTGTCGCTGAAGGACGGCGGCCTCGAGACGAGCGGGCGCCGGGTCGACGGTCTGCGCCTGGCTCCTGCTGAGGCTGGCGCCCTGCGGGTGAGCGGGCGCGAGTATCCGGGCGCGCTGGAAATCCTCCGGAGGCCCGACGGGATCCTGATCGTCAACGAGCTGCCGCTCGAGGACTACCTGGCCGGTGCGGTCAAGGCCGAGGCCGGCGACAAGATGCCGCTCGAGATGCTGAAGGCTCAGGCCATCGTGGCCCGGACCTACGCGGCGTACCACCGGCGGCTCAACGCCGAGAAGGCGTCCCACCTGGTCGCCTCGACGCTGAATCAGCAGTACGTCGGGCGCGTGCCGCAGGACTCGATCGTGTGGTCGGCGGTGAAGGAGACCACGGGCCAGGTGCTCCTGTGGAACGGCGAGCTGTTCCCCGCCTTCTACCATACCGACAGCGGCGGCCACACCGAGGATCCGCGCGTGGTCTTCACCGCGACCAACATGCCCGCGTTGAAGCCGGTGCGGGTGCAGTTTCCGTCCGCGTCGCCGCACCAGCGCTGGCGGCTCGACCTGCCGACGTCCGAGCTGTCCGCCGCCCTCGCCCGCGGGGGTGTCTCGGTGGGACGCGTGACCGCGCTGGACGTGCTGGAGCGCAGCGCCTCCCTCCGGGTCGTGCGGATCGCGGTGCGGGGCACCGCGGGGAGCGCCACCCTCCGTGGCAACGACCTCCGGCGCCTGGTCGGCTACGACACGCTCAAGAGCACGCTCTTCGCGGTGTCGGTGAGCAAGTCGACGGTGCGCTTCGTCGGACGCGGCTACGGCCACGGCGTCGGCCTCGATCAGTGGAGCGCCAAGACCATGGCCGAGCAGGGATACCAGGCCCAGCAGATCGCGCTCTACTACTATCCCGGGGCCACGCTCTCGACGCTGCCCGCTTCCTCGGCGAGCCCGCGCTGACCCCTCGCCCGGCGTGACCATCTCCTGGGAGGACTTCGAGCGCGTCGACATGCGCGTCGGCGTGGTGGTGAGCGCGCAGGAGTTCCCCGAGGCGCGCCGCCCCGCCCTCAAGCTCGAGATCGACTTCGGACCGCTTGGCATCAAGCGGTCGAGCGCGCAGATCACCCACCACTACGCGCCGGGCGCGCTGGTGGGCCGACATGTGATCGCGGTGGTGAACTTCCCGCCCAAGCGGATCGGGCCCTTCGTGTCGGAGGTGCTGGTGCTCGGGGCATACACTGACGCGGGCGAGGTCATCCTGCTGCGCCCCGACGTTGACGTGTCGCCCGGGTCGCGGATCGGCTAGCCGTCCGGGCGGTGTCGGGCTTGGGTGGGGCGGGGTGCGCTACACTGCGGGCGTCATGGATGTGGGGTTGTTCGACTATGACCTGCCTCCCGAGCTGATCGCGCAGGAGCCAGCCGAGCCGCGGGATGCGTCACGGCTGCTCGTGCTGGATCGACCGACGGGTCGGATCGAGGATCGCCGGTTCTCCGATCTCGAGGGGCTGCTGCGGCCCGGAGACTGCCTCGTGGCGAATCGGACTCGCGTGATCCCCGCGCGGGTGCTCGGGGTGAGCGAGGGCGGGCGGCCCGTGGAGTTGCTGTTCCTCCGGTCGGTCGACGGGGAGCGGTGGGAGGCCATGGTGCGCCCCGGCCGTCGATGCCGCGTGGGGGCGCGGATCGAGGTGGCGGGCGGCGCCGCGCGCGCCCGCGTCGTCGGCGAAGGGCGCGAAGGCACGCGAGTCATCGCCATCGATGGTCCCTGGCCGCTGCCCGAGCTGCTGGAGCGTCACGGGCTGCCGCCGCTGCCGCCCTACATCGGGCGGCACGACGCGCCCAAGCCTGAGGATCGCGAGCGCTACCAGACGGTGTATGCGCGCGAGGACGGCTCGGTGGCGGCGCCCACCGCTGGCCTGCACTTCACGCCCGAGCTGCTGGAGCGGCTCGAGCGCGGTGGCGTCGCGCTTCACTATCTGACGCTGCACGTGGGGCCCGGCACCTTCCGGCCGCTCCGGGGCGAGTGCATCGAAAAGCATCGCCTCA
>DATFWA010000230.1:0-3595 GCA_035259825.1 Candidatus Methylomirabilota bacterium | reverse complement strand
CGCTGGCCGGGGCGTTTGCGAGCCAGGCGGGCACGCTGTTCGGGCTCTACGACCTGTTCGTGGGCGGCGCCTTCTCGCGCGCGACGGTGTTCGCGCTCGGCATCATGCCCTACATCTCGTCCTCGATCATCCTCCAGCTCCTCGGGGCGGTGATCCCGTACCTCGAGAAGCTCCGCAAGGAGGGCGAGGAGGGGCAGAAGAAGATCACCCAGCTCACCCGCTACGGCACGGTGATCATCTCGATCGTCCAGTCCTACGCCTACAGCGTGTTCCTGGTGAACATGGGTGCGGCGCGCGGCCTCACGGTGGTGCCGGAGCCGGGCTTCATGTTCACGCTCTCGACGATCATCACCCAGACCGCGGGCACGATCTTCGTGATGTGGCTGGGCGAGAAGATCACCGAGCACGGAATCGGGAACGGCATCTCGCTCATCATCTTCGTCAACATCATCGGCCGCATTCCCAACACCGTGGCCCAGGCCTACGACAGTTTCCGGGGCGGTACACTCTCGCTGCTCACGGTGCTGGTGGTGCTGGTGATCATGGTGGTGGTGATCGCCTCGGTGATCCTCATGACCCAGGGGATGCGAAAGATCCCGGTCCAGTATGCGAAACGGATCGTCGGCCGCCGCATGTACGGTGGGGCCGCCACCCACATTCCGCTGCGCATCAACACCGCCGGCGTGATCCCGATCATCTTCGCCTCGAGCATCATGATCCTGCCCGCGACGGTGGCCGGGTTCGTGCCGCCCAACCATCCGCTGGCCTCGCTCGGGCAGTGGTTCAACCCGCTCGGCTGGATCTACAACCTCGTCTACGGGGTCATCATCATCTTCTTCACCTATTTCTACACCGCGGTGGTGCTCAACCCGAACGAGCTGGCGGAGAACATGCGCAAGTCGGGCGGGTTCGTGCCCGGCATCCGGCCGGGACGCAAGACGGCGGAGTACATCGACCGCGTGCTGTCGCGGATCACGCTCCCGGGGGCGATCTATCTGGCGATCATCGCCACGCTCCCGGACATGATGATCTCGGCGCTCCACATGCAGTTCCTGGGCTTTGGCGGCACCAGCGTGCTGATCGTGGTGGGTGTCGCGCTCGATACGCTCCAGCAGGTCGAGTCGCACCTGCTGCTCCGTCACTACGAGGGGTTCGTGAAGCGCGGCCGGATCCGTGGCCGCCAGAGGATGTAGCGAGGTGCGGGTGGTCCTGCTGGGACCCCCGGGAGTGGGCAAGGGGACCCAGGGGCGGCGGCTGGCCTCGGGACGCGGCTGGGCCCTGATCTCGACCGGCGAGATGCTGCGCGAAGCGGTGGCGCAGCGGACGCCGCTCGGGATCGAGGCGCAGCGCCTGATGGACGCCGGCCGACTGGTCGGTGACGAGGTGATGAACGCGCTGGTGAAGGAGCGCAGCGCGCGGGGGGATGCGGCGGAGGGGTTCGTGATGGACGGCTTCCCGCGCACGGTGCCCCAGGCGACGGCGCTGGATGGGATGTTGAAGGAGCGCGGGCAGACGCTGGACGCGGCGGTGAGCCTGGCGGCGCCCGAGAACGAGCTGGTCCGCCGCATGAGTTCGCGGCGGGAGTGCCCGATCTGCAAGCGGGCCTACAATCTGGTGAGCTGGCCGCCGCAGGACGGTCGTCACTGCGACGACCATCCCGAGACGGAGCTGATCCGGCGCGCGGACGATGCGCCGGAGACGGTGTTGCGGAGGCTCGAGGTGTACGCGCGGGAGACCGCGCCGCTGCTCGATTTCTATCGCGGGCAGTGCCGGCTCCGGGAGGTCCCGGGGCTGGGAACGGTGGACGAGGTGTATCGGTCGATGACCGAGGCCCTCGGCCTGTAGGGACAGCACGTGGCGAAGACGGTGTACCTGAGGGGCAAGGAGGAGATCGACGCGATCCGGGAGGCGGCTCGGCTGGTGGCGCGCACCCTCGCGATGCTGAGCCGCGAGGTGCGTCCCGGGGTGAGCACCGCACGACTCGACGAGTTGGCGGAGGCGTTCATCCGGGACCACGGCGCCCGGCCCGCGTTCAAGGGCTACCGCGGATTTCCGGCGAGCATCTGCCCTTCGATCAACGAGGAAGTGGTGCACGGCATCCCGGGGCCGCGGACTCTGGCCGAGGGCGACATCGTCGGGATGGACGTGGGGGTGGAGAAGGACGGCTACTACGGTGATGCGGCCTGCACGTTCCCGGTGGGGACGGTGGGGCCCGAGGTGGAGCGGCTGCTCCAGGTGACCCGGGAGGCGTTGATGCGCGGGGTGGCGCAGGCGAAGGCGGGGAATCGCGTCGGGGACATCTCCCACGCGATCCAGTCGCACGTCGAAGCCCACGGGTACTCGGTGGTGCGCTCGCTGGTCGGGCACGGCATCGGCCGTCACATGCACGAGGAACCGCAGGTCCCGAACTACGGCACGCCGGATCGGGGCCCGCGGCTCATGGCCGGGCAGGTGCTGGCGATCGAGCCGATGGTGAATGTCGGAGCGCCGGACGTGGTGACGCGTCCGGACGGATGGACGGTGGTGACGAAGGACGGGAGCCTCAGCGCTCATTTCGAGCACACGGTGGCGGTCGGCACCGAGGGTCCCGAGATCCTGTCGCTGTCGGACGGGGATTAGCAGAAAGGATCGATTGGCGAAAGAAGAAGGCATCCAGGTCGAAGGCACCGTGGTGGAGCCGCTCCCGAACGCGATGTTCCGCGTGGAGCTGGAGAACGGTCACAAGGTTCTCGCCCACATCTCGGGCAAGATGCGGATGCATTTCATCAAGATTCTTCCCGGCGACAAGGTCACCGTGGAGCTTTCGCCCTACGATCTGAGCCGCGGTCGCATCGTCTATCGGTACAAGTAGTCGGCCGGGGCTTCGGCCCGGCACGGAGGTGCAACATGAAAGTCCGTTCTTCGGTCAAGAAGATCTGCGAGAACTGCAAGATCGTGCGCCGTAAGGGCGTCATCCGCGTGATCTGCAAGCGCAATCCGCGGCACAAGCAGCGTCAGAAGTAGAGAGGGGGACTATCCGTGGCACGCATCGCGGGCGTCGATCTTCCGGCGGACAAGCGCATCGAGGTCGCGCTCACCTACATCTTCGGTATCGGCCGCACCACCGCTCGCAAGATCCTGGCGCAGTCGGGGGTGAGCCCCGATGTCCGGGTCAAGGGTCTGAGCGACGAGGACACGGGCAAGCTGCGCAGCATCATCGAGCGCGACCTGAAGGTGGAGGGCGCACTGCGCGGCGAGATTCAGATGAACATCAAGCGGCTGATGGATATCGGCGCCTACCGGGGCCTCCGTCACCGTCGCGGGCTGCCGGTCCGGGGCCAGCGCACCAAGACCAACGCCCGCACCCGCAAAGGTCCCAAGAAGACCGCGGGCGGGATGAAGCGTCCGACCGCGGCCAAGTCGGGCCCGCCGAAGAAGAGCTGATCCAGCCGGGCCTCGCGGCCGGAACGGAGGATTCTGAGTGGCTGAAGTCAAGAAGACCCGCAAGCGCGATCGCAAGGTGAGCACCACCGGGGTCGCGCACGTGCAGGCGAGCTTCAACAACACGATCGTCACCATCACCGACACGGACGGCCACGTCATCACCTGGGCGAGC
>DATFWA010000229.1:0-8155 GCA_035259825.1 Candidatus Methylomirabilota bacterium | reverse complement strand
AGCGTCCGCGTGCAGTGGTCGAGCATGTCGCCGTTCTCGGCGTGCACGTTGACGATGACCCCGACCTTGCGGGCCGCCTCGAACACCCGCAGCAGCGCCTCGTCGGCGATCCGGAACTCGTTGATCATGAAGACCTTGAGGCTCGGGTATCCGAGATCGACCAGCCGAGGGATCTCGGCGAGCGTGGCGTCGCTCGCGTCGGAGACGATCACGTGAAATCCGTAGTCGATGTGCGAGCGCCCCACCGCCTTGGATTTCCAGGCCTCGATGGCCGCGGTGAGGGTCTGGCCGCGCGCCTGCCAGGCGTAGTCGCAGATGGTGGTCACCCCGCCGCAGGCCGCCGCCGCGGTGCCGGACTCGAAGTCATCGGCGGTGCGCACGCTGCCCACCTCGGCGTCCAGATGGGTGTGCACGTCCACGCCGCCCGGGAGGACGAGCAGCCCGGTGGCGTCGACCTCGCGACGGCCGGGCGGCAGCGAGGGCGCGAGCGCGGTGATCGTCCCGTCGTCGACGCCCACGTCGGCGCGGAAGGACTCGGCGGCCGTCACGACCGTGCCGCCGCGGATCACCAGCTGGTGGCTCATCGATCGGGGGCCGAGTCCACGGGCAGGAGCGGGGCGATCTCGGCGTGGAAGCGCAGGAGGTGGGCCCGCAGCCCGTGCTCGACCGCGCCCAGGTCGCGCCGTCTGAGCGCAGTCACGATGTCGGCGTGCTCGTCGAGCGCGCGCAGGTCGCGGCCGACCCGGGTGAACGCGAAGTGCTGGTAACGCCGCTGGTGGCGCTTCAGGCTCTCGTGGATCTGGACGACCTTGCGATTGCCGGAGGCGGCGACCAGCATGTCGTGGAACCCCAGCCCCAGCTCGAAGTTCGCCTCCAGATCCACCTGCGCTCCCGCCGCGCGCGCCCGGTTCACCTGCTCTTCCATCGCCTGGAGCGCCGCGTCGTCGAGCCGCTCGATGGCCAGCCGTGCTGCGAAGGACTCCAGCATGATCCGCACGTCCAGCATGTCGCGCAGATCACCCGCGCTCAGGTCGCTGACCCGCGCGCCGCGATAGGCCAGCGACGTGATCAGCCCCTCCGTCTCCAGGATTCGGATGGCCTCTCGCAGCGGCGAGCGGCTCACGCCGAGCAGCGCCACCAGCTCACGCTCACGGATGCGCTCACCCGGCTTGAGCCGGCCGGCGATGATCGCGTCCCGGAGCGCGTCGACGACGCGCTCCCGGATCAATCCCGGATCGGTGAACCGGATTCGCGATGGGGAGTCCTGGCTCAAAGGTGGTCGATTGTATACCAAGCGTCGCTGACACCCGTCAACGGCAAACGGATCGGATCAGGGGTATTCTTCCCGGGTGGCCTGGGATCCCGCGCAGTACCTCAAGTTCGCCGACCACCGGCTTCGCCCGGCGATCGATCTGCTGAATCGGATCGCCCTCGACCGCCCCGGCGAGGTCTACGACCTGGGAGCCGGCGCCGGCAACGTGACCCGGCTGATCAAGGAGCGCTGGCCCGAGGCGCGGGTCACCGGCGTCGACGACTCGCAGGCCATGCTCGTCAAGGCCGCGGCCACCGCCCCGGCTATCACCTGGCAGCAGGCAGACCTGGCCACCTGGCGCGCAACGCGCCCGGCCGATCTCATCTATTCCAACGCCGCGCTCCACTGGCTCGGCGGACACGAGCGCCTGTTCCCGGCGCTGCTCGAGGACTTGGCGCCCGGCGGCGTGCTGGCGGTGCAAATGCCGCGCAACTTCGGGGCGCGCTCGCACACCGCCATCTCCGAGGCGGCGGTCGTGGGGCCCTGGCGCGCCCGGCTCGAGCCGCTGCTGCGGCCGGCCCCGGTGGCCGACCCCGACTTCTACTACGACGTCCTCGCACCGAAGGTGGCGTCGCTCGACATCTGGGAGACCGAGTACCTGCAGATCCTGGAGGGCGCCGATCCCGTCAAGGAGTGGACCAAGGGCACCTGGCTCCGGCCGCTGCTCGACGCGCTGGAGGAGCCCGAGCGCGGCCGCTTCGAATCCGCCTACGCCGCGCTGGTGGCCCGCGCCTATCCGCCGCGCGCGGACGGGCGCACGCTGTTCCCGTTCCGGCGCCTATTCATCGTGGCGCGAGCGCGCTGAGACCGTGAAGATCGACGCGATCGACATCTACTGGCTGAAGCTGCCGCTGGCCTTCGTGTGGCGCACCTCCTACGCCGACCAGAGCGTGACCGACACGATCCTGGTCCGCATGGAGAGCGAGGGGCACCACGCCTGGGGCGAGAGCTGCCCGCCCTACATCCCGGGCTACTCCGCCGAGCACACCCTGGGCACCTTCCACACCCTGCGCGAGCACATGGCGCCGCGGGTCATCGGCCGGAGGATCGAGACCTCGCGCGATCTGCTCGACCGGCTGGCCTTCATCAAGGGCAACCAGTTCGCGCGGGCAGCGCTGGACATCACCTGGTGGGTACTCCACGCCAAGCGGCGCGGCGTGCCACTGCACCGCGCCCTCGGCGGCACCGCGGACCGGGTGGCGGTTGGGGCAGACTTCGGCGTCCAGGACTCGCTCGACATCCTGATGGAGAAGATCTCGGGGGCCATCGACGCGGGCTTCCCCCGCATCAAGCTCAAGTTCCGTCCCGGCTGGGACCTCTTCATGGTCGAGGCGGTGCGGTCGACCTTCCCCCGCTTCACCTTCCACATCGACTGCAACGCGGCTTACAGCCCCGCCGATACCGACCTCTTCCGCGCCCTGGACCGCTTCGGCCTCGCCATGATCGAGCAGCCGCTGGCCGATGACGGCATGAGCCTGGTGAACCACGCCGATCTCCAGGAGCGCATCGAGACGCCGGTATGCCTCGACGAGAGCGCGCACAGCCTCGCGCACGTGCAGGCCGCGATCCGCCTCGGGAGCTGCCGGGTCGTGAACGTCAAGATGGCGCGCGTGGGCGGGTTGACCGAGTCCCGGGACATCCAGGCCCTGTGCGCGCAGCATGGCATCGCGTGCTGGATCGGCGGCATGCTCGAGAGCGCGGTCGGCGGCGCGATCTGCGCGGAGCTGGCGACGCTGCCCAACTTCACCTACCCGGGCGACATCTTCCCGTCCTCGTATTTCTACACCAACGATCTGGGCAAGCCCGAGATCGTGCTGAGCGGGCGCGGGGAGGTGGCTACGTCCACCGTCCCGGGCATCGCCCAGGAGCCGGACCCCGACCTCCTGAAGCGCTGGACCGCGGAGCACGCGTCGTTCCGGGCAGATTGACCGAATCGGTTCGCCGCGGATCCGATCGCCCCCGCTCTTCCTGAGACTGAGCGCTCGCCGTCTCCTCGGCTTATCGAAGGGTTCCGAGAATGCCGCGCTGTGGCACCCGGATTGCTCTCTCTACGAGGTGTCATGCACTCTTCACTGGGCTGCCATCCGGACGTCGCGAGCCGGGGCTAGTGTTCCGGCCAGAGGAGGCGAGCATGAATCATCGCGAGCGCGCCGCAGCGATCGCCACTCAGTTCCAGGGCCGGTGCACCTGCGCCGCGATGGACGGCGGCGTCGATTGCCCCTGGTGTCAGGTCTTCCACGACGTGCTCCGGGGGCACCCGGTGACTCCGCCCCCGCCGGAGCGCAGACGGACGCCGACCCTGTCCCTCGGCTGATCTCCTGGACGCTGGGTGCCGGCTAGGCCAGCCGCTGGCGCGGCTGGCGGCTGGCGTGCAGGTGCCGCTGCAGGAACGGGATCAGCTTGTCCCAGGCGTCCCGCGCGGGTCCCTCCCGGTATCGCTCCGCGTTGGTGAAGTTGAGGAACGCATGCCCCGCCCCGTCGTAGCGATGGAACTCGTGGGCTTTCTTGTAGCGGTCGAGCTGGGCCGAGATCTTGTCCACGTCCGCAGGTGAGGGGTTGGTGTCCTCGTTGCCGAAGAAGCCCGCGATCGGACAGTGGACGTAGGGCGTGAGGTCGAACGGGGTCGGCCCGTCGCCCCAGGCCTTCATGATGTTGCCGCCATAGAACACGCCTGCCGCCTTGAACACCGGCTTGGAGGCAGCCATCAGGTAGGCTACACGGCCTCCCATGCAGAAGCCGATGATGCCAACGTCTCCCAACTGGGTGTCCTTCAGGCGGCGGGCGTAGTTCACCGCGGCGTTGACGTCGCTGATGACCTCGGGGTCCCGGAGGCGGCCGATGCGGGTCATCATGTCGCCATCCTCGGTCTGCCGGTGGTAGAGGTCCGGCGCGATGGCGAGGTAGCCCTGCTGGCTGAGGGTCTCGACCCGGTCCTCGATGAACCGGTCGACGCCCGGGCCGTGCTGGATCACGATCACCGCCGGGAATGCCCGGCCAAGGCTCGGCATGCCCACGTAGAGACGCATCGGTGAGCCGTCGACCTGGATCTGGTCCCACTGCGCCATGCCGCGCCTCCTTCTACGAACGCTCGTGAGAAAAACGGCCCGGAGGCGGAACCGGTCTGCCGCCTGCCGGGCCTCGGTTTCTCGCGCGCAGGATCATCGTCCTGCGGCATGTCCCGACCGTGGGCCGGGATATCGTCGTGCCTTTAGCTCGATGCGCGCGCCATCAGGCCGGACCCACGCCCAATGACGCGCCGTTCTCGTCGGGTGGCGTGTTCTCCATCCTGATCTCCTCACTATGGTGCACTGCGCGACGGGTGACGGCGCCGTCACCCGTCCGGTTCAGCAAAACGCCCCCGGCGGCTGTTGTCAAGCGCGAAGGCAGGCGAGTACACTTTGTCCATGGTCCGGCTCTTGGTCGTGTGTCTCGTGCTGCTGACCGTGGGTGTGGCGCCCGCGAGCGGGTGGGCGCAGGCCGGCGCCGTCGGCGGATCGGGCGCGGGCTCCGCGGGCGGTATGCGCCCCGCGTTTCGGCCACCGGTGAACCGGCCGCCGATCATCCGCCCGCGTCCGCCGATCGTCCCGTTTTTCTCGTGCTGCGTGGATTCCTCGTACCTCCCGGACGAGCCGCCGCCGATGATGGCGCCTCCGCCGCCGACGGTCATCTACATCATCCCGTCGCCGCCGGCTCTCGTGTACATCCCGACGCCGCGCGTGGAGCCGGCGCCGGAGATCGCGGGCCCGAAGGGCACGTGGGCCCGTCACGGCAACGGCAAGGAATACCCGTACACCTGGGTATTCCAGCCGACGCATCCCACCCGCTAGGGAACCGGCCTCGGCTCAGCCGCGCACGATGTAGTCGTAGCGTCGGTTGCTGCGGCCCTCCCGCTCGTACTCGTCCTTCACGGCGCGGGCAGACGACCGAAGAGCGACTCCAGCGCGAGCCCGACCCCGAGAAGACGGCGGTCGCTGCCCGCGGGGCCGTCCAGCTCGAGCCCGATCGGCAGCCCGGCCGCGGTCCGGCCGATCGGCACGCTGAGTCCGGGGATGCCCGCGTTGCTGCCCGGATCGGTGTTCTGGATGAACGTGGGGAAGGTCGGCACGTCGGCGCCGTTGAGCTTTGTCTTCTCGTCGTCGCCGATCGGCGCGGCGGGGAGCGGCGTGGTGGGAAACGCGAGGGCGACGATGTTGTGCTTCCGGAACGTCTCCGCGTAGAGCTGCTGCAGCGCCGGCCGCGCGGCCAGCGCGTCCAGGTACGCCTTCTGCGGGACCGCGTCCTTGGCGCCCGGCACGATCGCGGAGTCGAAGAGTCCCTTCACGTCGGGGCTGGCGATCTTCGCGGCGAGCCCGGGTAGGTCGAGCGGGATCCGGTAGCGCTTGAGATAGGCGGTCAGGTCCGCGTTCGCCTCGTAGAGGGCGACCGGGAAGCTGACCTTGCCGTTGAGATCGACGAGCCCGGCCATGTCGACCTCGATGATCTCGGCGCCCGCGTGCCGGAGGCGGTCCAGGGCGGCGCCGGTCATCTGATCGACCTCGGCGTCGAGATTGCGGAAGAAGACCGCGCGGTCGACGCCGATCCGGAGTCCGGCCAGCGGCGGGGCGGCGACCCGGTCACGGGCCCCGGTGATGATGGTGTCCAGCAGCACCAGGTCCGCCACCTCGCGCGCCATCGGGCCCGCGGTGTCGCGGGTGTGGGCGATCGGCGTGATGCCCTCCTGCGAGTAGCGGCCGAGCGTCGGCCGCAGCCCCGCGATCCCGTTCAGGGCGGCCGGGATGCGCACCGAGCCGCCGGTGTCCGAGCCGAGGCCGGCCGCGGCCATGCGCGCGGCGATCGCGTTGCCGGTGCCGCCCGAGGAGCCGCCCGCGATGCGCGTCGGATCGTACGCGTTGCGCGCGGGCCCGAACGCGGCATTGTTGCTGGTGATGCCGAAGGCCAACTCGTGCATGTTGGTCTTGCCGAGCACGAGCGCGCCGGCACGGATCAGCTTCTCGGCCACCGGCGCGTTGCGGGTGGGTACGAAGCCCTTGAGCCCGGGCGTGCCCGCGGAGTTGGGCAGGCCGGCCACGTGGATGTTGTCCTTCACCACGATGGGCACGCCGTGGAGCGGGCCCGCGAAGCTCTTGCGGGCAGCCAGGGAATCGGCCTTGCGGGCGGCCGCGAGCGCGCGCTCGCGATCGAACGTGATGAAGGCGTTGAGGTCGCGCTTGCGCTCGACGACCTCGACGAGGGCCTTCACCAGGTCCTCGCTTTTCAGGGTACCGGCGCGGATACGCGCGGCCGCCTCGGTGGCGGATAGCTCGGTCAGCCCCTGCGCACCCGCGCTCGCCGGCCCGATCGCCATCACGATACCGATCGCGGCCAGCGCCCAGGTGCGCAGCATGGGAGGATTCTGGCATACTCGCCGCCATGACGCGAGCCAGGCTCAACGGGATCGAGATCGACTACGAGGCGAGCGGACGCGGGCCCGCGGTGCTGCTGAGCCACGGGTACTCGGCTACCCGGCGGATGTGGGACGATCAGCACCGCGCGCTCGGCGATCGCTATCGCACGATCAGCTGGAGCATGCGCGGCCACGGGGAGACGGAGAGCCCGGCCGACCCCGCCGCGTACTCGGCGGACCTCACGGTGGCCGATATGCGCGCACTGCTCGCTCACGTGGGCGTGGAGCGCGCGGTGATCGGCGGTCTCTCCCTGGGCGGCTACGTCTCGCTCGCCTTCTATCTCGCGCATCCCGAGATGGTGCGCGCGCTGGTGATTTGCGACTCAGGGCCCGGCTACCGCAACGCGGAGGCGCGCCGGCAGTGGAACGAGCGCGCTCGGGAGCGCGCGGTGGCGCTGGAGACGCGCGGCCTCGAGGCACTCGGCCGCAGCCGAGAGGTGCAGGAGTCGGCGAGCCTCCACCGCTCGGCCCAGGGTCTGGCTCACGCCGCGCGCGGCATGCTGGCCCAGGAGGGCTCGCGGGTGATCGACGGGCTCGGCTCGATCGACGTGCCGACCCTCATCATCGTGGGAGACCGGGACCAGCCCTTCATCGCACCCTGCGAGTACATGGCGAAGAAGATCCCCGAGGCGAGGCTCGAGGTGATCCGGGATGCCGGACATTCCTCGAACCTCGACCAGCCGGAGACCTTCAACCGCGTGCTGCTGGACTTCCTCGACTCCCTTCCCGCCTGACAGGCTGCTTTTCAGCAGCCGTTACTGCACGGGCGAAAAAGCAGCCGGCATCATGATCTTGTTGGCCATAGTGTGCAGCGTGTCGGCGCCGCCCGGAGGCGGCCAGATCCCCTTCTCGCGCGCCGTGTTCCGGATGGCCGCCCGCTCGTCCAGGCTCTTGTAGGCCCAGATGTGGATGAAGCGGTTGGCCTCGCCGTGCTCGACGTGGCCGGCCAGGGCGATCGGGGACAGCTTCAGGCGCTCCTCGATCTTGGACTCCCAGCGCTTGATCAGGTCCGGCAGGGTGCCCGCCTTCATGGTGTAGTAGCGCATCTCGAAGTAGGGGCCCATCTTGCCGGGCTTGAGATCGGGCAGGAACGCGAACGGCACCACGATCTCCGACTGCATGGTCTCGATGAACTCGGCGATCTTGGGCGGCCAGTTGCCCGCCTTCACCGCCTCGGCGCGGAGCCGGTTGCGCTCGCTGATGTTCTCGTAGGGCCACACGTGGATGATCTCGTTCAGCGGGCCGATCTCGGTGTGCCAGAAGGCGGCCAGCGGCGAGATCTTCTTGCGGTTCTCGTAGGCCTCGCCGAAGCGCTTCTCGACCTCGGGCAGGCTGCCGACCTTCACGCGATAGGTCGGCATCCTGTTCAGCGGTGACACGCGGCTCCGTCTGCCCATTTC
>DATFWA010000228.1:0-7422 GCA_035259825.1 Candidatus Methylomirabilota bacterium | reverse complement strand
TGGTGGGCCGCGCGGGCGACGCGGGTGGTGCGCTCGACGCGCTGCTGCGACGAGCCGCGGTGGGCGCCTCGGCGGAGATGCTGGGCGCGGCGCGCCGCTGCCTCGACATGAGCGTGGGCTACGTGAAGGTGCGCGAGCAGTTCGGTCAGCTCATTGGCTCCTTCCAGGCCATCCGCCATCGCTGCGCCGAGATGCTGATGGAGGTGGAGAACTGCCACTCCGCGGTGTACTACGCGGCGTGGGCGCTCACCGCGGGGGCGGGCGACGCGCCGGCCGCCGCGTCCATCTGCAAGTCCTACGTGAGCGAGGCGGCCCGCAAGGTCTGCGGCGACGCGATCCAGGTGCACGGCGGTATCGGCTTCACCTGGGAGTACGACCTGCACCTCTACTTCAAGCGCGCCAAGGCGCTCGAGCCGCTCTACGGCGACGCCGCCCACCACCGCGAGCAGATCGTGCGGGGTCAGGTCTTGCATTCCGAAAAATGACCGCTCCCCTCGATGGCATCCGCGTCGTCGATCTGACGTCGTACATCGCAGGCTCCTACGGGGCCATGATGCTGGCCGACCTGGGTGCCGACGTGGTCAAGGTGGAGGCCATCGAGGGCGACTCGTTCCGCGAGCTGCCCGGCTTCTACGGCTGGAACCGCGGCAAGCGCTCGCTCGCGCTGAACCTGAAGGACCCGGCGGGCCGGGCCATCGTCCACCGCCTCGCGAAGGACGCCGACGTGGTGATGGAGAACATGCGCCCCGGCGTGGTGGAGCGGCTCGGCGTCGACTACGAGACGCTTCGAGAGATCAATCCGCGGCTGATCTACTCCACCGTCACCGCCTTCGGCTCCGACGGTCCGTACAAGGAGCGCCCCGGCTTCGACCCGCTCCTGCAGGCAATGGGCGGTCTCATGGCCCTGCAGGGCTTCGGCGGGCCGCCCCAGTACCTGCGCATCGCGCCCACCGACTACTACTGCGCGGCGCTGGCCTGCCAGGCGGTGCTGGCCGCGCTGTTCGTGCGCGAGCGCACCGGCCGCGGCCAGCGGGTGCAGACCTCGCTCCTGCAGGCGGTGCTCGCGCTGCAGTCGGGCAGCGTGGTGAACTACCCGGGCCGCGAGGTCGTGCTCCGCGAGACGCCGACCTATCGCCTCTACCAGGGCGGCGACCGCGCGTGGTTCTTCCTCGCGGTCGGCAACCAGTCGTTCTGGACGAAGCTCTGCAAGGTGATCGGCCGCGAGGACCTCGCGCAGGATCCCCGCTTCGGCTCGTGGCTGTCACGGAGGGACCACGCCGACGCGCTGATGCCGCTACTCGAGGAGGCGTTCGGATCGCGGTCCGCCGCCGAATGGGTCGAGATCCTGACCGCCAGCGACATCCCGGCCGCGCTCATCCAGACGCTGCAGCAGTTCATGCAGGATCCCGCCGTGCGCCACCACCAGATGACCGTCACCTACGATCATCCGGAGCTGGGAGCGCTCACCTTGATGGGCCAGCCGCTCCGCTTCTCCGAGACGCAGGCCCCCGACGCGGGCCCGCCGCCCACGCTGGGCCAGCACACCGACGAGGTGCTGCGCCAGGCGGGCTACGCCGACCACGAGATCGCCGACCTCCGACGCCGCGGCGTCGTCGCCGGCAAGGACTGAGCCCCAATGACGGACAAACCGACCGACAAGCCGACCGGCGGGCCGACCACCGCCAGGTACGAGGCCATCCGCTACGAGCAGGCCGACGGAGTCGCCACCATCACGCTGTCCCGGCCCGAGGTTCACAACGCGATGAACCAGGCGATGCGCCGCGAGCTGCTGGAGGTGTTCACCCACCTCCGCACCCACGACGGCGTGCGCGCGGTGGTGGTGCAGGGCGCCGGCGACCGAGCCTTCTCGGCAGGCGCCGACATCCGCGAGTTCCTCGAGCCGCCGGTGGTCACCCAGTTCCGCGAGGCGCGGCGGCGCGTGGACTTCCGCCGCGAGATGGAGCGCTGCCCGCAGGCGATCATCGCGGCCATCCGCGGCTACGCCTTCGGGGGCGGGCTCGAGCTGGCGCTGGCCTGCGACATCCGCGTCGCCGCGGAGGACGCGCAGCTGGGCCTCACCGAGATCAACCTCGCGATCATCCCGGGCGGCGGCGGGACGCAGCGGCTGCCGCGGCTGGTCGGGCGCGGCAAGGCGCTCGAGATGATCCTCACCGGCATGCGCATCCCCGCCGCCGAGGCACTGCGCATCGGGCTCGTCGAGCGGGTGGTGCCGGTGGCCGAGCTGGAATCGGCCGCGCAGGCGCTGGCCCGCACCATCGCCGACAAGGCGCCGGTGGCGATGCGCTACGCGAAGGAGGCGGTGGTGGGTGGGCTCGGCCTGCCCCTGGACGACGGCATCCGCCTCGAGAACGACCTGGCCACCCTGCTCCGCACCACCGAGGACCGCGTCGAGGGCGCCAAGGCCTTCGTGGAGAAGCGCAAGCCCCGCTGGACCGGTCGATAGAAGGCTCAGCGCGGGGTGTCGCCGGCCAGCGTCACGCGGTGCATGAGGCGCTTGAAGCCGGCGTAGTCGTTGACCGCGTTGTGCTGGGCGCAGCGGTTGTCCCAGAACGCGATCGAGCCCGGCTGCCACTGGAAGCGGTGACACAGCTCCGGCCGCACTTGATGCTGGAACAGGTACTCCAGCAGCGGCCGGCTCTCTTCCTCCGTCCATCCCTCGAAGTGCGCGGTGTGCCCGTGGTTGACGTAGAGCGCCTTCCGCCCGGTCTCGGGGTGCGTGCGCACCGCCGGGTGCTCGCTGGTGAGCACCTTCATCTCGACGCCGGCCGCCTTGAGCCGGTCCTCGCGCGTCTTCGACGCATCCGCCTTGGTCGAGGTATTGACGCCGGTCAGGCCGTCGAGCGTCCGCCGCAGCCCGTCGGAGAGCGTCTCGTACGCCGCGTACTGGTTGGCGAAGATGGTGTCGCCGCCGTAGGGCGGCAGCTCCACCGCGTAGAGCATGCTGGCCATCGGCGGCTCGGTCAGATACGTGGTGTCGGAGTGCCACACCCCACCGAAGTTGATCTTCTCGTGGGCCAGCTTGAGCACCGGGGTGATCAGCGGACACTCGGGCAGCCCCCGGAGCTGCGGATATTCCATCGGCTCGCCGAATCGCCGAGCGAAGGCCAGCTGCTCCTGCGGGGTCAGCTTCTGGTCGCGGAAGAACACGACCAGGTGATCGAGGAAGGCCTGGCGGATCTCGGCGATGACCGCGTCGTCGAGCGTCGCCCCCACGTTGACCCCGCGGATCTCCGCGCCCAGCGATCCGCTCACCGGCTGCACTTCGATGTGACGATACGTCCGAGCCTCGTTACGGGGCATCCCTCCTCCTCCTACAGCGATCGGTAGTACTCGGCCATCTTCCGCCGCATCGCCGCGTCGGGCAGCGGACCCGACATCGCGCCCAGGTTGTCGGCCACGTGGCGGGGGTTGCGCGTGCCCGGGATCACGCAGGTGATCGCGGGCTGCGCGAGCGTCCACTTCAGGAAGTAGTGGGCCCAGGTCTCGCAGCCCGCCTCCCGCGCCCATTCGGGCACCGGGCGGTCCTTCAGCCGGGTGAAGACCGCGCCCTCCGCAAAGGGGCGGTTGATGATGACCGCGGTCCGGCTCTCCTCGGCCACTCCGAGGAGGCGCCGCTCCGCGTCCGGCTCGGCCATCGAGTAGTTGACCTGCACGAAATCGATCTGGCTCGGCTTGATCAGCCGCTCCAGCTCACCGTGCGCGCCATTGTGGTAGTGGGTGACGCCGATGTAGCGGATGCGCCCGGCCTCCTTCCAGTCCCTCAGCGTGGCGAGGTGCGTCTGCACGTCCACCAGGTTGTGCACCTGCATGAGGTCCAGGCGCTCGACGCCGAGCTTCTGCATCGAGTCCTTCATCTGCTTGACGCCGGCCTGCTTGCCGCTCGTCCAGACCTTGGTGGCCAGGAACAGCTTGCCGGAAAGTCCGAGCTCGGCCGTGAGCTGCCCGGCGACCGCCTCGGAGGAGCCGTACATGGGCGAGGAGTCGATCATCCGCCCGCCCATCTCGGCGAACGTTTTCAGCGTCTCGCGCGCCTGGCCGTACTCCCTCGCGTTGCCGGCCACGTCGAAGACCTGCCAGGTGCCGAGGCCGACCGCGGGCAGCGCCTCGCCGGTCTTCGGGATGCGCCGCATCAGCTTGCCCTGGGCTCGCGATTCGGCCGCCATCAGCGTGGCCCCCGCGAACGCGGCCGCCACCGTGAGGAACTCCCGTCGCGTTGGCGCACTCACGATCTCCCCTCCGTCCCCGCCCCGCGCGAGGCGACGACTGTCAACCGATCCGCGCCGCCGTCGTAGGTCGCGGCATACTCGGGCGATTCGAATCCGGCCCGGCGCAGGCCCGTCTCCACCTCGTCGCGAGTCCAGCACCGCATCACGAAGTGGTGGGTCGCCACCGTCTCTCCCGCCTCCGTGGTCAGGGTGTGGCGCTCGGCGATGAGCATCTGCCGGGTGGCCGGATCGAGACGGATCTCGCTCCGGAATACGAGCAATCCACGCGGCGTAGACACACGCTTTTCGGAAACCGGCTACGCGGTCTTGCCCGCAACCGTCGCCGTCCACTCGCGGACGTCGAACAGCAGGATCCCGCCCGGCCTCAGCACTCGCGCCAGCGCGCCGAAGACCGTTGCGCGCTCGCCGGTGTCGACGATGTCGTTGAGCACGCCGCGGCACACGACGGCGTCGTACACGAGCCCGGGCGGGAGGGCGAGCAGGTCGCCGGCTTCGAGCCGCACCGACACCGCCGCCTCGTCGATGCGAGCCCGGGCCTCGTCGAGGAGCGCGGGCGACCGGTCCACGCCGGTGACCGCATAGCCCCGCCGCGCCAGCCCCACCGCGTAGCGTCCGTTGCCGCAGCCGGCGTCGAGCACCCGGGCGCCGGGACCGATCCCGCGCCGGTGCAGCGTGGCGGCCATCGCGGTGCACTCGTCATCCACCGGTCGGGTCACGAGGTGGTCGTACGCCCAGGCGAACTCTCCGTAGAACGGGCGCGCTGTGGACGGGCTGGCCACGGCGGTCACGCGCTGCATGCGGCCGGCTCCGCTTGGGCGATGAAGGCGAAGCGGTGGCCGGAATCCCACGTGTCGTCGAAGCCCTCGAGGCCCAGCTCGCGCCGACCCGCGTTGGACCAGAGGCAGAGCACGTCGCGCCGGCCGAAGAAGCCCACCCACGGATCGTGCAGGAAGACGACCGGATGCTCGCGCTGCACCGCCGGGTGCTCCGCGCCGAAGTGCAGTGCGTCCTCGTAGCTCGGCCGCTCGAGGCCGAGCCGCGCCGCCTCGGCCAGGACCTCGCCGGCGGTGATCTCGCGATCGAAGGCGAGCAGCACGACGTCACTCGCGGGTGTCGCGCTCGCGGCGGCGCGCACCGGAAAGTTCTCGGACGTCACGCACGAGTGCGCGTAGCCGTAGGCGCCGGCCTCGACGAGCTGCTCGGTGGAGCCGACGCAACCCCTCGCCAGCCGGTAGCGGGACGCGAGCGCGGCCATCTAGGTCGTCTGGAGCGCGAGATCGAACGACGCCGCGTAGCCCGGCGCGGCGGGCGTCACCGCCAGCATGAGCTGGGCGCCCGCCTGGCGAAAGATCCCGTCGCGGGCATTGGACACCCGGCCCTGGCCTCGCCCCGCGTAGGGCGGCTGCGCAAATACCTGGTCGCTGAGCACGTCGTCGAAGAAGACTTGCGAGGTGAAGTCCTGCACGCGCCCGCCGGGCGCCGCCGCCCGGACCTTGAAGTGGATGTGGACGGCGCGGCCCGGATACCACCCGGGATAGATGGTGCTGAATCGCGTGAGGCCGTCGCCGTCGGTCAGCTGATAGCCGCGGAGGAACTTCTTGCCCACGGTGCTGCCGGCGGGGTCGGTCACGTCGGAGTACACCCCGGCCGCGTCACAGTGCCACAGGTCCACCATCGCCCCCGGCAGCGGCGCGCACGCGCCGGCCGCCAGCCGCGACACGCGCAGCGTCAGCTGGAGCGGAGCGCCGGGACGCACAGTGCCGTCGCTGGGATCGGAGCGAATGTCCGACCGGTTGAGCTTCTCGTCCACGAAGTACGGCCCCTCGGTCAGCGCGGGGCGCGCGACGCAGGTGGCGGGCGGCGCGGCCGAGGCCCATCGCCAGGGCCCGGCGGCCAGGGCGGCCACGCCACCGGCGCCGAGGAGGGTCAGAGCCTCGCGGCGCGTCAGCAGCCGGCCAACCGGACGGTCGTCGTCGTGCATGGCGGCGTCTAGCATAGCTTGACGCGCCAGACGAGGCAGGGGCAGTATCGCGCCGATGGCCACCGCCGCCACGGGCTCCCCGCCGATCATCCGGGCGCTCGATCACGTGGTCATCGCGGTACGGAGCCTCGACGCCGCGGTCGCCGCCTACCAGACCTTGCTGGGCCGGGCGCCGGTTTGGCGCGCGGAGGCGCACGGCGACGGCGCGACCGTGGTCGCCTTCGCCCTCGCGAACGTGGCGGTGGAGCTGATGGCGCCCGCCGGCGACGGCGAGACCGCGACGCGGCTGCGCGCGGTGCTGGACGCGCAGGGAGACGGGCTCGCGAGCCTGGCCTTCGCCGCCGCCGACCTCGACCGAGCGCACCGCCGGCTGGCGCGCTTGGGCCTCGAACCCGAGCCCATCGCCGACGGCGAGAGCATCGACGCCACCACCGGCGGCCGCCGCCGCTTCCGTCGCACTCGAGCGGCGACCGCTCGGACCCACGGCGTGCGCATCTTTCTCATGGAGCAGCCGCCGCTGCCACTCTCGCCGGCGCTCGCGGCCGAGCCGTCGGCCGTCGCCGGCCTCGATCACGTGGTGATCAGGACGCCGGACCCCGAGCGCGCGACCGCGCTCTACGGCGCGCGGCTCGGACTCGACATGCGCCTGGACCGCGCCAATCCGGCGTGGGGCGCGCGGCTGCTCTTCTTTCGCTGCGGCGATCTGATCGTCGAGGTCGCGCACGATCTGGCGGCCGGCGTGGGCAGCGGTCCGGATCGGCTATGGGGACTCTCCTGGCGCGTGCCCGACGCGGAGGCGGCGCGAGCGCGTCTCCGGTCCGCCGGACTCGACGTGTCCGACGTGCGCCCCGGCCGCAAGCCGGGCACACACGTGCTGACGCTGCGGGACGGCACGTGCGGCGTGCCCACGCTGCTGCTGCAACCGAGCCCGGCGCGCGACGACTAGGACGGCCGCGGCGGGATCCGGCCCGTCGCCGGCTCGCGGCGTAGTGCCGCGTAGGCGCGCCACATCAGCGCCAGCGCGAGCAGGCGCCAGACCAGGTGGATCAGCAGCGCCCGGTGGGCCAGCGAGCCGGGCTCGGCCCCGATGAAGACCGTGCCGTTCGTCGCGAGCGCCCACGCCTGGTAGAGCGTCAGCACGAGGATCGGCGCGAGCCCGGGACGCGCGACCAGCCAGGCGACGCCGAGCGCCAG
>DATFWA010000227.1:0-2963 GCA_035259825.1 Candidatus Methylomirabilota bacterium | reverse complement strand
CACCTGCTCCTGGTTGAGAACTCCAACCTGGTGAGCCGGCAGTCCGACCTGTTCAACATCACGATCCAGTCCGGCGCCGCGGTGGCGGTACTGGCCGTCTTCGGCGGCCGGATCCGCGACCTGCTCGCGCGGGTGACCCAGCCGGACGCGCGCGACTACCTGCTCAAGCTAGCGCTCGCATTCGTGATCACCGGCGTGGGCGGCCTCGTGGTGAAGCGCCTGGGCTTCACGCTGCCGAAGGAGATCGCGCCGATCGCATGGGCGACCCTGGTGGGCGGCGTGATCATCATCGCGATCGAGTGGGCGCTGCGGGGCCGGCGATCTCTGCGCGACGACGTGACCTGGGCGGTGGCGGTCGCGGTGGGACTGGCCCAGTTGCTCGCCGCGGTGTTCCCCGGCACCTCCCGGTCCGCGGCCACCATCATGATCGCGATGCTGCTCGGTCGCGCGCGCCCCGCGGCCACCGAGTTCTCCTTCCTGGTCGGGGTCCCCACCCTGCTCGCGGCGGGCGCGCTCGAGACGGTGCAGGCCCTTCGTCACCCGACGGGCCCGGCCACCGAGTGGGGTCTGCTCGCGCTCGGCACTCTGGTCTCGGCGGTCACCGCGTTCGTGGTGGTGCGGTGGCTCCTGCGCTGGGTGCAGACTCACGACTTCATCGTCTTCGGCTGGTATCGCATCGCTCTGGGCCTCGTGATGCTGACCCGGTTCGTCTGACCGCGAGCCGGCGCTCCAGGAGACTCGACGCCATGACTCACGACGTGGTGGTGATCGGCGGTGGCAACGCGGCCCTCTGCGCAGCCCTGGCCGCCCGCGAGGGCGGGGCCTCGGTGCTGGTGCTCGAGAAGGCGCCCGAGCACGAGCGGGGCGGCAACTCCTTCTTCACCGCGGGCGGCTTCCGCTTCGCGCATCACGGCCTCGAGGATTTGCGTCGCGACGTGATCCCCGACCTGAGCGACGAGGAAGCGGCCACCATCACGATCCCGCCGTACACCGAGGATCAGTACTACGACGACATCATGCGGGTCACCGAGGGCCGCTCCGACCTCGACCTGGCCCAGCACCTCGTCCAGCAGTCGAAGCCGACCGTGATCTGGATGCGCACGCAGGGCATCCGCTGGATCCTCATGTTCAGCCGTCAGTCCTACAAGGTGGGCGATCGCCATCACTTCTGGGGCGGGCTCAACGTGGAGGCGGTGGGAGGCGGGCCCGGGTTGGTCGAGGCCCTGTTCGAGCGCGCGGCCAAGGTGGGCGTGGAGGCGCGCTACGGTGTCGCCGGTCACCGGTTGATCCAGGACGCGTCGGGCCGCGTGACCGGCGTGGCCACTCGCAGCTCCGGCGGGACCAGCGAGATCCCGTGCCGCGCGGTGGTCGTGGCTTCGGGCGGCTTCGAGGCCAATCCGGAGTGGCGCACGCGCTACCTCGGTCCCAACTGGGACCTGGCCCGCGTGCGCGGCACCCGGCACAACGTCGGCGAGGGCATCGCGATGGCGCTCGAGATCGGCGCGCAGGCCTACGGCCACTGGTCGTCGTGCCACGCGGTGGCGTGGGATCTCAACGCCCCGATGTTCGGCGACCGGCGAGTGGGCGACATGTTCCAGAAGCACTCGTATCCGCTCGGCCTGATCGTCAACGTGCGGGGCGAGCGCTTCGTGGACGAAGGCGCCGACTTCCGCAACTACACCTACGCCAAGTACGGGCGCGAGATCCTGCGTCAGCCGCAGGAGGCGGCCTTCCAGATCTTCGACCAGAAGACGGTGGGGATCCTGCGCGAGGAGTACCGCATCCGCGAGATCACCAAGGCCGAGGCGCCGACCATCGAGGAGCTGGCCAAGAAGCTCGAGATCAATCCCGAGGGCCTGGCGAAGACGGTGCGCGACTTCAACGCGGCGGTCATGGACCAGGTCCCGTTCAATCCGGCCGTGCTCGACGGCCGCGGCACCCGCGGCGTCGCCCCGCCCAAGTCCAACTGGGCCCAGCGCCTCGACTCGCCGCCCTATGTCGGATTCGGTGTGACCTGCGGCATCACCTTCACCTTCGGCGGCCTCCGCGTGGATACCCGCGGCCAGGTCCTCGACACCTGGGACCGCCCGATCCTCGGCCTCTATGCCGCGGGAGAGCTGGTGGGCGGCCTCTTCTATCACAACTACCCCGGCGGCACCGGTCTCATGTCGGGCGCCGTCTTCGGCAAGACCGCCGGCGACTCCGCCGCCCACGACCTCAAGTAAAACCTGAAGCAACTAGCCGCAGCGCTTTCCTCTGGCCAAATTCGCCGGTACTGCGACGGTAGGAGGGCGGGAGGGGGGGCGGGGGTCCAGGTGACCCGTTCCTGCCAACCGTCATGAGGCCGCAACCCACCCAGGCTGGGAACTCCTCTCCGGGTAGCCGCCAACCCGCGCCTCGTGGTCAGAGCGACGGTCTTGCATGTCAAGTGAGTTGCCACGGCCGGCGATTGCGGAGGATGGCATTGAGCATCGTGATCAGCTTGCGCATGGCAGCCGTGATCGCGACTTTGGCCGGATGACCACTGGCGCGGAGCCGCTGATAGAACGCCCCAATGCGTGGATTGCGCCGGATCGCGCTGACCGTCGCCATGTACAGGACCCGTCGGACATCGGCCCGGCCGCCGCTGACGGGGCGCCGACCACGCAGGGTGCCGCTGTCGCGATTGACCGGGGCGACGCCGACCCGCGCGGCGATTGGGCGACGCGGCAGCCGCCCGAGCTCCGGCAAGTCCGCCAGGAGAGTAAAGGCCGTGACGGGGCCAATGCCGGGGACCGACCGCAAGAGGGCCTCCGCCTCCCGCCCGAGGGGCGTCGCCCGGATCGTCGGCGGCAGTTCCCGTTCGAGATCGACCAGCGTCTGTTCCAACCACCCGAGGTGGGCCGCCAGTTGCTCTTGCACCGGTCGGTCCCGCACGAGCCGCCGCCTAGTGAGCTCGGCGCCGTCCATGTCCACGCGCGGCC
>DATFWA010000226.1:0-15799 GCA_035259825.1 Candidatus Methylomirabilota bacterium | reverse complement strand
CCGCCCATGTCGATGCTGAGCGTGTTGGCAGCACCGATGGCGCGGGCCAGCGCGGATGTGGCGATGACGCCGGCGGCCGGCCCCGACTCGATCACGTGCACCGGGCGCTGCCGCCCGCCCTCCGCGGTCATCACGCCGCCGTTGGACTGCATGATGAGCAGCGGGGCCCGGGCGTCCAGCGCGCGCAGCTCGCCCTCCAGCGAAGCCAGGTAGCGGCCCATCACCGGCATCACGTAGGCGTTGGTGACCGCGGTGCTGGTGCGCTCGAACTCGCGCATCTCGGGGAGGATCTCCGAGGACAGCGTCAGCGCCACGTGCGGCGCGCGCTCGCGGATCATTGCGCCCACCGCGGCCTCGTGGGCCGGGTTGGCGTAGGCGTGCAGGAAGCAGACCGCGATCGACTCCACCCCCTCGGCGAGCAGCCGGTCGATGGCGGTGGCCGCGCCGTCGCGGTCGAGCGGCGTCACCACCTCGCCCCGGTGGTTCATGCGCTCGCGGATCTCGCGCCGCCACCGGCGCGGCACCAGCGGCGACGGGCGCTCGAAGTCGAGGTCGTACAGCCGCGAGAGGCGCAGACGGCCGATCTCGAGCAGGTCGCGGAAGCCCTCGGTGGTGAGCAGGCCCGCGCGCGCGCCCCGCCGCTCCAGGATCGCGTTGGTGGCCACGGTGGTGCCGTGGATGATCTCGCCGATGTCGGCGGCGGCGATGCCCGCCTGGCCGGCCAGCTCGCGGATGCCCGCGATGATGGCCTGCGCGTAGTTCGCGGTGGTGGACAGCACCTTGCAGGTACGGGCCACGCCGTCGGGCGCCACCAGGACCAGATCGGTGAAAGTGCCGCCCACGTCGACTCCCAGCCGATAGCTCATGCCGATCTCCCGAGACCCGCCAGCCCGCGCGGAACGAAGATGACGAAGACGACGATCACGAAGCCCACCGCGATCAGGTTGTACACGACGCCGACGAAGCGCAAGCCTTCGTAGAGGCCGTAGAGGAGCAGGGCGCCCAGCACCGGACCCCAGAGCGTGCCGAGGCCGCCGAATACCGCCATGCCGATGACCAGCGAGGTCGTGGCCGCGCCCGCTACCACCGGGCTCACCAGCTGCACGTAGTAGGCGTAGAGGCCGCCGGCCAGCCCCGCGAAGCCCGAGCTCAGCGCGAAGGCCAGCAGCTTGTACCGCGTGGTGTCGATGCCGAGGGTCTGGGCCAGCACCTCGTCCTCGCGGATGGCGCGGAACGCCTGGCCCGCGGTGGTGCGCTCGCAGACGCCGTACATGACCCCGATGGAGATGGCCACGATCGCGGTCACCAGCAGGTACATCGCCTGGCGGTGGGCGAGCGCGCCGTCGGGCAGCCCCGGGAAGCTCCGGAAGTCGTGGATGCCGAACGGGCCGCCGGTGAGGGCCAGCCAGTTGGTCGCCACGAGCCGGATGATCTCAGCGAGCCCGAGGGTCACCAGCGCCAGGTAGTGGCCGCGCAGCCGCAGCGCGGGGAAGCCGGTCAGCAGGCCCACGGCCGCCGCGATCGCCGCGCCCAGCAGCAAGCCCAGCCATGGAGAGACGTCGGCGTGCTTGGTCGCGGCGGCGGCCGTGTAGGCGCCGAGCGCGAAGAAGCCGGCGTGGCCGAAGGAGATCTGCCCGGCGTAGCCGCTCAGGAGATCCCAGCTGGCGGCGAGCAGCGCCCAGATCGCGGCCTGCGTCGCGATGGTGAGCACGAACGGATGCGGCAGCAGGGCCGGCAGCACGGCCAGCCCGACCGCCGCGGCGAGCGCGAGACGCGCGCGGCTCATCGCGTGACGGCGCGGCCGAAGAGGCCACGGGGCCGGACCAGGAGCATGGCGATCATGACCGCGAAGGCGATGAGGTTCTGCCACTGGGACGGGATCACCATCACCGAGAGCGACTCCGCCACCGAGATGAGGAAGCTCGCCACCAGCGCGCCCGCCGGGTTGCCCATGCCGCCGAGGATGGTGATCGCGAAGGCCTTGATGGTGAGCGGGAAGCCCACCGCCGGGTAGACGTTGAACAGCGGAGCCATCAGCGCGCCGCCTACCCCGGCCAGCGCCACGCCCAGGGCCAGCGTCAGCGCGAAGATGCGCGGCAGGTTGATGCCCATGGCCTGGGCCGCGTCGGGGTTGAGCGCCACCGCGCGCACCGCGAGCCCCTGCGGATGCCAGCGCAGGAACGCGAACAGCGCGGTGAGCAGCGCCGCCGCCACGCCCAGCACGAGCAGCCGCTGGTGGCTGACCGCGGTGACCCCCAGGTCGAGGATACCGCCCACCTGCGGCGGCACCCGCAGGTAGTCGCCGCCCGCGATCGCGAGCAGGCTCGACTGCAGCAACGTCGACAGGCCTAGCGTCAGCACGAGGTAGAGCGGTCCCGGCGGCCGTCCGCCGAGGCGGCGCTTGAGCGGCGCGATCAGCAGCGGGTAGACGGCGAGGCCGAGGAGGAATGTCCCGACCGCCGCGCCCAGAACTCCCAGCGCGCCGGGGAGGTGCAGCAGCACGACCGCCGCGAAGGCCAGGTAGCCGCCGATCGCGAAGAACTCGCCGTGCGCCACGTTGATGACGTCGAGCACGCCGAAGATCAGGCTGAGCCCCACCGCGAACAGCGCGTAGAGACCGCCCAGGACCACGCCCTGGATCAGGAACTCGAGCAGGGACTCGAGCATCAGGCCGTGGTGCCCTCGACCCCGTCTTCACCCAGATAGAGCCGGCGGATCCGGTCGGAGCCGCGCAGCTCGGCGGGCGTGCCGTCGAAGGCGTTGCGCCCGAGGTCGAGCACGAACACGCGGTGGGCCACCGCCAGGATCGCCTCGACGTTCTGCTCCACGATCAGCATGGCCAGCCCGTCGCGGTTGAGGCTCACCAGCGTCGCGTAGATGTCGTCGATGAAGCGCGGGGCCAGCGCGGCCGACGGCTCGTCGAGCAGGAGTAGGCGCGGCTTCACGATGAGGGCGCGGGCGATCGCGAGCAGCCGCTGCTCACCTCCCGACAGCGCCCCGGCCAGCTGGCGCCGGCGCTCCCAGAAGAGGGGGAAGCGGGCGTAGACGTCCTCGATGGCCCGGCGCTTCTCCGCGCTCGAGATCGTGTAACCGCCCAGCACCAGGTTGTCGTGCACCGTCATCTCCGCGAAGAGGCCGCCGGCCTGGGAGAGGTAGCCGACGCCCAGGCGCATGATCTCGTCGGGCCGGCGGCCCGCGATCTCGTGCCCGTCGAGCACGACGCGGCCGGCCCACGGGGCCAGGTAGCCGAAGGCGGTCTTGAGCAGGGTGGACTTGCCCGCGCCGTTTGGCCCGATGATGCCGACGATCGCCCCGTCGGGGACGTCTAGCGAGGCGGCCTGGAGGATCTCCAGCTTGCCGTAGCCGCCCCGCACGCCCTCAAGCGCGAGCATCGTCACCCCCGCGCCCGGCCCGCCCGAGCAGGGCCGCGATCACGCGCGGGTCGGCGCGGATCGCGTCGGGCGGGCCCTCCGCGATCTTCTCGCCGTGGTCCATCACCACGATCTTGTCGCAGAGGCCCATCACGAAGGGCATGTGGTGCTCGATGATCAGCAGCGTGCGGCCCCGCGCGCGCATGTCGGCGAGCGTCTCGCCGATCTGGCGGCGAACGACCGGGTGCACCCCGGCGAGCGGCTCGTCCAGCAGCAGGAACTCGGGATCGATCACCAGGTTCATGGCCAGCTCGAGCACGCGCTGCTGGCCGATGGAGAGGCTGCCCGCGGGCGCGTCGGCGAGACGCGCGAGGCCCAGGCGCTCGAGCCACTGCCGTCCGCGGGGCTCCCAGCCGCGAAGCCGCCGTCCCATCGCGGCGATCGCGAGGTTCTCGCGCACCGGCAGGTCGCGGAAGATCTTCACGGACTGGAACGTGCGGCCGATACCCCGGCGGGCGATCTCGTGGGTAGCGAGGCCGTCGATGCGCTCGCCGTCGAGGAGGATCGCGCCCTCGTCGGGACGCAGGAGTCCGGTCACCAGGTTGAAGATCGTGCTCTTGCCCGAGCCGTTGGGCCCGATCAGGCCGACCACCGTGCCGGACGCGATCTCGAAGGAGCAGGCGGAGACGGCGCGAAGGCCGCCGAACCGCTTGCCGAGGCCGGCGAGGGCGAGCTTCGGCGGGGACGCTACTTCTTTTCCCACGCGTACGGCGGCGCCGGCACGAACTTGCCGCCGGAGACCGCCGCGACCGACTCGGGGTAGATCGGCACCTTCTTGCCGGCCTGGATCTGCACCACCACGGTCTGGATGGGCATGCGGTGCCCCTCGGCGAGCGCGGTGAACTTGCGGGTACCCCACGCGGTCACGAACGTGCCGCTCTCCAGCGCGGCCTGGATCTTCTGCGAGTCGAGGCTGCCCGCCTTCTGGATCGCGTCGAGCAGGACGAGGGTCGCGTCGTGCGCCTGCACCGCGAAGTTGGTGGGATCCGTGCCGGTCTTCTTCTTGTAGGCCGCCATCATCGGCTCGGACACCTCGGAGTACTTCGCGGGCCACCAGCGGTTGTTCACGATGGCGAGATCCATCTGCTTGGCGTGCTGGTCCACGAAAGTCTGCGCGCTCACGGTGGCGCCCATGTGGGCGATGACGGACGGCACCTTCAGCTCGAACCACTGGTTGAAGAGCACCGGCCCGCTCGAACCGTAGATCTCGCCGATGGTGGCCTGCGCGCCCGCGCGCTTGATCTTGGCCCACTGCGGGGTCAGGTCGGTGACGCCGCGGTCGACGAACTCGTCGGCGGCCACCTCCACGTCCTTCGCGTTGGCCCCGAACCATTCCCGGATGATTCGAGAAAAATCGCGGCCGGCGTCGGTGTTCTCGTTGAGCAGCGCGATCCTCTTGGGCTTCACGTGCTGGGCCACCGCGGCGGCCACCGAGCGCGCGATGTCGTTGGCGGTGGGACTCAGCTGGAAGGCGTACTGCATCTTGTTCTGGCTGATCTTGTCCCCGATCTTGAGCGACGCCGAGCAGCAGGTGACCACCGGGATCGAAGCCTTCTGGAACTCGTCCATCACCCGGATGAACACATCGCTCGAGAGGAAGCCCATCCCCACGTGAATCCGGTCGACGGTCAGCGCGCGCGTCACCACGTTGAGGCCGACGTCGCCCTTGCCCTCGTCGTCGTACCAGATGACGCGGACCTTGGTGGCCTTGCCGCCCAGCTGCACGGTCGGCATGCGCTCGAGCGCGACCTCGGTGCCCGCCTTCATCTGCGCGCCCACGTCGGCGCTGATGCCCGAGATGGGCAGGAACACGCCGAGCTTGACCTCGTCCTGGGCGGCCGTGTCGAGCGGGCCCGCGAGGAGCGCGGCGAGGCCGACCACGAACGAGAGGAGCAGGAGCATCGCGGGCTTGCGCATGGTCACGCCTCCGGCTGGGGGGTCGTGGGCGAACGCACGGTGGCGGGATGATAGCACGGCCCGCCGAGGCACAGCCGCAGCCGACGCGACGCTTGGCGAGGTGCAAGCAGGAGGCGAGCCGAGCGGATGTGAAGAGCTTCTAGAGCAGTACGGCGCGCTATATGCGACGGCCGACATCGAGGCCCGCGTCCTCGACCAGCTTCCTCAGCACGGTCTCGGCCTTGAAGCAGGTCTCCGCGATCTCGCGGGCCGCGCGGGCGTGCCGCGCGTAGTCGGCGTTGATCGCCTGAAGCGCGGCCACGATGTCATCGATGCCCTCGAACGCGAACAGGCCCTGGCCGGTGGGGACGAACTTGCCGAAGGCGGTGTCCTGCGTGACCACCGGCCGACCGGCCGCGAGGTAGCACGCGCTCCGATCGCTGAACCAGCCGCTCCGCAGTCGCACGTTCTGGTCCTTGGCCACCGTGAACTCGCCGCGCGAGCCCGTGATGTACGCGCGATACGCCTCCACGTCGTGGGACAGCGGCATCGCGTTGACGAGCCGCCAGCCGTGTCGTCTCAGCAAGGCCACCGCCTCCGCGTCCTCCTGGTCACGCGGGATCCAGCCGCCCTCGCCGTCGCCGGCGTGGCCCCGGATTGCCAGGGCCAGCTCGAGCGGCTGCGGCGTCCGACGAGGCAGGTCGATCACCTTGAGGAACTCGTGATGCTTGCTCCACGTGTAGGTCTGGCCTTGCCACTGCACGTCCTTGCCCGCCTGCCGCCAGCTCGCCACCGTCGTGAAGCGAGGACTCGGCGCGCCGGACGCGGGCTCCCACCAGTCGAGCACGACGGGCGGCCGCGTCGACCGGTACGCGATGCGTGAGACGGGCACGCCGCAATCGGGCTGCCCGATGTTTTCGCCGTAGGTGAAGTGGTGCGTGTGCGCGCTCAGCATGTCGACGACGAAAGCGCTGCCCATCGCCACCTCGAACTGGGGCAGTACCGGATCGGTCTCGAGGTAGATGCGGACCGGTACCCGGCGATGCTCGTCGCGCAGGACGGTGGCGCCGGTGAGGTTGACGAGCGCGTCGGCTCGCTCGAGCAGCCCGTCGAGGCCGGAGGCGGAGAGGCCGAAGACGCGGCCGTCCGCTGCGCGATAGGCCCATCGGTCGGACAGGCCATGACGCGCCATCACCGCCGCGATGGAGCCCACCGCGTAGGACGGATCGCCGCTGATCGTGTTTCGGTCGGGGTCGTAGGGCCACTCGCCGGTGTCCTCCACGTAGTGGACGGCGAAGCCGAGCCGACGGAAGCCCTCGAGGTACTGCAGCGCCTGCCACGTCACGCCCGCCACCGGCATGCGGCCCATCATGCCGAGGACGACCAGCGTCGGTCCCGCAATCATGGATCTAGGGGGCCTAGGGCAGGCGCGCTTCGTACGCTCGCAGCACCTGCTCCTTGTCGAGGGAGCGGCCGGCGTCCGGGGTCTTCCGCGCCAGCGCCCGGACGTTGCCGGTCCGGCCGACACTGTGCGGAGGATTCCGGTCGCTGAGCCGCACGATCTCGAAGCGCTCGCGGACCAGCGCGGCGAGGCTCTCCGCGGAGAACACGGTCGGCTCGTCGGGCGTCGGATCACCGCCGGTGTCCACGCTGACGAAGAGCGCGCCGTCGTCGGCGAGAATGCGGCACATCTCGGCGAGGCCGACGCGGGGATCCGGCATGTGATCCAGCGCGTTGCGGCAGATCACGAGGTCCGCGAAGCGATCCAGCAGGGGCAGGTTCTCCGCGCCCTGGGAGAGGTAGACGGTGCGCGCACCGACCTCGTCGGGCACCAGCATGCCGAGGTGCTGGTAGGCGTAGAGCAACGGATCGATGGCGACCTTCACGCCGGCCGGGAACGCGCTGAGATCGCCGGTGCAGCCGCAGCCGATGGTGACCACCGTCTTGCCCTCGAACCAGCCGGCGTTCTGCTCCAGGTACTCGGCGACCTCATCGCGCAGGAGCCGGGAATTCGCCACGCGCTCGGCGTCGTAGGAGCCGCCGAACCTGTCCCGCCGGTACTTCTCGTGGTACAGGAACCAGCCGATTTCGTCCAGGTAGCGCGGGTCGGTCAGATCGGGGATCTCCGGCATCGTCTACCCCGTATTCGTCATCGCCGCTGCTCGCGGGCGCGCTCGCCGGCTTCCCGCTCTCGCTGCTCGCGCTCCCGCTCCCGGGCGGCCCGCTCCCGCTCCCAGCGCGCGCTCAGACGCTCGCCCGCTTCCTTGGCCGCGCTCTCGATCTGCGCGACCTTCTCGAGCAACTGGGACTGGGGCAGCCGCGCCGGCATGGCCAGGGCGGCTTCGGTGGAGAGGATCATGCTCGACCGGCTGCCCTCCATGTTCTTCTGCAGCTGCGCGCCGGCCTCCTGTAGCTTCTTGCGCTCCGGCCCGTCGATCCAGTCGGCGTTGGCGTCCTCGACGTACTCGGTCTGTGCCCGGTACAGCGCCTGCAAGGTGCCGGCGTCCCGGTCGGCGACGTCGGCCATCCGGGCCAGGGTCTGGCCCCAGGTCTCGCCCTTCAAGGCGGCGCGTGCGGGCAAGCCGGCCCCGGTGAGCGTGGCATCGGCGGCCAGAGCCCGATCGGCGGTGACCTTCTGCGCCCGCCGCGCGTCATCCACCCCGGTCTCGCGGGACTGAATCTCGCTGATGCGCTTTTCGTTGTCCCGGATCACGCGCTCCTGGTTCGCGGCGATCTTCTGCAACTCGCTCCGGACCCGTGCGTCCTCCTCGGACGAGGCGGGTGACTCGGCCGCGCCAGGGGCCGGGACGAGGAGCAGCAGGAACGCCATCATCCGCCGGAGGCGTCGCACCGCCGGTCGGCCGCGATGCGTCGTCTGGGTCATTTCACGTTGCTCACCCGGTTCTGGAGGGCGTCCAGTCGGGCGGCCAGATCCTTGAGCTGACGGCTCAGCGTGTCGGACAGGTGCTGGATCGTCTCGGTGAGCTTCGTCGACGTCGTGGTGAGCTCCTGGCTGGTCGCGGTCAGCTTCCGCAGGGTGTTCGCGTTCTCCGCGGTCAGCTCGTGATCCAGCCAGCCGAGCTGGGCGGTCTGGAGCATGAACTTCCGCGCCGCGGCCAGGTCCTCGGCGATGGCGTCGAGGGACTTCTGCACCTCCTCGCGCGAGGAGGCGATCGAGGCCTGCGTCTCCTGGCGCACCGCCGCGATCGACTCGGAGAGTCGGCGCAGCTCGGCGTCGGTGGAGGCCAGCGTGTCGCGCAGCCGCTGCTGCTCCTCGAGGAGCTTGTAGGTCACGGTGTCGGGGGCCTTGGCGACGTCCGACCGGTACACGAAGTCGACCACCGGCGGCACCGACGGCGGCGAACCGGACGACGCCGCCCGGTGCCGGGCCCAGGCGTCGCCCGGCGTGTCGCCGGGCAGGACCACCAGGCGACCGTTTGCGTTGTCGATGAAGGCGAGCGCACCCAGGTTATTCGATTGCCGGATGGCGTCCTGGATCGCGTCGGAGTGCGAGGCGAGCGCCCGCTCGCGGATCTCGATCGCGTCCGCCTGCTTCTGCGGCACGAGCGAGGGCTGGCTGGCGCAGCCTGCCACCAGCATCGCGAGACTCACGAGCGACATGCCCGGGCGCCGCGTCGGCCCGGTCCGAAGCAGTAGGCGCATCGTCAGGCCACTGTACCACTTCGGAGTGCGGTGGTCCCGGTTGGGAAACAGTTGTAGCATCCGAGCATATGTCCGCAGTCCTCTCCGGTGGACCCACCGATCCGGGCGTCGGTCGTCTCCGCCGAACCCTTCCCGACGCGTGGCGGATGATCCGCCCCTACTGGCTCTCGGAGGATCGCTGGCCCGGGTTGGGATTGCTGGTTGTGGTGGTGATGCTCACCCTCGGGATGGTCTACCTGAGCGTGTTGCTGAACCGGTGGAACAACGATTTCTTCAACGCGCTGCAGGACAAGAACGCAGCCGCCTTTCGTCGTCAGCTGGTGCAGGTCGCGTGGCTCGTCGGCGCCTTCATCATCCTCGCGGTGTACCAGCTCTATCTCACCCAGATGCTCGAGATCCGGTGGCGCCGGTGGCTCACCGAGCGCTACCTCCTGGCGTGGCTGACCGACCGCGCCTACTACCGCATGCAGCTGGTCGCTCGCGAGACCGACAACCCCGACCAGCGAATCGCCGAGGACATCCAGCTCCTCGTGTCGCACAGCCTCGCGCTCTTCGTCGGAGGGCTGCGCG
The DNA here is from genome assembly GCA_035259825.1 of Candidatus Methylomirabilota bacterium. GTDB lineage: Bacteria > Methylomirabilota > Methylomirabilia > Rokubacteriales > CSP1-6 > CAMLFJ01. Next base: position 6,239 of record DATFWA010000226.1, on the reverse strand, counting down.
CGTTCGTGACCCTGACCACCTTCGTGGCGATCCTCTGGAGCCTCTCCGGCCAGTTCACGGTGCCGATCGGCGAGCGCACGTTGATCCTGCCCGGCTACATGGTCTGGGTGTCGATCCTCTATGCGCTCGGGGGCACCCTCCTGACCGACTGGATCGGCCGCCCTCTCGTGCGCCTGAACTTCGACAAGCAGCGCTACGAGGCCGACTTTCGATTCAGCCTGGTGCGCTTCCGCGAGAACAGCGAGGGGGTCGCGCTCTACCGCGGCGAGCCCGACGAGTTCCGCGGTTTCCGCGCGCTCTTCGAGTCGGTGGTGCAGAACTGGTGGGGCATCATGCGACGGCAGAAGCGGCTGACCTCGTTCACCTCCGGGTACTCGCAGGGCGCGTGGATCGTCCCGTCCGTCGTGGCCGCGCCGCGGTACTTCCGCGGCGAGCTGGGTCTGGGCGGGCTCATGCAGACGGTCGGCGCCTTCAACCAGGTCCAGGACGCATTGAGCTTCTTCGTGGTGTCGTACAAGGAGATCGCGGCCTGGTGCGCGGTGGTCGAGCGGCTCGCGGGCTTCGAGCGCACGCTCGAGCGCGTACGCCGGGACACCGCCCGCGGCGGCGGCGTGCAGCACGCCGACGGCGACGACCGGGAGCTCCGCGTGCAGGACGTTGACCTCCACTTGCCCGACGGCCGGCCGCTCATCGCGCACGTGAACCTCTCGCTGCACCAGGGGGAGAGCGTGCTGCTCGGCGGGGCCTCCGGATCGGGGAAGAGCACGCTCTTCCGGGCCATCGCGGGCATCTGGCCCTTCGGCCGCGGCGAGATCCGCGCCTCGAGCAAGGCCCGGGTCCTCTTCCTCCCGCAGCGGCCGTACCTGCCGATCGGCACCCTCCGCAGCGTGGTGAACTACCCGACGCCCCCGGACGGGGTGACCGACGCGGCGCTGCGCGAGGCCCTCGAAGCGGTGGGACTGCCCGAGCTGGCCCGACGGCTCGACGAGTCCGGGCACTGGGCGCTCCAGCTCTCGCCCGGCGAGCAGCAGCGCATCGCGTTCGCGCGCGCGCTCCTCCAGAAGCCGGACTGGCTCTTCCTCGACGAAGCGACCTCGGCGGTGGACGAGCCCACCGAGGAGCGCCTCTACCGGCTGCTGCACGAGCGCTTGCCGGGGACAACCCTCTTCAGCGTGGGCCACCGGGCGACGCTGCGGTCATTCCACGCCCGTCAGCTCACGGTGACGCGCATCGGGACCGGACCGGCCTCCGTGGTGGAGGAGACCCCGGCGTCCCGGCCTCGGGTCGGTTGACACGACAGTTTGCGAGCCTCCCCGGCTCGCATGTACTCTGCCCTTCGTGTGGAATTCGATTCGCCAGGCGCTGGGCCGGAAGCCGGGTCTCGACGTGTACTTCGATCCGACGTCGACCTACGAGATACGCGACGTCGCCGACACCGGTGACCGGCCCGGATACTTCTGCCACGTCATGGTCCGCAACGACGGGCCCATCGGCGCGCGCAACTGTCGGGGGCGCCTGCTCGAGATCCTGGTGCGGGGCGCCGACGGCTCGACGTCACCCGCCCCGGGCTTCTTCGCGCCCGTGTTCCTGAAGTGGGCGCGCGAGCCCGACTTCGACGCGCGCGAGGTCGAGGGCAACGAGGTGCGGAGGCTCGACCTCTGCTTCGCGCTGGCCTCGACGCCCGACCAGCTGCGGTTCTTCGCGCCCCCCAGCCCCTCCGGCGTGATGATCTTCCCGCCCGGCGTGTACACGCTGAGCGTGCAGGTGACCGCGGACAACCTGAAGCCGGCCAACGGCGTGTTCCACGTCGACTTCACCAGCGGCTGGGACCGGATCGTGGTGTCGGAAGAGGGTCGACCCGCCTAGAGCCAGCGCGTCTCCCCGCTCCGGATGAAGTGGAGACCGGCGCGGGTAGGGCTGCCGATCCGCTCGCTCCAGTGGTCGGCGTAGGCGCGGATCTGGGGCGCGTAGCGAGCCACGAGGACGTCGACGCCGGTGCCCAGCTGGTCGGTCTTGTAGTCGATCACGGTCCAGCCGTCCCGGGTCCCGAACGCCAGGTCGATCACGCCGTAGAGCAGCCGCGGGCCTGCGCCCCCCTCCTCGACCCGCACCGCGAACGGCACCTCCACCGCGTGCTCCGCGGCCGCCATCGCCTCACCCCAGAAGTCCGCGGTCATCACGCGCTCCACCGTGTCCAGAGCCTCGGGGATCACGCGCCGCAATTCCGGCGTGTCGAAGGCGAACCAGTTGGCGAGGCGCTCGAGGTGCGCTCGGTCGCGGTGGGGCCCGCGCATGGCGTGCTCGAGCAGGAAGTGGATGAGGCTGCCCCAGGCCATGCCGGTGTCGGGCTCGCGGGTGCGGCCCTCCTGGAGCGGATGGCCGTAGGGACCGGCGCGGTGCGCGGTGCCCGTCACCGACTCCACCTGCCACGACGGGGCGTGCCGCGTCCGCGCGCGCGCCTCGCGGGCAGCGCGGGCGGCCGACCGGGCGCCGGCGCTCAGATCGGGAAGGACCGGCAGCGGGGGCTGCGAGCCAGGCGGGATCGGTAGCGCGGGCACCTTGGCCAGGTAGGGAGCGAGCCACCGCCACGGCCCGCCCGCGTCCGGCTTTGCCGGCCGGCTGACCACCAGCAGATCCCTCGCCCGCGTCGCCGCCACGTACACGAGTCGGATGCGCTCGGCGTCCAGGTACGCACGCTCCTTCTCCTGATGCTGCGCCCAATCGGCCGGTCGGCCGAGCACGGTGTGGCCATAGGGCCCCTCGTTCCTCCGGCGGACCTCGAGGTATCCGGTTGGCTTCACACCTTCCCGGACGATCCGTACCTCGACGTCGTCCGGGCCCGCGCGGAGCGGATCCACCAGGAAGACCACGGGCGCCTCGAGTCCCTTGGCCTTGTGAAGGTTCATGAGGCGCACCACGTCGGTCCGTCCCGGCTCGAGCGGCACCGATTCGACCTCGCTCGATTCGAGATCGTCGGTCAGAGCGGCGGCCGCGTCGGCCAGCGTCCCTCCTTCCTCGGTGACCTGCCGGATCCGGTCGACCGCGTGCAGCAGGTCGCCGGCCTCGGCGCCGCCCGGAGTTCCCGCGGCGGTCAGCGCCAGCAGGCCGGCGACCTCGAGGATGCGCTCGACCGCCGCCGGGGCTGGAAGCCGGCGCGTCCACTCGTACATGGCCCGCAGGGAGCGCAGGGCCTCGCCAACGGGCCCCGCCGCGTCGGCCAGATCGGGCGCGATGATCAGGAAGCCTCCGCCGGCTTGCCGGTGACGGAACAGATCTCGATCGCTGATCCCGAACAGCGGCCCGCGCAGGATGCCGACGACTGCCGGACCGTCGTCCGGGTCGGTGAGCGCCTGGAGCAGGTCGGAGAGCCCGGTGACCGCGGCCGACGTCGCGAAGGCGGCGCCTCCGCTGACCTCGACGGGCAGGCGCAGGGCTTCGAGGGCCCGCGTGTAGACGGGCAGGGTCTTGCGGATCCTGGTGAGGATCAGGAAGTCGCCGGGCTTGCGCCGGCGCGAGTCGACCTCGGACCGAATGAAGCGCGCGATCGCCTCGGCCTCGAAGGCGTTCACCTCATTGCCCCTGGCGCCCTCCGGGATCTTGACGACCCGCACGCCGTATCCCGGATTCTTGTCGGAACGTGCGGCGGCCAACTCCGCGAAGCCCGGCTGATGCTGGGTCGCGGTGCCGGGGAAGAGCGTGCCGAACGCGGCGTTCGCCCAATCACAGAGCGCGGGAACGGACCGGAAGCAGGCGGTCAGCACCACCACCTGGCCGCCGCTCGCCTCGATGCGCTCGCGGACCCGCTGGTAGATGTCGATGTCGGCGCGGCGAAAGCGATAAATGGACTGCTTCGGATCGCCGACCATGAACAGCGCACCGGGCCGCAGCGGTACGCGCGTCCAATCCCTCTCCGGGCCCGACGCGGCGGCCAGGAGCAGGAGCACCTCCGCCTGGATCGGGTCGGTGTCCTGGAATTCGTCGACGAAGAGCCAGCGAAACTTCCGCTGCAGCGCCTCGCGCACCTCGAGGTTGTCCCGCAGCAGCGTGGCGGCGTACTGCAGCAGATCGCCATAGTTGAGCGTCACCGCGCGCCGGCGCGCCTCCGCGGCGTGCTCACGCCCCTCGATCAGCAGGGTCATGGCGAGACGGTAGACGTACTGGTACCAGGCGTCGAGGAAGGGCAGGGTGACCTCCTGCAATTCGGCGAAGAGCGCCTCGATCTTGGCCTTGACCACCTGGCGCTCCCGGACGCTGGCGGCCCATCGGTTCTGCGTGATCCGCGGAGTGCCGTCCCACTCCGCGGCCAGGTCGGCCACGACCCGCGGCTCCGCGAGTGCGGCGACGCGGAACCGGCGGCGGAATTTGCGCATCGCCTTCTGCACCGGACACTTGGTGTCGGGGTCGATCGGCCCCGGCAACAGGGCCTGGAGCCGCTCCCAGAACTGCTCGAGCGCGGCACGCGCCTGCGTCGCGTCCGGCCGCGAGGCATCCCCGGCTGGGAACACGACGTCGGCGTGCGTGCACACGACTTCGAAGGCGTTGTCGAGATCGCCCGGCTTCACGCCCGCGTCGACCAGATCTCGCAGGACGGTGGAGCCCCCGGCTCGCTGCCGGTCCAGGTAGTCTCGCCAGGCGCGACGCTGCTGATCCAGCTGGGCGATCTCGTCCAGCTCGGTGAAGCCGGGCGCCACGCCGGCCTCGACGGGCCGCTCGCGGAGGAGGTGAGCGCAGAACGCGTGGATGGTGCCCGCGAAGAGGCGCTCGAGGTGCCGCAGCGCCTGCAGCGCGCGCTCTTTCCGCGCGGCGTCGCGCTCCGCGGCCACCGCCTTCTCGAGGGCGAGCTGGAAGCGGCCGCGCAGCTCGGCCGCCGCCTTGCGCGTGAAGGTGACCGCCGCGATCTGCTCGACCAGGTAGGTGCCGTCGAGCACGCCGGCCGCCATCCGCTGGGCCAGGCACTCGGTCTTGCCGGAGCCGGCGCCCGCCTCGACGAGCAGGTTGATGTCCAGGCGGCGGCGGATGAGATCACGCGCGGCCTGGTCGGCCACGGGACGCCGATCAGGCATGCCCGCCCAGCCTCCGGTAAGCCTCGAGGGCCGGGCTCTCGGAGCGCTCGATCTTCCGCTCCGCTCGCTTGGCCGCTTGCGGGCCGCACGCCCGCCCGAACTCGCAGAAGCGGCAATCGTCGTCGGCGGTGGGCGTATGCACGAAGGCGCCGACCGCCAGCACATCGAACAGGTCGCGAAGCACCGCCGCGACCTGCTCCCGGCTGGACGCCAGGCGCACCTGCCGCTCCTGTCCGCCCCGACCAGTGGGGAAGTAGTAGGAGCCGACCGCGCGGGCGCCCGCGTCCGTCTCGCGGAGCAGCTCGACCGCGGCCAGCGCGTAGAGGGCGTGCTGGAGCTGCCGGCCACCCGCGAACGTCGCCTCGAGGCCGCCGGGCAGGAACGCGCTCCCGGTCTTGTAGTCCACGATCTCGTAGCTGCCGTCGGCGAGGCGGTCGATGCGGTCGATCCGGCCACGGAGGCGAAAGCGAAGCCCATTGCCCAGGTCGATGGTCACCGGCTCGCGCCGCGCGAGTGGCTCGCCCTCCGGGTCACCGCCGAACGCGACCTCGAATCCGAGCGCCCGCCGCCGCACGTCCTTGGCCTCGAACTCGAGGAACAGGGCGAGATCGGCCTGCAGCTCGCGGGTCTCACGCTCGTAGACGCCGTCGGACGGCGGCGGCACCAGCTTGCGATGCGCGGCCAGCGCCTGCTCCCCGAGCTCGCGCAGGCGAGCGCCGTGGAGCGCCGGGCTCGGCGTTTCCTTTCGATCGCGGATGTCGCGCATGATCGTGGCGAAGAGATCGTGGAGGATCGAGCCGCGCGTCATGGGATCGAGCCACACGTCGGGATTGGGCTCGGCGTCGTCGATGGGATCGAGGCCGAGCCCCCGCTGCAGGAAGTAGCGGAACGGGCACTTGGCCAGCTCCTCGAGGCTCGTGGGCGACACCACCGCGCCCGGCCGACGCGGGTCCAGGAGCGGCCCCGCCTCGGGGACGAACCCGTCGTACTCAGTGAAGACGTCGGAGTCGCGCGCGGCCTCGGCCACCGCGCCCTGGGCGAGGCCCTGGAAGCCCTCGCGCACGGCCGGCACCGCGGAGGCATCGGTCCCGCGCAGGCTCGCGAGCCACCAGCCCGCGTCGCTCAGCGCCCGGCCGGGTTCCACGGGCACCGCCGAGACCGGCTCGCCCAGGGCGG
>DATFWA010000225.1:0-5440 GCA_035259825.1 Candidatus Methylomirabilota bacterium | reverse complement strand
CCCGGCGAGCAGGGCGCCGATGCCGAGCCGTGAGCCCTCGGGATCTGTATAGCCGCCGATGACCACCTCCTGCCGCTTCACGCACTTGGTCTTCACCCAGTCGGACCCGCGCGTGCTCCGATAGGGCGCGTCACGCCGCTTCGACACCGCGCCCTCCAGCCCGAGCCGGCACGCCTCGGCGAAGAACTCGGCGCCCGAGCCGACCACGTGATCGCTGTAGCGCAGCACGCCCGGCTCCTCGCCGCGCGGGCCCAGCAGCCTCGCCAGCGCCGCCTTGCGGTCCTCCAAACGCGCGCCGGTGAGATCCTGCCCATTCAGGTGCAGCAGATCGAAGACCATGTAGACGAGCCCGTCGCGATGACTGCCGCTCATGTAGTTCTGCAGCGCCTGGAAGCTTGTCCGTCCGTCGGGCGCGACCACCGCGACCTCGCCGTCCAGGAGCGCGGTGTGCGCGGGCAGCCCGCGTACGCTGTCCACGACGCCCGGGAACTGCCCGGTCCACTCGCGGCCGTTCCGGCTCAGGAGCGTCACGCGGCCTTCCTCGAGACGCGCAAGGATGCGGTAACCGTCGAACTTCATCTCGTGCAACCACGCGTCCCCGGTCGGGGGCCGCCTCACCAGCGTGGCGAGCTGCGGCGGGACGAACCGCAGAAGCGGGGCGGGTCGCACACCGCTGATGTCGGCGGCGGAGATTCGCACCTCCTCGGCCTGGTCCGACCGGTTGGAGTGCCAGACGCGGTCGCGGGCCGCCGCGATCGCGTCGAGCGTCCGTCCGGTCGCCACGCTGTCCGGCTGCGCCTCGACGACGCGGTACCGGTCCGAAGGCTTCGCCTCGGCGTCGTCGTGCTTGACGAGGAGCCAGCTCCGCTCGTCGTCACGCGCCTGGCGACGGTCGCGGATCCGCACCAGCGCCCAGCCCCCGCGCAGCTTCTCGCCTTCCAGGGTGAACTTCAGGTTGCCCGCCCGGTAGGCGCGATGCGGGTCGCCCTCCGGCCGCCAGGTGCCGCGGTCCCAGAGCATCACGGTGCCGCCGCCGTACTCGCCCTTCGGGATCACGCCCTCGAAGCTGCCGTACTCGAGCGGGTGATCCTCCACGTGCATCGCCAGCCGCTTGTCGGCGGGGTCGAGGCTCGGCCCCTTGGGCACCGCCCAGCTCTTCAGCACGCCCTCCAGCTCGAGGCGGAAGTCGTAGTGCAGACGCGAGGCCGCGTGCTTCTGCACCACGAAGGTGCGGTCGCCACCGCGGCGCTCCGGCGCCACCTCACCCTGCGGCTCCGGCGTCCGCGCGAAGTGGCGCTTGCGTCGGTACTCCCGGAGCGCGGCGCCGCCCTCCTCGGTCATGGTCAGCCCTTGACCGTGACCACCTGGCGCAGCGCGGTTACCACCTCGACCAGATCCGACTGGGCCGCCATCACCGCGTCGATGTCCTTGTAGGCGCCGGGCGTCTCGTCGAGCACGCCCGAGTCCTTGCGGCATTCGATGCCCGCGGTGGCTCGAGCGTGGTCCTCGATGGAGAAGACGCGCCGCGCCTCCCCGCGACTCATGCGCCGGCCGGCGCCGTGGGAGCACGACTCGTAGGAAATGGGGTTGCCGCGACCGCGCACGATGAACGAGCGGGCGCCCATCGAGCCCGGAATGATGCCCGCCTCGCCCGCGCGGGCGCTCACCGCACCCTTGCGGGTCACGTAGCGTCCGGTGTCCCGGGACTCGCCGCGCGGCTCGATGTAGTTGTGGTGGCAATCCACCGTCTCGGTCCCGGTCTCGAGCGGCTGAGCGACCACCTGAGACACTGCGGCGACCACCGCGTCCAGCATGAGCCGCCGGTTGGCCCGCGCGAAGTCCTGCGCCCACGCGACCGCCTCGACGTAGTCGTCGAAGAGCGGGGTGCCCTCGTCGAGCCAAGCCAGCGCCTGGTCGGGGAGCCGTCGCTTCAGGACGCGCGACTGATCGCGGGCGCGCTGGGCGAAGTAGGTCCCGATGCGGTTGCCGACTCCGCGCGAGCCCGAGTGCACCATGAGCCACACCGCGCGGTCCTCGTCGAGACAGACCTCGATGAAGTGGTTGCCGCCCCCGAGAGTGCCGAGCTGGGTGCGCGCCGGGCTCGCCTTGATGCGCGGGTGCTTCCCGAGGATCGCCTCGAACCGGCGATTCAGCGTCCCCCACTCGCGCTCGACCGCCGCGGGAGTGCCGCGACGTTCCTCCCACGAGCCCTTGACGCCCGGCCCGCCGACCGGGACGCCCGCCTCGATGGCGGCACGGACGGCCGCGTGGCGGCCCTCGAGCATGGAGGCGCTCAGATCGGTGCGGGCGGCGATCATGCCGCAGCCGATGTCGACTCCGACCAGCGCGGGCACGACCGCGCCGCGCGTGGCGATCACACCGCCCACCGGCCCGCCGATGCCGAAGTGCGCGTCCGGCATCAGGCACACCGCCTCGGTGATCGGCAGGCCCGCCACCTGTCGCGCCTGCTGCATCACCAAAGGCTCCAGCGGATGCCCGGCCGGCTCCCACACGCGGATGGGCACTCCCGACGGATCCATCAGCTCCTTCACGACGCGGGTCCTCCCGATGGCATGGTACGCCTGCCTCGTGGTGCGCGGCCGGGCGCGTCGGCTCAGGCGCCGACGGCGGCTGGCTGAGCGGTGCGGCGAACCTGGACGACAGTGGCGATGGTGCAGATCATCAGCAGCGCGACGGCCAGGAAGAGCAGCCGCGGATCGGCGTGGTCGAGGAGCCATCCGAAGGCCAGCGGCGTGAGGCAGGAGCCCAGGTCGAGCCCGGAGTAGGCGAAGCCGAACACCTTGCCCGAGGCGCCCGGCGGCGTGGCCGCGCGCACCAGCATGTCGCGGGCGGGGCCGGTCACACCGTGGCAGAAGCCGGTGACGCCGAGGAGCAGAGGCAGCAGGACGCCTGGCACCGCGCCGCTCGCGAGCACGATCATGAAGCCGGCCGCGATGAGCAGGCCCGTCGCGGCCACCAGGTCGTGGCGCCGCACGCGGTCGGCCAGGAGCCCGCCGGCCAGGATGCCGGCCGCGCCGCCGAGCAGGAACGCGGTGAGGGCCGCGGTAGCCTGGGCCAGCGGAGTGTCGTAGACGCGCATCAACGTGGTGACGCCGAAGATCTGCACCCCGATCACCGCGGTGGCGATCAGCGCGAAGTACGCGAAAGCGGCCAGGATCGGCGCGGTCAGCAGCATCCGCACGTCGCCGACCACGCTCCCCGCCGCGCGCGGCGCGGGACCCAGTACGCCGAAGGCCCCGCGCTGCCCGGCCAGCACCAGCACGACCGCCAGGCCCGCGAGTCCGACTCCCACCAGGGCCGCGCGCCAGCCGAAGTGCGCGGTGAGGCCCACCACCGCGCCGGGGGCCACCGCGTAGCCCAGGTTGCCGGAGATGGCGTGCACGCTGTAGCCCCGGCCGATCCGCCGCGGGTCCACCGAGGCGTTCAGGATCGAGTAGTCGGCGGGATGGAACACGCTGTTGCCGAGCCCGGCCAGCAGCGCCACCGGCAGGAGCATCCAGTACGACGGCACGACGCCGGCGATCGCGATGGAGAGCGACAGCAGCGCCATGCCGCCCAGCAGTACGCGCAGGGCCCCGACCCGATCCACTAGGAAGCCGGACAGCGTCTGGCCGATGCCGGACGACGCGTAGAACAGGCTCATCGCCACGCCCAGGGCCAGGTAGGGAACGCCGAAGACCTCCTTCAGCACCGGGAAGAGCGGCGGAAGCGAGAGCTGGAAGAAGTGACTGAAGAAGTGGGCCGCTCCGATGAGACCGATGACACGAGCGTCGCGGCGCAGGCTGGACCGAGCGGTCGGATCGGACACGGGAGGCTAGTGTACACTACGCGGCGAACCTCAAAGGAGGATCGCCATGGCCAGCGACGCCGCGTACTCCCTCGAGCAGTTCCTTGCCGACACCCGGGCGACGATCAAGAGCAGGGGCATTCCGGCGGGACTGGCCGAGATCCGCGATCACCTGGAAAAGCTCCTGCACAATCCGGAGCTGCTGACCAAGCACCTCGGCGACCCGGTCCCCTACACCGAGCGCACCACGATCGGCCACGATCCCGAGACCGACGTGCACGTGCTCGTCCACGGCCGTCCCAAGGCGGCCAAGTCCTCGGTGCACGACCACGGCCCGTGCTGGGTCGTCTACGGCAACTACCGCAACGCCACCCGCATGCGGCGCTGGCGCCGTCTCGACGACGGCAGCCGGCACGGCTATGCGGATCTCACGCTGCAGCGCGAGTTCATGAACGAGCCCGGGCACGCCGCCGCCTTCGCGGTCGGCGACATCCACTCGATCGAGTTCGGCGACGACACCTTCTTCATCCGGGTCACCGGCGGTGACGTGGAGAGCAAGGAGACGAACCGCTTCGACGTGGAGAAGAAGACGGTGGAAGTCGCCAACCGCGCGTTGGGTCAGCGTTAGGCGCTACGCCTTCCCCCAGTAGGCACGGGCGGCCGGGAACACCGGCTTGCAGCGGGTGGGCTCGGTGGGCCCTTCGAGCACGTCGGCCACCCCGCGCCAGACCGCGTAGTGCGGCGTGTTGCGATGCGCCTCCAGCGCGGCCTGGTCCTTGTAGACCTCGTAGAAGTAATAGGTGTTCTCGTCCTTCTCGTCCTGCAGGACGTTGAAGCGCAGGCACCCGGGCTCGTCCCGCTCGGAGCCCAGCGCGTCGTGCTCGATAGCCTTCAGGAACTTGTCCCGCATCGCCGGCTTGATCCGCACCTTCACCCAGATCGCGAGCATCGTCACCTCCCTGGATTGAGTTGATCCGCCGCCGCGACCATACCACGCGGATGCCCGGCCCGCGGCTTGCCTCCCCGTCCGGGCCGTCGTAGCATGCGCGACGGAGGAACCTGCCATGGACCCCGCCTCGGTCGGCGCGCTGACCTTCGACGTGTTCGGCACCGTCGTGGACTGGCGGAGCAGCATCATCCGCGAGGGGGAAGCCTTCGGGAAGGCCCGTCATCTCGACGTGGATTGGGCGAAGTTCGCCGACGCCTGGCGCGGCCTCTATCAGCCGGCGATGGAAGAGGTCCGCAGCGGCCGCCGGCCGTGGGTGAAGCTCGACGACCTGCATCGCGAGAGCCTGGTCCGGCTCCTCGGCGAGTTCAAGATCGAGGATGTGTCGCCGGCCGAGATCGACCACTTCAATCGCGCCTGGCATCGCCTCGACCCATGGCCGGACGCGGTACCCGGGCTCACCCGGCTGAAGCAGCACTACGTCCTCGCGACATTGTCGAACGGCAACATCGCCCTGATGGTGAACATGGCCAAGCGCGGCGGGTTGCCGTGGGACACCATCCTCGGCGCAGAGGTGGCGCGCGCTTACAAGCCGACGCCCGAGGCCTACCTGCGCAGCGCGGAAGCGCTGGGACTGGCGCCCGAACAGTGCCTGATGGTGGCGGCGCATCCCAACGATCTTGCCG
>DATFWA010000224.1:0-11382 GCA_035259825.1 Candidatus Methylomirabilota bacterium | reverse complement strand
GGGTAACCGCCTCGACATCCAGCGCCCTGATGGCCGCGAAGAGCCGGGTCTTGCTCACGCTCAGCCGGTGTTGCGCAGCCCGGCCGCGATACCGTTGATGGTGACCACGATGATCTCCCGGTACGCGAGCGCCTCGTCATCGTCCTGGTCGGGCAGGGCACGGAGCCGTCGGAGCATCTCCACCTGGAGGTAGTTGAGCGGATCCACGTAGGGGTTCCGCAGGTGGACGGAACGCTGGATGACCGGGTCGCCGTCCATGAGCTCGGTGTGGCCGGTGGCCCGCAGGATCAGCTCGCGGGTCCGCGCGAACTCGCTGCCGATGCGGGTGAATACCGCAGTGGCCAGCGCCCGGTCGGGGACCAGCTCGGAGTAGAGTGCCGCGATGCCCATGTCGGCCTTGAGCAGCGACATCTCGGCGTTGTCCAGGAGGGCGCCGAAGAACGGCCAGCCCGCGTACATCTCGCGAAGCCGGCCCCCGTCGACGCGCGCCAGGGCACTCCCGAGGCCGTACCAGCCGGGCAGGTTGAAACGGCTCTGCATCCAGGAGAACACCCACGGGATCGCCCGCACCGCATTGCGACTGAGGCCGCCGGCGCGCCGCACCGTGGGCCGGGAGCCGAGGCGCAGACGCGAGAGCTCCTCGATCGGGGTGGCCGCGCGCCAGTACTCGAGAAAGCCGGCGGTACGCTCGACCAGATCGAGATAGACCTGCCGCGCGGCGCCCGCCATCACTTCCATCGCCTCGCGCCACCCGGGATCGAGACCGGCCGTCCGCGTCTCGGTCTGCTCGGCAGAGGCCAGGAGCACCGCGCTCACGATCTGTTCTACGTGGCGGTGGGCCAACGCGGGATCGGCGTAGCGGGAGGCGATGGTCTCACCCTGCTCGGTGACGCGGAAGCGCCCCTCGATGGTGCCGGGCGGTTGCGCGCGGATCGCGCGCCCGGCGGGCCCGCCGCCGCGCGCGACGGTGCCCCCGCGGCCGTGGAAGAGCGTGAGTCCGACGCCGTGCTCTCGGCAAGTCTGCGCGATGGTCTCCTGCGCACGGTAGAGCGCCCAGTTGGCGGCGAGGTAGCCGCCGTCCTTGTTGGAGTCGGAGTAACCGATCATGACCATCTGCTCGCCGGAGCAGGAATCGAGGTGCGCGCGGTAGACCGGGAGCGCGAAGAGCGCCTCGAGAGTGCGCGGCGCACCGTCGAGGTCGTCCAGCGTCTCGAACAGCGGAACGATCGGCATGCCCGCGGAGGTGCCGGCCCAGCGGGCCAGTAGGAGGACGGTCAGGAGATCCGCCGGACCTCGCGTCATCGAGACGATGAAAGGCCCGAGCGACTCGGGGCCGTAGATGGCCCGCGCGCGCACGAGCAGCCGGAACAGTCGCCACGTTTCGGCGGCGGCCTCGTCCAGCGCGAGGGCCGAGATCTCCGAGGCCTTGGGCGGCGGTTCCTCGAGTAGCCGCAGCAGCACGGTCGCACGGCCGGCCTCGTCGCGCGCGGCGAAGCCGCTGTCGATGCCGAGACGAGCGAGGACCCCGCCCAGGGTCGCGGCGAGCCGGCCCGAGTCCTCGCGGATGTCGAGACGTGCGGCGTGCAGACCGAAGCCGGCCATCTGCTGGTCGAGCGTGCGGATTCGATCGGCGGCCAGCGCGGGCGGGATGCCGCGGGCGACCAGATCCACCACCTTCCGGATGTCGCCGACGGTGATGCGGGCGGCGTGGGGTGACTGGTCGAGCAGGCGGGCCGTCATGTCCTCGTGCGAGGCGAACTCCAGATCGGCGGCGAGCAGTGAGAGAGTGAGGCGGTACGGCTCTTCCCGGTAGCGCTGCTCGAGGAACGCCACGTGGGCGGGCAGGGGACGCCGCGCGGCGAGCCAGGCGTCGAGCTCCGCGGGCGGCGGGCAGCGCCGAGCGCTCACGCTGAGACGGCGAGCCAGGTCCTGGACGGAGCGGCGGTGCCGCTCGACCGCGAGCCCGCGATGCAGCCGCAGGGTCTCGGCCGTCACCTCGGTCACCACCGCGGGATTGCCGTCGCGGTCGCCCCCGATCCAGGAGGCGACGGTGAGCCACGCCGGCGGCGGGACGAGTCCAGGATAGTGTCGTGCGACCGCGTCCTCGAGCTCGGTGGCGATGCGTGGCAGGAGATCCCAGAACACCTCGTCGAGGAAGTAGAGCCCGGTGCGCACTTCGTCGGTCACCGCGGGCCGCGACGTGCGCGCGCGGTCGGTGAGCCAGAGGGCGGTGAGCTCGGACCTCAGCCCGATCGTCGCGTCGGTGCGCTCGCGCGGCAAGAGACCCGGATCCTGCACCCGTCGCAGGACCTCGCCGATGCGCTGGAGCTTCGACAGCACGGTGCGGCGCTTCGCCTCCGTCGGGTGCGCGGTCAGCACCAGCTCGATTCGGAGCTCGCGGAGCAGCTCCGCCATGCGGTCGTCGTCGACCCCGCGGCTCCTGAGGCGCGCGATCGCCTCGCCGATCGACTCCGCGATCGGCTCGGGATCCTGCGCGCGCTCCCGGTCTCGGAGGGCGCGGATGCGATGCGCCTCCTCGGCGAGGTTGACCAGGTCGAAGTAGACCGCGAAGGCCGAGGCGGTCGCGCGGGCCGCGTCGGCGGACAGCGCGGCCACCGCGAGGGGCAGGCGGACGGCCGCCTCCACGTCGTTGGCGCGACGGGCCTTGGCGAGCGCGCGGATGCGCTCCTCGGTCTCGAAGAGCGCAACGGACTCCTGCTCGCGGAGCACATCCCCGAGCGCCTCGCCGAGCAGATGGATGGAAGCCGAGAGGTCCACCCCAGTGGTCTCCCCGTGCCCCGCGTCCGCCGTGGGCGCGGCGGCGTCCGGAGTCACCCGCGCTTGAAGAACTGCACGGCGCGCTCGTGCCGCTCGGCGGCCGCGCGGTTCTTGAAGGTCCCGAGATTGCGGCGGCGCCCGGTGCGCGGGTCCTTCTTGCGCGAGTAGAGGCGGTACTGGCCGGAGGGCAGCTTCCTGATCACGGTGGAACTCCTTCGAGCGGGCCCTCAGGGGGCCCGGTGCAGATCTCCGTTCTTCATGATCATCCGGATCGCGGAGCGGTCCTGCAGGATCGCGATGTCGGCGAGCGGGTCGCCGTCGACCAGGAGCAGGTCGGCCAGCGCGCCCGGCCTCACCACGCCCAGCTCGCCCGGCTGGCCCATGATGGCTCCGCCCTGGCTCGTGGCCGCGACCAGGGTCTCCATCGGGGAGAAGCCCAGGACCTTGACGAACAGCCAGAGGTCGCGGGCGTAGGTGCCGTGCGGGCTGAAGGGGAATCCGTAGTCGCCGCCGGGAAGCACGCGAATGCCGCGCTTGCGCATCCGGCCGATGCTCTCCACGGACGCGGCCAGCTCCCGCTCGAAGTCCTGTGCGCGCGCCGCCGTCACGCCCCACTGCCCGTTGGCCTGGCTCAACGTGTAGGTGATACCGAGCGCCGGAGCCACGAACACGCGGTCGCGCGCGGCCTCCAGCGCATCGAGGGCGGCCTCGTCGCAGTAGTTCGCGTGATAGATGACCTCGACGCCGTGCTCGACGGCCATCCGCACCGCGTCGCCGCTGCGGCAGTGGGCGCAGACCCGTAGCCCGCGGGATCGCGCCACCTCCATCGCGGCCTCCACCTCGGCCACCGTCATCGGCGTCAGCTCGGACAACCACGCGGAGGTACCAAGGTCGCCCGAGAGGTTGAGCTTGAGCAGATCGACGCCCTCGCGCGCGAGCAGGCGGCACGCCCGGCGCATGGCGTCGGGTCCGTCCACGATCCAGCAGAAGGTGGGCGCGTCGTGGTGGGGCAGGTGGAGGAGGTTGGTGTCGCCGAGCCCGCCCGTCACCGTGATCTCGGGGCCGTTGGCGAGCAGCCGCGGGCCGGGGATGCGGCCGGCCTCGATCTCGCGCTTGACCACCACATCGAGGCGCGGCTTGGCCGCCGCGGCGGAAAGCGCGCTCGTGTAGCCGGCGTCGAGCATCGTGCGCGCGTTGCGTACGGTGGCGAGCACGTGCTCCTCCACCGGCAGGCGCGTGAGATCGTGGCTGCTCACGTCGGCGAAGCTCAGGTGCGCGTGCGGCTCCACGAGGCCCGGCATGAGCGTCGCGCCCCGTCCGTCGATGGCCGGCTCGCCCGGCCGCACGGCCAGCGGCGTCGGCGACACCTCCGCGATCCGGTTTCCCTCGATGCGCACCGAGCCCGCAAAGGGTTCGCGGCCGGTACCGTCCAGGATCCGCACGCTGGTGATCAATCGGGTCGTCATGATCGCGGATTCTAGCACCGCCTCGCTGCGGTCGCGGGGGACGATCGTGTGATGGCACCTGGCTTGCTTGGTCATCCCGGCCAGAGGAGGGCCGACCCGATGGCGACCTACATGATGACCTGTACCCACTGCGGTTACGAAGTCATGTTCCGCACCGAGCCGGATGCGAAAACCGAGGCGGTGCGCCACCTTCGCGCGTTCCCCACCCACGGCGTCAAGGTGACGCCCAGCGAGGACGCGCTGATCCGCGAAGCGGAAAGACTTACACGGTAATTGCCGCCATCTCTCCCCGGCCCGGAGAGAACAGAGCGGGCGTGTAAGAGGACAGCCGGTGGGTAAGCGGTAACGGATCCCGGCTCCGGGTCGAGCGGGCGCTCGTGGCTACGCGGGCGCCCGTTCTGCGTCTACGCGCCGGTGCTACAGATACTGCCCCGGATCGCGCTGGACGATCTCACCCGGCCCCGGGGGCAGGCCGCGATGCCGCCGCATCTCCTCGATCTCGGCGCGGGCCTGCATGTGCTGGGTCCAGAGCGCGGCCTGGATGCCCTGGAACAGCCCCTCGAGCCAGCCCACCAGCTGGGCCTGCGCGAGCCGGATCTCGGATTCGCTCGGAGCGTCGCTGAGCGGGAGCACCAGCGTGTCCAGCTCGTCCTGCAGCTCCTTCGACACGCCTTCCTTCAGCGCGTCCACCGCGCGCCCGTAGACGTCGCGCAGGCGCTTGCGCCCGGCCTCGTCGGGCGTGGACTGCCGCACGTCCTGCAGTAGCTCGCGGATCATCGCGGCGATGCGGATCAGCTTGGCGGGCTGCTCGACCGCCGGCGCCTGCGCCGGCGGCAGGATCATCGGGACCTGCTGCGGCTCCTGAGCCTCCGGCTCCGGCTCGTGATCGGACGATCGGATCGGCATGAGGTCGATGCTACCACCAGCGGCTAGGCCTTCTTGCTGGTGCGCTCCGCCACCGGGAAACCTTTCTTCTTCCACTCCGTGAAGCCGCCTTCCATCTCGACCACGTGCTCGAGGCCCATCTGCTGGGCGACGTCGGCGGCCAGCGCGGAGCGCCACGCCCCGTTGCAGTAGAAGACGAACTCCTTGTCGCCCGCGAAGATGTCCTTGTGATACGGGCTGTCCGGGTCGATCCAGAACTCGAGCATCCCGCGCGGGCAGTGGAAGGCGCCCGGCACCATGCCTTCCCGCTCCAGCTCGCGGACGTCCCGCAGGTCGACGAACACCACCTCGTCGCGGCCGAGCCGCGCCTTCGCGTCCTCGGGGCTGATCGACGTGATGCGCGACTTCGCCTCGTCCACCATCTGCTTGAATCCCTTGCGCGACGCCTTCATGGATGCCTCTCCTCGATCAGACTTCCAGGTTTTCCTTTCGCACCGCCTCGTTGGCCGCGAGGTCGGCGGGCGTGCCCTCGAACACGATACGCCCGTGGCCCATCACGTACACGCGGTGCGAGATCTTGAGGGCGATGGTCAGCTTCTGCTCGACCAGGAGGATGGATACGCCGCGACGGGCGATCTCGTCGAGGAAACGGCCCACCTGGACCACCAGCATGGGCGCGAGCCCCTCGGTGGGCTCGTCGATGATGACCAGCTCGGGGTCGCCCATCAGGGTGCGCCCCATCGTCAGCATCTGCTGCTCGCCACCCGACAGCACGCCAGCCACGTTGGATTGCCGCTCCCGGAGGTGAGGGAACAGCGCGAACATGTCGTCGAACGACCAGCGCCCGAACCGCCCCGCGCGCTTGAGACCCAGCTCGAGGTTCTGCCGCACGGTCAGGGTCGGGAAGACTTGGCGGTCCTCCGGAACGTAGCCGATGCCGGCCTGGGCGATCTGGTCGGGGCGCAGCCCGGCCAGGCTCTTGCCCTTCCAGAGCACCTCGCCGACGGGCTCGACCAGCCCCATGATCGCCTTGCAGGTGGTGGACCGGCCGACGCCGTTGCGGCCGAGCAGGCTCACGATCTCGCCGCCACGGACCTCCAGGTTCACGCCCTGCAGGATGTGGCTCTTGCCGTAGTAGGCGTGGAGGTCGCGAACCGTCAGCATCAGGCGATCTCCGCGGGCGCGCCCAGGTAGGCGTCCTGCACCGCGCGGTTGGCTCGGATCTCGGCGGGCGGGCCCGAGGCGATGACCTGGCCGTACACCAGCACCGTGACCACGTCGGCCAGGTCGAACACCACGCTCATGTCGTGCTCGACCATGACCAGCGTCTTGCCGGCGGTGACCCGTCGGATAAGGGCCACCGCGTGGTCGGCCTCGCTGCGGCTCATGCCCGCGGTGGGCTCGTCGAGCAGGATGGTGTCGGCGCCGCCCGCGATGGTGATGCCGATCTCGAGCGCGCGCTGCTCGGCGTAGGAGAGCAGCCCGGCCGGGACGTCGCGGCGCGATTCCAGATTCACGTCGGCGAGCAGGCGTGCCGCGCTCTCGTTCAGCGCGCGCTCGCCGCCCAGCAGGTGCCAGAACGAGTAGCGGTAGCCGCGGGACCACAGGAGGCCGCAGCGGATGTTCTCGAAGACGGTCATGCGGGCGAAGATCGACGTGACCTGGAAGCTGCGGGAGAGACCGAGCCGATTGATCCGGTGCGGCTCGAGGCCGTCGATGCGCTGGCCGTTCAGCTCGATCGTGCCCGAGGAGACCGGGAATCGCCCGCTGATCAGGTTGAAGAGCGTCGTCTTCCCAGCGCCGTTGGGCCCGATGATGGCGTGGCGCGTGCCGCGGGCCACGTCGAGGCTGACGCCCATGATGACCGCGGTGGGGCCGAAGCTCTTCTGCACGTCGGTCAGTCGCAGCGCGGGTGCGGTCACGGCCGGCTCCCCTGCGCCTTGATCTCCTCGGTGACAGTGGTCCAGGCCTGGCCGAAGTGCCGCGCCTCGTGGCGGAGCCAGAGGCCGCCGCCCACGAGCAGGACCGCGGCGGAGAGCCACGGGGCGAGGCTCCGGGGATCGACGGTGATCCCGGAGAGCGTGAGGCTCTTGCCCTGCGCGGCGCCGATGGTGAGGAACGAGCACAGCTCCACCACCAGCACGAAGCCGACCGCCACCAGTAGGCTCGGACCGATCAGCCGCAGGTACGGCCCGATCAGGCGGCCGAGCCGGCCGGCGCGCGCGATCGGCTGGTGCGCCATCACGAGCCCGGCGATGCCGCCCGGCGCGAAGGTGACCATCAAGATGAAGAGCACACCCGCGTAGACCAGCCAGGAGTTGGAGAGCAGGCTCACCCAGCTCTGGAGCAGGACGATCAGCACCGCTCCGATCACCGGCCCCGCGAAGGCGCCCACGCCGCCGATGTAGGTCATGAGCAGCGCGTTGGCGGACATGGCCCCGCCCACCGTGTCGTACGTCACGATCTCGTAGGTGAGTGTGTACAAGGCCCCCGCGATGCCCGCGAAGAAGCCGGAGAGCGAGAACTGGACGAAGCGCACCATGCGCGGGTCGTAGCCCACGAACTGGGCGCGCTCGAAGTTGTCCCGACACGCGTTGGCCATGCGCCCGATCGGGGTGCGCGTGAGCAGCAGCATCAGGGCCACCGCAATCGCGGTCCACGCCACGATCAGGTAGTAGACCTGGACCGGGGCGGCGTAGGCGAGACCGAAGAGGCTGTGGCCGGTCATGCGATTGGTGCTGACGCCGCCCTCGCCGCCGAAAAAGGTCTGGAACATCAGCGCGCAGGCGGTGACCAGCTCGCCGATGCCCAGCGTGATCATGGCGAACGCGGTGGCGCGCTGCTTGGTCGCGAAGTAGCCGAACACGATGGCGAAGGCGAGGCCGCCGAGCCCGCCCACCACCGGGGTGAGCTCGAGCGGCAGCCAGAGCGAGCCGCCCTTGATCGCGGTGAGGGTGTGGGCGGTGACGTAGCCGCCCAGGCCGAGGAAGACCGCGTGGCCGAACGACAGGAGCCCGGCCTGGCCCATCTGCATGTTGTAGCTCAGCGCGAAGATGATCATGATGCCCATCTGGCTGAGCATCGCGACCATGAACCCGGAGTGGCGCCCCGCCGTCCAGTTGTAGAAGAGCCACGGCACCAGTACCGCCACCGCGAGGGCGACCAGCCACGGCCACTGGCGGGCCAGCCGGCCGGCGGACCGCTCCGCGGTGAGCGGACGGGTCGCGGGATGGGCGAGCGGCTCGCTCATGTGTCGCGCGTACCCATGAGCCCGCGCGGCTTCACCAGCAGCACGAGGATGAGCATCAAGTAGGGGAGCAGCGCGCCCACGCGGGGCAGCGGGATCGTCAGGAACTCGGCGAGCGGGGTGGCCGAGGTCACGTGGAGGCCCACGCGGGCGAGCAGGTCTGCGAACGACACGTCGACCACCACCGCGAAGGTCTGCACGAGCCCCATGATCAGCGAGGCGATGAAGCAGCCGGCCAGCGAGCCCAGGCCACCGAACACCACCACCACGAAGACGATCGGGCCCATGGTGATGGCCATCGACGGCTCGGTCACCAGGAAGTTGCCCCCGATCACTCCGGCCAGGCCGGCAAGCACCGAGCCGCCGGCGAACACGATGGTGAAGACGCGCGGCACGTTGTGTCCGAGGGCGCCGACCATGTCGGGATGGGTGAGCGCGGCCTGGATCACGAGCCCGATGCGGGTGCGCGTGAGGAGGAGCCAGATGGCCACGAACATCAACGCCGAGATCAGCAGCATGAAGCCGCGGTAGGCGTGGAAGTTGGAGCCGTAGATCCGGAACAGCGGGTGGTCCAGCACCGCGGGCACGCGGTACGGCACCGGCAGCAGGCCCCAGGCCATCTGCACGCCCTTCTCGATGATGAAGGCCAGCCCGAAGGTGAAGAGCAGTTCGGCGATGTGGCCGTTCTTGTGCACGCGCCTGAGCGCGTACATCTCGATGATCGCGCCGAGCAGGCCGCACAGGGCGGGAGCGATGACCAGCGCGGGCCAGAAGCCGATCACGCGGCTGATCGAGTAGGCGAAGTAGGCGCCCAGCATGTACATGCTGGCGTGGGCGAAGTTCAGCACGCCCATCATCGAGAAGATCAGGGTGAGGCCGCTCGCCAGCATGAACAGGAGCATGCCGTAGACGAGGCCGTTGAGCAGCGAGACGATCAGGACTTCCATTGGACGGGGCCTTTTTCACACCTGCGCCCTCTCGTCCTTCCCCACCTCTCCCGGGAGGAGAAGGTGGGGAAGGAGAGAAGGCGCGCGTTCGGCCTAGCTGGTCGGCCGCTTCATGTTGCAGGTGTTGGGCTGATCGAGGTCCTTGGGCAGCACCGTGGTCTCGGTCCTCCAGCCGAGGCCGGTCTTCTCGGAGTCGTACTTCACTCCCTTGGTGAACACGCCCACGAAATACTCGCTGAGGATCTGGTGGTCCGCCTTCCGCATCGTCACCTGGTGCCCGAGCATGTCGGTGATGGTGAGGCCCTCGAGGGCGGCCGAGAACTTGACCGGGTCGGCCGAGCCCGCCTTGTTCATGGCCGCCTGGAGGAACTCGAAGATGGTGCGGAAGCCGGCCGCATAGAAGTCGAAGTCGTGGGTGGAGCGGAACTGCTTCGTCCAGCCTTCGGTGTCGGTCTTGCCGGTCTCCACCGCGATGTTCTCGTGGAAGGACATGACCGAGCGCACCTTGCCGTTGCCGGCGGGCCCGATCGCGGTGGCCCCGCCGCCCAGATGGGCGTACATCGTGTAGTAGCGGATGTCGAGCCCCGCGTCCATGCCCGCCTTGATCAACAGCGTCATGTCGGGACCCCAGTTTCCGGTCAGCAGGGCCTGCGCGCCGGAGGCCTTGATCTTGGTGATGTAGGGCGAGAAGTCCTTCACCTTGCCGAGCGGGATCAGCTCGTCACCCACCACCTTGACGTCCGGCCTCAGCTTGCCCAGGAAGGTCTTCACGTCCCGCTGCACGGACTGGCCGAACAGGTAGTCCTGGTTGAGCAGGTATACCTTGGTCACGTCCTTGGGCAGGGCCCGCACCATGGTCTCGGCCTTCATGCCCACGTGCGCGTCCATGCGGAAGTGCCAGTAGCTACACTTCTCGTTGGTCAGCTCGGTGGCCACGGCCCCGCAGTTGACGTAGACGATGCGGTTGTCTGGGTTCCGCTCGTTGTGCTTGTCCACGCCCTCGATGAGGGCGGCCGCGATGTTGGAGCCCGAGCACTGCATGATCACCGGGATGTTCTGGTCGGTGGCCGCCTTGAGCGCCAGCAGGGCCTCCGACGGCTGCGACTTGTTGTCGAAGGAGACCAGCTCGAACTTCCGGCCGAGCGCGCCGCCGCGCCCGTTGATGTAGTCGATGATGTACTTGAACTGCTGCAGGTTCTGGTCGCCCACCTGCGCGAACGGCCCCGAGAGGGGATCGGTGTACATGATCTTGATCGTGCCCTGCGCGTGGGCCGGCGCGGCTGTGAGCACGAGAGCGATGGCCAGGAGCGTCGAGACGATGCGGTTGAGCCGGTCGAGCATGGGACCTCCTCTTTGAGTGGCGCCGGCCGCGCGGGGGCGCGCCGGTCGCGCCGTCGTCCATGTATCGGGCACGGCGAGGGTATCCCGCTCCACGGTGGAAGTCAAAGAAGATAGTAGGATAGCGCCCATGCTCAACGTGCTCGTGACCATGCGCTTCGATCGGACGCAGCTCGACCGGCTCCGCGCGGTGTCGCCTCAGATCCGCGTGTCGCAGGCCGACGCCGACACCGCGGACTACACCAAGGTCGACGTCCTGTACGCGGGGGCGCCGCCGCGCGATCTGGCCCGGGCGCCCGCGCTCAAGTGGGTGCAGCTGCACATGGCGGGCGTGAACGCGCTCGCCGACCACCCGCTCTACACGCAGACCGCGCTGCCCCTGACCACCACCAGCGGCGTGCACGCGGCCACCATCGCGGAGTACGCGGTGACCATGCTGCTCGCGCTGGCCCATCGCGTGCCCCGGATGGTCGAATGGCAGCAGCGCGGCGGCTGGCCTCCCGACGAGCGGCGCTGGGAGCTCTTCGTTCCCACCGAGGTGCGCGGCGCCACCCTCGGCATCATCGGGTACGGCAGCATCGGCCGCGAGGTGGCGCGCATCGCGAAGTCGGCCTTCGGCATGACGGTGCTGGCGGTCAAGCGCGATCCGTCGCGGCGTGCCGACGACGGCTACTGCCTGCCCGGCACCGGCGATCCGGAGGGACGGCTGCCCGACGAATGG
>DATFWA010000223.1:0-8886 GCA_035259825.1 Candidatus Methylomirabilota bacterium | reverse complement strand
TGTCCTCGCCGGGCCGCTTCGCCTACTCGCTGCCCGAGAGCGACGTGCCGGACGGCGATCCGGCTGCGCTGCTGCCGAAGCAGCATGTGCGGGAGACGGCGGCCGAGCTGCCCGAAGTCTCGGAAGTCGACGTGATCCGCCACTACTCGCGACTGTCGCAGATGAACTACGGAGTGGACACCCACTTCTACCCGCTCGGCTCGTGCACCATGAAATACAACCCGAAGATCAACGAGGACATGGCCCGCCTCGGCGGCTTCGCGCGCCTGCACCCGCTGGCCCCGGAGGCGGCGAGCCAGGGGGCGCTCGGGCTCATGTGGGAGCTGGCCCGCGACCTCGCCGAGATCTCCGGCATGGACGAGGTGTCGCTGCAGCCCGCGGCCGGCGCGCAGGGCGAGCTGGCCGGCGTGCTGATGATCCGCGCCTACCACCTGGCGCGCGGCGAGCGCCGCCACAAGGTGCTGATCCCGGATTCCGCGCACGGCACGAATCCCGCCTCCACCGCGCTGGCCGGCTTCTCGGTGGTCGAGTTGAAATCCGAGGCCAACGGCGACGTGGACCTGGCCGATCTCGAGCGGCACCTCGACGAGGACGTGGCCGCGTTCATGATCACCCAGCCCAACACGCTGGGCCTCTTCGAGTCGAAGATCCATCAGATCACCGAGATGTGCCACGCCAAGGGCGTGCAGGTCTACATGGACGGCGCGAACTTCAACGCCATCCTCGGCATCACGCGCCCGGGCGACCTCGGCTTCGACGTGTGCCATTTCAACCTGCACAAGACCTTCACGACTCCGCACGGCGGCGGCGGCCCCGGCTCGGGACCGGTGGGCATCAAGGCGCATCTCGCTCCTTTCCTGCCCACGCCGGTGGTGGTCAAGCGCGGCGATTCGAGCGAGGTCGCTTACGCGCTCGATTGGAGCCGGCCGCAGTCCATCGGCAAGCTGCAGGCTTTCTGGGGCAACTTCGGCATGCTGGTGCGGGCCTACACCTACATCCGCACCATGGGTCCCGATGGGCTCCGCTCGGTCTCGGAGAACGCGGTGCTCAACGCCAACTACATCCTGAAGCGCCTCGAGGGCGACTACGACCGCTCGGCGCCCGGCCCGTGCATGCACGAGTGCGTGTTGTCGGCGCGGCGGCAGAAGAAGCTCGGGGTGACCGCGATGGACATCGCGAAGCGGCTCCTCGACCTGGGCTTCTACGCGCCGTCGACGTACTTCCCACTGATCGTCGAGGAGGCGCTGATGATCGAGCCGACCGAGACCGAGTCGAAGGAGACGCTCGATCAGTTCTGCGACGCCATGATCCAGATCGCTCGAGAGGCCGAGAGCAGCCCCGACGTCATCCACCAGGCGCCGCTGACCACGCCGGTGCGCCGGCTCGACCAGACGCTGGCCGCCCGCCAGCCCGTGCTGAGGTGGCGTCCCGCTCGATGATTCTCGCGCCGACCACCCTCGATCGGATGACCCTCTCTCCTCCGAGAAGAGGGCAGGATGAGGGGTGATCGACGAATGACCGCTCCCTTCCGCCTCCTGGTGACCGAGCCGCTCGACGGCGCCCTCAACATGGCCCTGGACGAATCGCTGCTTCGGGGCCGGCTCGCGGGCACGACGCCGCCGACGCTGCGCTTCTTCGCCTGGCAGCCGCCGACGATCTCGCTCGGCTACGGCCAGCCGCTCGACGCCCGCATCGACGAGGCGGCCGCGTCGTCGCTGGGCATCGGGCTGGTGCGCCGGCCGACCGGCGGCAGCGCGATCCTCCACGAGGGGCCGGATCTCGAGCTGACCTACAGCGTGGTCGCGGCGACGGGCGACTTCGACGGCGCCGGCGACCTGCTGCAGACGTACCAGTGGATCGGCAGCGCACTGGCCGCCGGTATCAACCGCATCGGGGCGCCCGTCGAGATGGTTCCGGTGCAGCCGTCCGATCCCGCCGCGATGCCCACGTTCTGCTTCGCGCGCACCGGATCCTACGAGCTCGAGATCGGCGGCCTCAAGGTGGTCGGCAGTGCCCAGCGCCGACAGGGCGCGGGGTTCCTGCAGCACGGCTCGCTGATGCTGGGGGCCGCGCCGGATCGCCTGCGGCGTGTCTTCCCGACCGAGCGCGATCCGCTGGCCGGCATGACCACGCTCGAGGCCGTGCTCGGCCGGCGGCCCTCGTTCGAGGAGAGCATGATCGCACTCGCCGACGGATTCCGCGCCGTCCACGGCCTCGACCTGTCGCCGGGCGGCCTCTCCACCCAGGAGATGGACCGCGCCGAGGCCCTCGTGCGGGACAAGTACGCCACCCCACGATGGACCCGGGCCGGTCGCGCGCCGGTGGTGGCCACCGCGATCGGATGACTTTCGCACGCGAGTACCCGGACGCCCCGCGCGTCGGCGTGGGCGCGGTCATCTTGGACGGCGACCGCGTGCTCCTGGTCAAGCGCGGGCAGCCGCCGTCCCAGGGCAAGTGGAGCATCCCGGGCGGCCTCGTGCATCTGGGCGAGCGGATCGAGGACGCGCTCCGCCGCGAAGTCATGGAAGAATGCGGCGTCGCGGTACAGCTGCTCGGTCTGTGCGGGGTCATCGACCGGGTGCGGCTGGCCCCGACCAACGGATCGGAGCCCGAGCGCGTGCACTACCACTACGTGATCATCGACTACGTGGCCGCCATCAAGTCGGGCGTGCCACGGGCGGGCAGCGACGCTGCGGAGGTACGCTGGGTACCGATCGCGGACCTGGACCGCTACGACACGACCGACGGGCTCGCGGCCATGGTGCACCGGGCCGTGGCGGTCGGTCAGGGAGGCTGAACACGATGGATCTGACGCTGGAGACCCGGAAGCCCGCGGAAGCGCGCGCGGACGTGCTCGTGCTGGGACGGTACGCGGACGACCGTCGACCGCCCGCCGAGTTCACTGCGGTGGATCGCGCCCTGGATGGCCTGCTCACCCGCGCGCTCGCGAGCGAGAAGTTCGAGGGCAAGCCCGGCCAGATCTCCTACCTCCACACCGGCGGCAAGCTGCCCGCCGAGCGGGTCCTCGTGATCGGGCTCGGGCCGCATCGGCGCGACGGCCGGTCGCGCGGCGACGCCGAGGCGGTGCGCCGGGCCGCCGCGGCCGCGGTGCGGCGCGCGCGCGACCTGGGCGGGGCCAGCATCGCGGTCTTCATGCCGCCCGACGGCCTCTCGCCGCGTGAGCGCGCGCAGGCGGTGGTCGAGGGTGCGTGGCTCGGCACCTATCGCTTCGAGAAGTACCTGAAGGAGAAGAACAGCAAGGCCGTGCGCTCGGTGGCGGTGCTGGAGCCGGATCGCCGCAGCGCCGCCGGCGCCCGCGAGGGCCTGCGGCTCGGCCGGATCTGGGCGGAGGCGACCTGCCTGACGCGCGATCTGGTCAACGAGCCGGCCAACGTGGTGACGCCGACATTCCTCGCCGGTCGCGCCGGTGAGATCGCCAAGGACGGCGGGCTGACGCTCAAGATCCTGGAGCGCGAGGACTGCACCAAGATGGGCATGGGCGCCTACGTCGGGGTGGCGCAGGGGAGCCAGGAGCCGCCCAAATTCATCCACCTCACCTACAAGCCGAAGAGCCGCGCGCGGAAGCGGCTCGTGATCATCGGGAAGGGCATCACATTCGATTCCGGCGGGCTCGACCTCAAGACCGCCGACGGCATGCTGCGGATGAAGGACGACATGGCGGGCGCCGCCGCGGTGCTGGGCCTCTTCCAGGCGCTGCCGCGCCTGAAGCCGCGGGTCGAGGTGCACGGGCTGATCGCGGCGACCGAGAACATGCCCTCGGGCACCGCGCAGCGGCCCGGTGACATCGTGCGCGCGATGAACGGGCTCACGGTGGAGATCGGCAACACCGACGCGGAGGGACGGCTGACCCTCGCCGACGCGCTCTCCTACGCGGTCAAGCACATCGAGCCCGACGAGATGATCGACATGGCCACGCTCACCGGCGCGGTGGTCATCGCGCTGGGCCAGGGCGTGTCCGGTCTGATGGCGAGCAGCGACGACCTGGCCACGCGGGTGCTCAGCGCCGCGGACGTCGCCGGCGAGCGGACGTGGCGGCTCCCGCTGCACGACGAGTACAAGGACGGTCTCAAGAGCGACGTGGCCGATCTCAACAACATCTCGAGCCAGCGGGGCGCGGGCGCGATCGTGGCCGCGCTCTTCATGCGTGAGTTCACCTCCGGCGTGCCGTGGGCCCACCTGGACATCGCGGGCACCGCGTTCACGGAGCGGGAGCTGCCGCTCGGACCCAAGGGCGGGACCGGAGTGACGGTGCGCACGCTGCTCGCCTACATCGCGTCACTGGACGGCCGGCGGTAGCGCGAGGGCCGATGGGCGGCGTCGATCTCCACACCCACACGGTCGCCTCGGACGGCACGTACCGTCCGAGCGAGCTGGTGGCGGAGGCGGCGCGCCGCGGGGTGCGCGTGCTGGCGGTGACCGACCACGATTCGACCGACGGCCTCGCCGAGGCGATCGAAACCGCGCGCGCTCACCCGCCGCTGACCATCGTGCCCGGCATCGAGATCAACTGCGACGTGGAGGGCGCGGAGATCCACGTCCTGGGCTACGGCATGGACTACGAGGCCTCATGGTTCCAGGACTTCTGTCGTGCCCAGCGCGAGGAGCGGCGCGCGCGCGTGCACCGGACCGCCGAGCGGCTCGCCGCGCTGGGGCTGCCCATCGACGTCGAGCGCGTGTTCGCGCTGGTGCAGGAGGGCTCGGCCGGGCGGCCCCACATCGCCCGGGTGATGGTCGAGCGCGGCTACGTCAAGACAGTGCGCGAGGCCTTCGACCGATATCTGGCCGCGGGCAAGCCAGCGCACGTGCCGCGTCGGAAGCTCACGCCCGAGGACGCGGTGCGGCTCCTCCGCCGCGCCGGCGGCGCACCCGTCTTCGCTCATCCCGGTCTCGCCGACCGCGACGAGCTGATCCCGTCGATGGTGGAGGCCGGCCTCATGGGCATCGAGTGCTACTACTCGGAGCACTCGCCCGCGCAGCGCGGGACCTACGTGGATCTCTGCCGCCAATACGACCTGGTCGCCACGGGCGGATCCGACTTCCACGGTCCACAGGTGCGCGCGGCCACCCTCGGGCATCCCACCGTCCCGCTCGCCACGTGGGATGCGCTGCAGGCGAAGGTAGCGCAGGCGCGCGCGTCCCGTCCCGCCTGACCCGCCGCGGGCTCCTCGGCGGATCGCTCCTCAGCCCGCGTAGGCGGGGAACATGCGGGCGAAGACCTCGGGATCGGTGCGCGAGCGGAAGTAGGTCATCTGCCGGGCCGAGTAGTCCGCCCCCGCGCGGAAGACGATGGCCGCCGTCGCCAGCGCCACCCCGTCCGCGCCGAGCAGCGCCCCGTGCGTGCGCCAGAACGTGCGCCGCCGGTCCACCGGCGTCACCGCGTCGAAGCGGCCGCCCGCGAGGAGCGGACCGGCGACGGGAGCGTCCGGACGCAGCAAGGTGAGGCTGATCCGGTTGGTGAGGCCGCCCTCCTTGGTGACGAGGGCTCCCAGCCACCACGCGATCTCGTCGAGGATGACCGCGGCCAGCGCAGGCTCGAGGCGCCCGTCTGGCCGCCGCCACGGCTCGCGCGGCTCGAAGCGCGCCCACACGCCGTGTCGGTCGAAGCGCAGGCCTAGCCGCAGGCCGAGCGGGTTGTCGGCGCCGCAGGCCAGGCACTGATCGGAGAGCGGCATCGGCCAGCTCTCGACGTCGCTCGCCGGGTGAAGCGCCGGCGGCGCCTCGTCGGATGCCACCACCGGCTCGTGCGCCGCGGTGATCGTCGCCGACGTGAGCGGCTGACCGCGCTCCAGGATGGTCAAGATTACCGCGGAGTCCTCCGCGTGACCCTCGAGATCGAGCGCGCGCTCGATCGGCACCGACGAGGTGAGGCGCGCCTCGATCCGACGCGGGCGCTCGTCCGCCGCGAGCGCGCGCGACGCGATGTCGAGCAGGGCCGCGAGCGCGCCGCCGTGCACGATCCCGGGCCAGCTCTGCAGCGCGGCGGGCGCGAAGAACGGCCCGCGTCCGTCGGTGTGCAATCGCGCCGCCGCGCTCATCACCTCGGCGACGCGCGCGGCGGGACGGGACGCCGGAGCCCGCGTGCTATACTCGCGTGGATTCATGCCGCCGGCCATTCTACTGTCGCGGTCGATTCCCTAGCAACGCGCGTGACCGGTTCCACTCTCGAGCTCCTGACTCATGGTCCGTTCGCCCGGATCATGGTCACCAACTTTCTCTTCTTCGGCGCGCTCAACGGCTTCCTGCTGCTGCCGCTCTACATTCACCGCCTGGGCGGCAACGAGGCGGACATCGGGCTGGTGCAGGGCCTCTACAGCGCCGCCGGCATCGTCTGCCAGCCGGTGGTGGGCGCGCTGATCGACTACCTCGGCCGGCGCTTCTTCATGCGGCTGGGGACCGCGCTGCTCGTCGTCTCCTGCGCGCTCTTCGTCGTGTCGAGCCCGCTGCCGCTCCTCGGGGTGTTGCGCGTGCTCCAGGGGGTCGCCTTCTCCGCCTTCTTCGTCTCCAACTACATCCACGTGGTGGAGATGGTGCCGGTGGAGCGGCGCGGGTGGGCCCTCGGCATCTTCGGGCTCTCCGGGCTCGTCTCCACGTCACTGGCCCCGCTCTTCGGCGAGTTCATGATCCGCCGCTTCGGCTTCCCCACCTTCTTCACGTCGGCCGCAGTGATCGCGGCCGCGGCGGCGGCCGCGTCGTGGAACGTGCGAGACGTGCGCCCGGCCGCCCTTGGCGCGCGGCCCGGTCTGCAGGTCATCCAGGAGGGCCTGCTCGAGCTGCGGCACATGCACATGCTGCTCGGGTTCTTCTTCGGCCTCGGCACCGGCACCATCTTCACGTTCCTGCCCACCTTCGGCGAGGTGCTGGGTGTCACCAGCGTGGGCCTCTTCTACACCGCCTACGCGGTGGCCGCGATGCTGGTGCGGGTGGTCGGCGGGACGCTGATCGACGTGCGCGGCCGCCGCGCGGTGATCATCCCGTGCATGTTCGTGCAGGCCGCGGCCACCGGCATCATCGCGGTGGTGGCGCTGCTGTTCCGGCCCGCCCTCGGCCTGCCGGTGCTGCCGTTCCTGTTCCTCGCCGGTTTCCTGGCCGGCGGCGCGCACGGCTTCCTGTACCCGGCGATGTCGGCGCTGCTCATGGACGTGACACCGGAGCGCCGGCGCGGCAGCGCGGTTGGCATCTTCAGCTCGGTGATCCTCGTCGGCAACACCACCGGCGCGATCGTCTTCGGCTTCGTGGCCCACGGCCTGGGCTACTCGGCGATGTGGACCGCACTCACCCTGCTGCTCGTCATCGGCTCGCTGCTGAGCACGCGCCTGCGCGTGGGCTACGCGGTGGCCGCGCCCGCGCCCGCCGCCTCCTGAGGGCTCCCGCGGTTGACAGGCCCAGGAGCGCGGGCCGATACTGCTCGCACGTTGCCTCCGGGAGGTCCCGACATGACCAGGCTTCGTCCGTTCCGTCGCGTCGTGCTGCTCCTCGCGCTCGGGCTCCTGCTCGCGGGCGCACGAGAACCCAACGAGGTCACCCCGCCCGCCGCGGGCGCCGCGCAGGAGGTCAGCGTGGTCGGAGTCTTCAGCGATCCGCGGGGCCAGCACGGGGTGCTGCTGGAGAGCAAGCGCGACAAGCAGCGGCGCTTCCTGATGGTGATCGGCGCGGCCGAGGCCACCGCGATCGCAGTCCCGCTCGAGAACATCACCCCGCCGCGTCCGCTCACCCACGATCTGTTCCTGACGCTGTTCGGGCGGCTCAAGGTCGTGGTGTCGAAGGTGGTGATCACCGACCTGCGCAACAACACCTACTACGCCACGCTGTACCTGACCGTGGGGGGCAGCCCGATGGAGCTGGACTCGAGGCCCTCCGACGCGATCGCGCTGGCCATCCGGGCCAAGGCGCCGGTTTTCGCGGAGGAGCGCGTATTCGAGAAGGCCGAGCGCGCGCCGAGCCCCGGCGGGGGCGAGCGGATCTAGGCGCGTGGCCCCCGATTCACCGCGCGACGGCGCCCCGTTCCCCCCGTCCGTCGACGCCGACGGGCAGCAGTGGGCGATCCAGCGCCGCATCGGCGAGATCTTCAGCAAGCTCGGGGAGAAGCTCGCCGAGCTGACCGGCCGGGTCGACGTGCAGGTCAAGCCCGAGACGTCGTTCGACGACATCGGCGGGCTCGCCGAGGCCAAGGGCCTCGTGCGCAACGTCATCACCGCGCTCACCGATCCCGAGCTGTACCGCAAATGGGGCATCACCCCGCCCAAGGGCATGCTGATCTACGGTCCTCCCGGCACCGGCAAGACCTTGCTGGCCCGGGCGCTGGCCACCGAGGCGGGCGCGGTCTTCTACCACCTGAAGCTCGGCACCCTGACGTCGAAGTTCGGGCCCAACACCGGCGAACTGCTCCAGGAGCTGCTGGGCCTGGCCAAGGAGCAGGGCAAGGGCGTGGTCCTGCTCGATCAGGCCGAGGCGCTCGCCCTCGAGCACCTGC
The DNA here is from genome assembly GCA_035259825.1 of Candidatus Methylomirabilota bacterium. Classification (GTDB taxonomy): domain Bacteria; phylum Methylomirabilota; class Methylomirabilia; order Rokubacteriales; family CSP1-6; genus CAMLFJ01. Next base: position 395 of record DATFWA010000223.1, on the reverse strand, counting down.
TGCCGCCCGCGCAGGCGCGCGAGGCGGGCGCGCGCATCGCGGCCGCGCTGTGCGAGAAGATCGACACGCTCGACGACTTCTCCCGGCTGGTGATCGTCGCGGCCACCGCGCGCACCGACTCGGTGGATCCCTCGCTGGTGGCTCCCGGGCGCCTGGACCACCTGGTGGAGGTGCCGCTGCCCGACGCAACCGCCCAGCAGCAGATCCTCGCCCTCGCCCGGGCGCGCGCCGAGCACAACGCGGGCCGGCCGCTGGTGGCCGAGCTGGACTACCGGGTGCTGCTGCCGCCCATGGGCGGGATGAGCGGCGGCGAGATCCGCGACATCCTGCGCCGCGCGCTGGAGGAGAAAGTGCATACCGCCGGGCAGGGCCAGGAGCCCGGGCCGGTCACCACC
>DATFWA010000222.1:0-7761 GCA_035259825.1 Candidatus Methylomirabilota bacterium | reverse complement strand
GTCTCCGAGCTGTGGTGGCACAAGGGCGATCGAGCGCCGCGGCAGGGCCGCACCGTGGACGTCCCGCTCTACGGGCGCGTCAGCGTGTTCGACAAGGACGGGCGGCTGCTCACCCGGTGGGGTACGCCGGAAGCCACCGCGGCCGGGAGCTTCGCGGCTCCGCACGGCATCGCGGTGGACTCGCGCGGCGACATCTATGTGGCCGAGGTCACGTGGACCTTCGCCGAGAGCCGAGGCCGCGTGCCGGCGGGCTGCCACACCTTCCAGAAGTTCACGCTGAAAGACTAGGCGACCGGCCATGAATCCACACTCCTCGACCCGCGGCCGCGCCGCGATCGACCGCCGACGCTTCCTCGCCGGCGGCGCCGCCGCCCTCACCGTCGCGGCGGCCGGTGTGCCGGGGCGCGCCCGGGCGCAGGCCAAGCCGGGCGGGACGCTGACGTTCGCCAGCACCGCGCTGCCGCCCAGCATCGAGCCCCACATGCAGGGCCTCGACATCTGGCAGCGCCGCAAGCCGCTGCTCTACGAGAACCTGGTGTGGATCGACTACGCGCTCGAGCCCAAGCCGGAGCTGGCCGAGCGGTGGGAGCAGAAGTCACCGACCGAGTACGTGTTCCACCTGCGTCGCGGCGTGCGGTTCCACAACGGCAAGGAGATGGACGCCGAGGACGTCAAGTACAGCTACGAGCGCATCCGCGATCCCAAGGTGAGCCCCGGGGCCAACGACCTCACCTTTGTGAGCCAGATCGACGCGGTCGACAGGCACACCGTGCGCTTCGTCCTCAGCGCACCTGCCGCCACCTTCCTGGTGAACCTGGCCGGCAAGTACAACGGCGTCATCCCGAAGGACGCTGGTGGCGACGGCAAGGCGCTCCTCACCGCCGCGGTCGGCACCGGGCCCTTCGCGCTCGACAGCTTCGATCCGAGCCGCCGCCTGGTGCTCAAGCGTAACGCCCAGTACTGGGGCGCCCAGAAGCCATCGTTGGACAGCATCGCGTTCCAGGCCATTCCCGACGAGGCCTCGATCGTGGCGGGCCTGCGCACCGGGCAGATCACGCTCGCCGAGTTCTCCTCGGCGCTGTCGCTCCAGGTCGCCAAGAGCGTCCCCACGGTGGAGACGATCCAGGCGCCGTCCACCCGCTGGGTCGTGCTCGACCTCGCGGGCGATCAGGAGCCCACCAGCAAGCCGGAGGTGCGCCAGGCCATCGCGCTGGCGCTCGACCGGCCGGCCATCCTGCAGATCGCGGGCTCGGGCCTCGGCCAGCGGCTCGGCGTGCTGCCGCCGGGCCTCACCGGCTGGGCGCTGCCGTGGCAGGAGCTGCCGAACCAGCAGCGCGACGTCGCGAAGGCCAAGCAGCTGCTGCAGAAGTCCGGGTACTCCGGGCGCGTGCCGATGAAGATCCGCAACATCGTCGGCTTCCCCGCCCTGGCCGCGGCGCTGCCGGTGATCGTGGACAACCTCAAGGAGGCCGGCATCGACGTGACGGTGGAGACGGTCGACGGCGGCGTGTGGATCAAGGACTGGATCGTGCCGCAGTCGCCGCCCACCATGAACGACTGGGGCGGCTTCGTGGATCCCGATCAGGCGTTCTACCGGCACTTCCACTCCGCGCCCGGCGGCAAGGACTTCCGGCGCTGGAAGAACAAGACGGCCGACGAGCTGATGGACACCGGCCGGATCACGCTCGACCGGGCCAGGCGGAAGCCGCTCTACGACCAGCTGCAGAAGATGATCGCGGAGGACGCGATCACGATCCCGCTCTACTCGCCGGACCTGCTCTACGCGCGCCAGAAGACGGTCAAGGGCTTCCAGCCGCACTCCACCGGCTTCTACTACGGGCTGCGCTTCGCCTCGCTGGAGGCCTGAAGAGCCCCGTCACTCCGGCGCGTGCGCGCCTACCTGCTGCAGCGGCTCGCGGCGATGGGGCTCACCCTCTTCGGGGTGAGCCTACTTGTCTTCGGGATGGTGCGGCTCATCCCGGGGACCGTGGTCGAGCAGCTGCTGGGCCAGGCCGCGATGTCGTCCCCCGAGGTGGTCGGGAGCTTCCGCCGCTTCTTCGGCCTGGACCAGCCGCTGCACACGCAGTACCTCTCCTGGCTCGGCGGGCTGCTCCGCGGCGATCTCGGCGTGTCGTGGCTCTCCGGCCGCCCGGTGCTCGGCCTGTTTCTCGAGCGACTGCCGGTCTCGGCCGAGCTGGCCGTGCTCGCGGTGGGCTGGTCGCTGCTCCTCGGGATCCCACTCGGCACCGCGTCGGCGGTGTGGGGCGGCGGCGTGCGCGACGGCGCCATCCGCGTCGCCGCGACGCTCGGCCTCTCCCTGCCCGCGTTCTGGCAGGGCGCGGTGCTGATCCTCCTCTTCTCCCTCTACCTGGGCTGGATGCCGTCGCTGCAGTGGGTACCCTTCACCCAGAGCCCGGCCGGCAACCTGGCGATTATGGCGCTGCCGGTGCTGACACTGGGCACCGCGACCGCGGCCATGATCACCCGGATGGCGCGCTCCTCCATGCTCGACGTGCTCGGGCGCGAGTACGTGCGCACCGCGCGGGCCAAGGGCGTGTCGGAGCCGCGCGTGACCTTCCACCATGCCCTGCGCAACGCCCTCATCCCGGTCGTCACGGTGGCCGGTGTCCAGCTCGGCTACATCGTGGGCGGCATCGTGGTGGTCGAGGACGTGTTCACGCTGCCGGGCGTCGGGCGGTTGCTGCTGGACGCGATCTTCCAGCGCGACTACCCGGTGGTCCAGGGCGTGATCCTGATCCTGGCCGCCGTGTTCATGACGTTGAACCTGGCGGTGGATCTGCTCTACGCGTGCATCGACCCGAGGCTCCGGCGTGGCTGAGGCGCGCCCGATCCGCTGGCTGCTGCGCCGCCCGCTGATCGCCGCGGCGGGATTGACCATCCTGGGACTCGTGCTGGTGGGCACGCTGGCCCACGCGGTCGCGCCGTACTCGCCGACCGCGGTGGACGCGAGCCACGTCTTCAGCCGCCCGGACCGCAGTCACCTCTTCGGCACCGACCGCTTCGGCCGCGACCTGCTCTCCCGCATCCTCTTCGGGATCCGAGTCTCGCTGGGCATCGCGGGCGCGGCCATCGCCGCCGCGCTGCTGGCCGGCGGCACGCTCGGCATGCTCGCGGGCCTCGGCCGGGCGACCGACCAGGCGCTCGGCCGGTTGATGGACGTGTTCTTCGCGTTTCCCCCCATCCTGCTGGCCATTGCGATCGCCGCGGTGCTGGGTGCCGGACCCGGCACCGCCATGGTGGCGATCGCGGTGGTGTATGCGCCGCTGTTCTTTCGGGTAGTCCGGGGCAGCGTGCTGGCCGAGTCGGCCCAGACCTACGTCGAGGCCGCCGAGGCCCTGGGGCTGGGTCGCCTCGCGATCCTGTTCCGGCACATCCTGCCGAACGTGATCTCGCCGATCGTGATCCAAACCGCGGTGTGCCTGTCCTACGCGATCCTGATCGAGTCGGCGCTCTCCTACCTCGGCGTCGGCGTGCAGCCGCCCACGCCGTCCTGGGGCGCGATCTTGAACGAGGGCAAGGAGTTCCTGCTGCTGGCCCCGTGGGTCTCGCTGTTTCCCGGGGCGTTCATCATGCTCGCGGTGCTCGCGCTCAACGTGCTGGGCGACGGCCTCCGCGACGTCCTCGATCCCCGAGCCGAGACGAGGTGACCATGAGCTACGAGCCGAGCGACAAGATCGGAGCCCTCACCGACGACGAGATGGCCGTCTTCCTCGACGAGCCGTGGAACGGTCGCATCGCCACGGTCACCCCGGAGGGCTGGCCCTACGTGGCGCCGGTCTGGTACGAGTTCGAGCGCGACCGGCGCGCCTTCCTGGTGGTCGGGCGCGAGCGCGCCCAGTGGATCGCGCACATCCGCGTGAACCCGCGGGTGGCCTTCCACGTCGCCGACGATCTGCACGCGCATCACACGCGGGTGCAGGTGCAGGCCCACGCACGGATCCTGGAAGGCCCGATCGCGCCGACCGCGAGCCCGACGCTGCTCGAGCTGACCCACCGCCTCTCGCGCCGCTACCTCGGGCCGGACGGCCCGCGGTATGCCGAGCACACGATCCGGCGGCCGCGCGTGCTGGTGCGGCTCGAGCCCGTCCGGTGGACGACGTGGACGGGCCGGGAATGGCACCCGCGCTACCGATGAGCGGCCGCTACAGCCGGCCGCCCGCCTCGACCCGCTTCCAGTACGTGTCCTTGTTGAGGATCTTGTCGCCGCGGAACTCGTAGATGTCGCAGCCCTGGTAGTTCAGCCTCTCGCCGTCCGAGCCGGTGCCGGTCACCATCCACACCGAGACCGCCCGGTTGCCGGTCACGAAGTGGTCGATGTGGTCCCAGCGCATGTCGGTGATGACCTTGAAGCGATCGGCGAGCACTCGGCCGATGGCGGCCTTGCCGTGCACGCGGCGCCCACACGGCTCCGGCCCGCGGGCCATCAGGAAGGTCGCGTCGTCGGCGAAGAACGCGAGGATGCGATCCACGTCGCGGCTGTTGAAGGCAGCGTTGATCTCCATGAGCAGCTCGATGCTGGGGCCGGTGGCGGTCGTCGTCGTGGTCATGGACGACACTGTGCGCGAGCGGCGTTCGGAGGTCAAGCCGCCGTCAGGCCGGGCCGCCTACGACGAAGACTGCGGTGGCTCCGCCGCAGGGAGGCACGTATAGCCGAGCCTCCGCTCCGGTGCCGGCGCCGCGGTCTCCGAGAGCCGGAGCGCCCGGGACTGGCAGGCCTCGGAGGATGCGAACCGGCCGACCAGGCGCATCCGGACCGGGGCTTTGGCCGGAACGAATTCCTCCCACAGCTCCCACTGCTCGTCGGCGGCGACGCCCGCGCCGACGAGGAGCAGACACGTCAGCGCAGCGGCTCGGCGGTCCAAACTCGCCTCGTGGATTCTCCTCCGGTATCATCGGCGCATGCCCGGCTCCGCTGGCGAGCGCGTGACGGCCGGTGATGTGTTGACGCTCGAGGAGCTGGTCCTATTCCGGCGGACGCGGGGTGCGATCCTCGTCGTGCATGCGTGGCTCACCATCGCGGCCGCCACGGCCCTGTACGTGGTCTGGCCGGCGGCGCTCACCCTGGCGGCGGCCGTCGTGATCATCGGAGCCCGGCAGCTGGGGCTCGTGGTCCTCATGCACGAGACGGCCCACTGGCTGCTCTTTCCGGGGATGCGGCCGAACACCTGGGTGGGCACGTGGCTCTGCGCGGCTCCACTGGGCGCGGATCTGCGCCAGTACCGGCGCCGTCATCACCTGCACCACCGCCACACGCAGCAGCCCGAGGATCCCGACCTGCTGCTCTCGGCGGCCTCGCCGGTCGGCCGCCGAAGGCTCGCGCTGGCGCTGCTCGGCGACCTGTGCGGCTGGACGGCGCTGACGCGGATCGCGGCCTGGCGCCGGCCCGATGACCTCACCACGATATGGCCCCGCCTTCGCGCGCCGCTCGTTGCCAACGCGCTGCTCCTCGGCGTCTGCGCGTCGGTGGGCGGCTGGTCGTTCTACCTGCTCGTCTGGGTGCTGCCGTGGGCGACCTGGTATCAGGTCGCGACGCGCATTCGCGACATCGCCGAGCACGGTATGGTGGAGGACGCGGCCGATCCCCTGCGGCACGCGCGCACCACCGCCGCCGGCTGGCTGGCCCGCGCGGTGCTGGCCCCCTACTGGGTCAACTACCACCTCGAGCACCACCTGATGGTGTTCGTGCCCTGCTGGAGGCTGCCGCGGCTCCACGCGCTGCTGCTCGCCCGCGACCTCGGCGGGCGGATGCAGCGTGCGTCGAGCTACGCGGAGGTGCTCGCCCGCGCCGGGGGCTGACGCTCGAGCCACCAGCGGGCGATGTCAACCCGGCGGGCGAGCCAGATGTCGGGGAACTGCTTGATGTAGTCCAGGAAGCCCGCGAATGCCCGCGAGCGGGCCGGTGTGCCGGCGATGCGGCAGTGCAGGCCGATCGACATCATGCGGGGCACCCGGGCCGCCTCGGCGTAGAGGCAGTCGAAGGCCGACCGCATGTACTCGGCGAAGTCGCCGACGCTGACCAGCCCGCCCCGCCAGAAGCGCGCGTCGTTGATCTCGAAGGTGTACGGCACCACCAGCCACGGACGCCGCTTCACCGTCACGTAGTAGGGCAGGTCGTCGTTGAGGCCGAGGCTGTCGTAGAGAAAGCCCCCCTCCTCGACCAGCAGCTCGCGGGTGTTGGGGCTGCACGCGTAGCGGGTGAACCAGCCGAGCGGCCGCTGGCCGGTGGTGCGCACCAGCGAGTCGACGGTGCGCCGGATGTTCTCGCGCTCCTCGTCGCGGCTCGCCGAGTGGAAGTCTTCCCAGCCGTAGCCGTGGCCGCAGATCTCGTGGCCGGCCTCGACGAGGGCGCGGGCCACCTCCGGATTGCGCTCGAGCGCCCGGGCGCACGCCCACCACGAAGCGGGCACGCCGTGGGCGCGGCAGAGGTCCAGGATTCGCCACACTCCGACCCGGCTGCCGTACTCGAAGAAGGACTCGTTGAAGAGGTCGCGGCGGTCGGGCGGCACCGGCGACGGCACTTCGCCCATCGTCTCGCGCCGGGGACCGTCGAGCAGCGAGTACTCACCGCCCTCCTCGTACGCCACCGAGACCTGGACCGCGAGGCGGGCCCCGTTGGGCCACAGCACCACCGGCGGTGTGCTTCCGTATCCGACGAAATCGCGTTCCATGCGGGGACGCTACCACACTCCGTCGGGCGGGGACCATTGCGTGCCGCCGCGGAAGCGACTAGGGTCTAGGCGGAGGTGGCCATGTTCCTACTGATACGGTTGATCATCAACGCGGTGGCGCTGCTGGTGGCGGCGTGGCTGGTGCCGGGGATCTATCTGAGCGCGGCGAGAGGCGCCACGAAGCCGGACGACTGGCTAACCCTCGGCATCGTCGCGCTGATCTTCGGAGTGGTCAACGTGGTCATTCGCCCGATCGTGCTGCTCTTCACCCTGCCGCTGACGATCCTGACCCTGGGGCTCTTCACATTCGTGGTCAACGCGCTGATGCTCATCCTGACCAGCTGGATCGCGCAGGGGATGGGGCTGGGCTTTCGTGTGGAGGGCTTCCTGCCCGCGCTCCTGGGAGCGCTCATCATCTCGGTGGTCAGCTTCGTGCTGAACCGGGTGATGCGGCGCTGATCCGATCAGCGCCCTTCGATCTGCGCCCCCCGCGGGACGAAGAGTAACGGCGCCGCCTCGGTCGCCGACGCGGGCTGGGGCCGCGGCGACTCGGTCGCCCGCGCCCGCATCCGCTCGACCAGATCGCGGTAGGAAGATACTCGAATGACGTGCTCGAACTGGGCGCGATAGCTGCCCACGAGGCTGAGCCCGTCGATCGTCACGTCGCGCACCATCCAGCGCCGGTCCCGGAAGACCATGTCGTGATCCAGCAGGATGAGCCGGCCGCCGCGGCCCAGGATGGCGGTCTGGACGACGGCGGTGTCGCGGCTCACCGACTCGCCGAGGTACTGGACGGTGACGCCCGCCCCGTTGAGATCGATGTCGGCCACCGAGGCGATCCAGTGGACGAAGCCGCGCTGCACGAAATCCGCGAAGACTCTGGTGAACTCGTTCTGCTCGGTGAGGCTGCGTGCCTGCCACTGCCGGCCCAGCGAGCGCTCCGCGGCTCCCCGAAAGTCGAAGACACGGCTGAAGAGGCCACGGATCGAGGCGAGCCGCTCCTGGGGACGATCGTCCGTGGCCGGGTCCTTGAGGATCTTGTTCGCTTCGGCGAAGACGGAGCGTAGGAGGT
>DATFWA010000221.1:0-4830 GCA_035259825.1 Candidatus Methylomirabilota bacterium | reverse complement strand
CTGATGACCGCCGATATCGTCCGCGACGTGCTGCTCGGCACCGAGGGCGCCCTCGAGACGGCAGGCTCCGGGGCGGTGGTCATCGACTGCAGCACGATTCATCCAGATGCCTCCGCGGCGCTCGCCGCCGAGCTGAATGGGCGGGGGATCCCGATGCTCGACGCGCCGGTGGGCGGCTCGAGCGGCCAGGCGCGCCGTCGCGAGGCGCCGGTGGTGGTCGGCGGTGACGCTGCGGTCTTCGCGCGATGCCGCCCGATCCTGGACGCGCTCAGCGAGCGCGTGCACCACGTCGGCCCCAACGGCTCGGGGGCGCGCGCGAAGCTGGTCATCAACCTGGTGCTGGGGCTCAACCGCCTCGCCCTGGCCGAGGGCCTGCTGTTCGGGCTGCGACAGGGCCTCGACGGCAAGTCCCTCCTCGCGGTGCTGCAGGACAGCGCGGCCTACTCCAGGGCGATGGACATCAAGGGCGCGCGCATGCTCGAGGGCCGCTTCGAGGCGGAGGGCAAGCTTGCGCAGCATCTCAAGGACGTCGAGCTGATGCTGGAGGTGGGCCACGCCGCCGGCGCGCCACTAATGGCCACCGCACTGCACCGACAGCTGCTGCTGGCCGGAGTCGCCGGGGGCCTTGGCGATTCCGACAACTCCTCGATCATCGAGGTGCTGCGCTCGATCGTCGGAGCCGCCCGCTGACCTACGCCATCCGGTATATTGGAGTGGTCTTCGCGGAAGATACTAGCAGGTCAGTGCGTCCCTGCTATCCCTCATCGTCCTCGCCCGCAGCTCACCGGCCGTCTTCCCGCGAAGGAGCCACGGGTGGATTCGATGCCGTCCAAGTCGATCTCCTGCAGCGTGGTGTCCGGCCCGGTCACCATCACCCTGCGACGCCACAAGTTAGCGGGCGACCGGGGAAGGCTCTTCGTCCGCTGTAGCGAGAAGGACTGTCTCTACATCGACGCCAACCAGCCGCCGTGCCCCCTGACCGTGAGCCTCTTCGACGGCGGGATCAGCGTGCGCAGCGCGAAAAAGACGTAGCGCCGCTCACGCGGTGCCCGGAGCCACGCCCGGCTGTCGGGTCTCGAGCGATGCTCCAAGGCACGGAACCTTCTTCCGGCCGCAGGCCGCGCAGATCGACGAGGCCACGGGGGTGAGCCCACTCGGCGAGCTGAAGATCCCGTCGATCGCCTCGGCGATCGCGGTCTTGGAGTAGCTGCGGTCGAGATGCTCTCGCGTCAGCTTGAGGAGGCAGCGAGCGCACAAAAACGTGCCTCGGCGCTCGCCGCGGAGAAGGCTTTCGACGACCCGCCCGACGAAATCGGATACGGTATAGACCGTGGTCTGCTCTTTCGGGATCACGCCGTCACCTCTTCTTCACCGGCCGACTCTTCGAGCGCGGCCGATTCAACAGGCGATTCCGGCCGGCCGCACAGAGCTCGGCCATGTGGTTGCCGAACCCCGTGATGGCGGTGACCAGCAGGGTGAAGACTCCGGGCGGCTTGCTCATGGTCTTGCTCCCTGGGATTCGCGCGCACGCGAGCGTGCTGGATTAAGAGACCGAGCCAGATGCCGGTGGGCTTTGGCGCCCGCGCGCCACCCTGAAGAGCCCAGAGGAAGGCAGCCCCACGATAGCACGTCACCCTGCTTTCAACTCGATCTCGATGAATGCGAAGTCGAAGGGATTCGAGTTGCGCACGTCGTGCTCGACGCCCGCGTCCCGGTAGTACGGCTCGCCCACTCGCATCGCGTTGGACGTCTCGCCACTCGCGCCAGTGGCGACGAGCGGGCCGGTCGTCAGCGGGACCACCACGTAGGGGTACTCGTGCCGGTGGTGTCCGGTGTGCGCGCCGGGGGCGAACCGCCACTCGGTCACCCGCACGCGCGCGTTGTCGACTTTCACGGTGGCCACCGCCTGGGGGTCGGTCATCGAGCATCTCCTTTGGCTTCGAGCTCTGCCCAGCGGGCGTAGAGCCGGTCCACTTCCGCGCGGGCCGCGTCCAGCGCCACGTACCGCTCCTGCAGGGCGGCCGGATCGGACGCGATGCCCGGATCCTCGGCGGCCAGCCGGCAACGCTCGACCGCCCCCTCGGCCTCCAGGATCGCCTCCTCCATCGCGTCCCACTCCCGCTGCTCCAGATACCCGAGCCGCTTCCTCTTCTCTCCTCCTCTTCTGCCCTCTCCCCCCTCGGGAGAGAGCAGGGGGAGGGAGTCGGTTCTCGAAGGCCTGGATCCGGCGTGCTCGCGCGCCGCCTCCCACTGCGCATAGTCCGCGAACGTCTCCACCCCGCCCTGCCCGTCCAGCGCCACGATGCCGGTCGCGATGCGATCGAGCATGAAGCGGTCGTGGGTCACCAGCACCAGCCCACCGTCGAAGGCGGTGAGGCTCTCCTCGAGCACGTCGAGCGTCGGGATGTCCAGATCGTTGGTGGGCTCGTCGAGGACCAGCAGGTCGGCCGGCTCCAGCATCAGCCGCGCGATGTGGATGCGGGCCTGCTCGCCGCCCGACAGCCGGCCCACCGGCACCTCCAGGTGCTCGGGCGGGAACAGGAAGCGCTTGGCCCAGGCCGCGACGTGCAGGATCCGCCCCTGGAAGTGCACGTTGTCGCCTTCGGGAGCGAGCGCCCGGCGCAGCGATTGCTCGGGATCGAGCCCCGCGCGCTGCTGCTCGAAGCGCACGATGCGGAGACCATCGGCGCGCTCGATCAGGCCCCGGTCGGGCGTCAGAGTGCCGGCCAGCAGGTCGAGCAGCGTGGTCTTGCCGCTGCCGTTCGGTCCCACGATCCCGATGCGGCTGCCCGGCGTGATCCGTAGATCGAGATCGGAGATGAGCGGCCGTCCGCCGAGCGACTTCGTGAGGCCGCGCGCGACCAGCAGCTTGCGGCTGCGCCGCCCGGAGGCGGTGAAGTCGATGTCGGCGGTGCGCGTGACGCCGCGCGTGCGGGTCTCGCGCAGCTCCTCGATCAGGCGGTCCGCTTCCTTGATCCGCCCCTTCGCCTTGGTGGAGCGCGCCTTGGCGCCCTGGCGCAACCACTCGATCTCGCGGCGCACCGTGTTGGCCAGGGAGTCCTCGTAGGCGGCCTGGCCGGCCAGGAACTCATCGCGGCGGGTGAGGAACTCGCCATAGCCACCGTCGGCCTCGAAGAGGCCCGCGGGATAGACGCGGCTCACCTCCAGCATGCGGGTGGCCACGTGCTCCAGGAAGTACCGGTCGTGGCTGACCACGAGGCAGGCGCGCGCCCGATCCTCCAGCAGCGACTCGAGCCAGAGGATCCCGTCGACGTCGAGGTGGTTGGTGGGCTCGTCCATCAGCAGGATGTCGGGCTCGCCCGCCAGCTCGCGCGCAATCGCCAGCCGCTTTCGCCACCCGCCCGAGAGCGCGGCGACCTCGGCCCGGCCGTCCGCGAACCCGGCGCGTCCCAGGGCCTGGGCGACGCGAGCCGGCCGGTCCGCCTCATCGACCGCGCTGAGCGCGGCCGCGACGACGTCGTCGACGGTGCCGCCGTCCGGATAGACCGGATCCTGGGGGACGTAGCCGATCCGGGTGCCGCTTCGCAGCGAGCGTCGCCCGCGATCGGGCGGCTCGATCCCGGCCAGGATCTTCAGCAGGGTGGACTTGCCAGCGCCGTTGGGCCCCACGAGGCCCACCTGGTCCCCCTCGAAGAGCCCGAACGACAGCCCCTCGAAGAGGGACCGGATGCCGTAGGCCTTGCCGACTGCCTCACAGCTCAGGAGCAGCGAACGGGTCACGCGACGTCACTTCTTGTTCTTCTTCGGCTTCTTCTTTTCCTTCTGCATGTTCCGGCCCTTGGCCACGTGCCTCACCTCCTTCTCACGGTGCGCGTGAGGATCGCTGGGGGGTGATTATAGAATGCCTCCGCCTCCGTGTGTATACTTCGGGCGGTTCGAACCTTCACGCGAGGAGGAGACCCATGGGCTCACGTGCCGAATCGCTGGCCAAGCAGTACGAAGCCAAAGCCGCCGAGATGACCGACACCATCAACAAGCTCTCCGACGCCGACTGGAAGAAGACGACCGCGGCCGAGAAGTGGTCGGTCGGGGTCACCGCCCACCACGTGGCCGGCGCCCACGAGCCGATTGCCGGCATCGCCAAAACCGTCGCCTCCGGGCAGTCGCTGCCCAACTTCACGATGGGCATGCTCGACGAGATGAACGCCAAGCACGCCAAGGACTTCGCGGGATGCACCAAGGCGGAGACCCTCGAGCTGCACCGGAAGGGCGTAGCGGCCGCCGCCGCGGTCGTGCGCGGCTTCTCGGATGCCGAGCTGGACCAGAGCGGCACCGTGCTGGCCGGCACGCCGGCCATGACGACGCAGCAGGTCGTCGAGAACGTCCTGATCAACCACATCAACGACCACATGGGCAGCATCCGGAAGACGGTCGGCGGCTAGACCGTGTCCCGGGTCCGCGAGATCGAGGACGACGGGGGCGACCCGATCCTCAAGGAGCTCTTCCAGCGGGAGCGGGCGGTCTTCGGCGGCCTGCTCAACACCACCAAGGTGCTGGCCCACTGCCCGCCCGTGCTCCGCGCGGCCAAGCAGCTCGGGGCGTCGATCGAGAAGTCCGGTCGGCTCCCCGGGCCGCTCCTGCCGCTCATCTATCTCCGCGTCGCCCTGATCAATGGCTGTCCCTTCTGAATCGACATCAACGCATCCCGGGGGATGCAGGCAGGGGCGTCGGAGGACAAGGTGAGGCAGATCCCGGAGTGGCGAGACAGCCCGCTCTTCTCGTCGGCGGAGCGCGAGGCGCTCGAGTACGCCGAGGCCATGACGATCACCGGCCAGCGGGTGACCGACGAGCTGTTCAGCCGGCTTCGCC
>DATFWA010000220.1:0-19945 GCA_035259825.1 Candidatus Methylomirabilota bacterium | reverse complement strand
CTCGCGTGAGCGCTGGGACAACCGGGTCAACTACCTGCTGCGGTTCCGGAAGGATGGCCGCCCGGTGCGTCCGGACGGTCACACCCTCTGCTGGACCCTGCCGCTGCCGCGCTCGCACCCCGAGAGCCTGTGGGACGCGACGCCGGACCCGGTGCTCCGCGGGATCCTGGAAATCTCGGCGCGACGCGGCGCGGTGCTCGACCCGTTCGCGGGCGCCGGGACGGTGGGACGCATCGCGGTTGCCCTCGGGCGCGAGTGGATCGGGGTCGAGCGCGACCCCCACATGGCATCGCTGGTCGCACGGCGCCTGCGCCTGCGGCCGGTCGCCGCGTCAGCGCGCCGGGCTTCCCAGTAGGTCGCGCACCAGCCGTCGCAGCGAGGCCTCGTCGAAGGCGGTGGCCCGACGCTCGGGCGCATGCGCCTCGGTCTTCAGGCCGGTCTCGCTCACGATGACGCAGATGGTGGCGTCGGCGTCGACGGCGCGGGCGGCGAGGAGCCGGCGGAGGACCGCCAGCGCGGCCACGCCGGTGGGCCCGGCCCAGATGCCCTCCGTTCTCGCGAGGAGGCGCTGCGTCTCGAGGATGTCGTCGTCCTCCGCGTCGCCCGCCACCCCGCCCGTCTCGTTCAGGATGCGCAGGACCCAATCGCCCTTGCGCCCCGGATTGCCGGCCGCCAGCCCCTCCGCCACCGTGTAACCGATTTTCATGGCCTCGAGCGGACGCTTCTCCCGCCAGGCCCGCGCGATGGCATTGGCCCGCGTAGCCTGGGCCGCCACCATCAGCGGCCGTCGCGGGATCCAGCCGAGGCGCTCCATCTCGACGAAGCCGCGGTGGGTGGCGATGAAGGTCTCGCCCACCGCGGCGGGGGCCACCACCACGTCGGGCGGCCGCCAGCCCGACTGCTCGGCGATCTCGTAGGCGAGCGTCTTCTTGCCTTCGTGCTTGTAGGGGTTTCGGGAGGCGCCGCAGTCGAAGAAGAGGCGCTCCTCGACCAGGCGGTCCCACAGGGTGATGAGGTCGTCGTAGACGCCCTGGTAGAGGACGAGGTCGGTCGCGGCGGCGGCCATGTGCAGCAGCTTGGGCGCCGAGGTCCGCTCGTAGGCGAAGATCAGCGAGCGTAGCCCGGCGCGCGCCGAATAGGCGGCGACCGAGGAGCCCGCGTTGCCGGAGCTGACCACCGAGGTGGCGCGGAAGCCGAACTGCAGCGCCGCCGCCACCGCGGTCGGGGAAGTGCGGTCCTTCACGGTGCCGGTGGGATTGCTGCCCTCGAACTTCACCTGAAGACGGCGGACCCCGAGCGCCTGGCCGAGCGTGGGACAGTCGAGCAGCGGGCTCGCTCCTTCACCCAGCGACACCCGGTGCGCGGGATCGACGATCGGCAGCACCGGCGCGTAGCGCCAGAGCCCGCGCCCCTCGAAGACCGCGGGGCCGGCCGCCCGGAGGGCGTCCCAGTCGTACTGGAGCTCGAGCAGCCCGTGGCACGTCGCGCACTCGAGCCGGTAGCCGAGCGCGTGGGAGGCTCCGCAGTCGATGCAGCGGAGCCCCGTCGCGTGGGAGCGGGCACTCATAGCACGGAGATGATCTCCTCGATCCTATGGCGCAGGGTGTGCTCGGCAAGCGCGCGCTTGCGGGCCCGCTCCCCGATGTCGCGCGCCTCGTCGGGATGGGACAGGTAGTAGTCGACCTGGCTCCGCAGCTCGGCGAGGTCGTGATAGACGACCGCTTCCTCGCCCGACGTGAAGAGATGGCTCAACTCCTCCTTGGCGTCCACCATCTGGCACGCGGCGCTCGCGGCCAGCTCGAACGCGCGTGTGTTCACGCCGACGATGTCGTTCATGGGGTGGTGGTGGTTCAGCGAGAGGGTCGAGCCGGAGTAGACCGCGAGCTTGGCCCGGCCCCACACCGGCCCACCCGCCACCATCGCGCGGACCTCGGGAACGTCCACCCGGTCCCAGCCCGCGCCCCACAGGCGGAGCGGATAGCCGCGCAGTTCGCGCACGAAGCGCTCGCGGTAGGCGTAGGCGCTGCCCACGAAGCTCATCGGCCCCGCGTAGCGCCGCTTCTCCTCGGCGGTGAGCTCGATCGGGTGGTGCATCTCGGGCACGCAGTACATCGGCAGGTAGTGCAGGTTGCGCAGCCCGGCCTGCTCGAGCGCGCGGAGGGCGTAGCGCTCCTTGGTGAAGAAGGCGTCGTAGGCCTCGATGCACTCGAAGGGGATCATCCAGAGCGGATTGTCGGGGAAGAAGTTGAGGAAGCGCGTGTCGACGCGCGCCTTCACGCGCCGGACCAGCCCCGGCGTGACCGGGCCGCCCTTGATCACCAGCACCAGGTCCGGCCGCCACGCCACGCACGCGCGCTCGAGGCGGCGCAGGATGAAGAGCTGGTAGGTGGCTTTGGTGGAGCGGTTCTTGTAGAGGGGATTGTCGCGACGATAGGCGAAGGTCCGCGCTTCGTGGCCCATGGCCACGAGCTCGTCGCGGAAGTCCATGCCCATGTGGCCGGGGCGGGCGAACGGCAGGACGATCAGCCAGCGCACGAGCGCAGCGTATCACAGCGAGACGGGCGATCCGGCGCCCGCCCGGCCGCTCAGGCGAAGGCGGGACGGACCTCCTTCGCGATCAGCTCGAGCTCGCGCATGATGTGCCGGTGCGGCATGCCCGGGAAGAAGACGCGGCAGATGAGGTGGGTCATCCCGTACTCGGACACGAAAGGCTTGAGCGCGCGGATGACCTGGTCGGGACCGCCGATGAGGAAGCGGTCCTTCATGAGCCCGTCGAGATCGGTGGCGATGGAGGCGTCGATGAACGGATGCCGCCAGCCGCCCGCGTACTCCTTGCGGTAGGAGATCATGATGTGCTTCTCGGCCAGATCGCGGGCTTCGCGGTCGGTGTCGGCGATGATGACGTCGCGGGTGAGCGGCCACTCGGTCACCGCGTCGGTCTTGCCGGCCGCGCGCCGGTTGGCGATGAAGCGCTGCTTGCCCGCGAGCAGGCGCGCGAGATCTGCGGTGGGGCCCGGCACCCAGTTGTCGGCGAGGGTCGCGGCCCGCCGCAGGGTGATGTCGCCCCAGCCCCCGATCCACACCGGCGGATGCGGGCGTGTTAGCGGCTTCGGCTCGAGCCGGCCCTCGACGGTGTAGTAGGTCCCGGTGAACGAGAGCGACTCCCGCGTCCACAGCCCGTTCATGATCGCGAGCTGCTCCTCGAAGCGCGCGCCCCGCTTCTCGAGCTCGGCGCCGTAGAGGGCGAACTCGTCCGGCTTGTACCCGATGGCGATGCCGAGGACGAACCGTCCGCCCGACATCACGTCGAGGATGGCGGTGTCCTCGGCGAGCCGCACCGGGTGGTAGAACGGGGCCACCAGGATGTCGGTGCCGAGGCGCATCCGGCTGGTGCGGGTGGCAAAGCCGGCCAGCACCGGCAGCGGCGAGGGCCAGTAATGGTTGGTGACCGAGTGGTGCTCCTCCATCCACACCGAGTCGAAGCCGAGGTCCTCGGCCCGCACGACCTCCTCGAGCGCGTCTCGATAGTAGTGGCCGCCCTCGATGGGGATGAAGCCGACCTTGAGGGCCGTCACCGCTAACGGTCGCTCGCGAGCTTGCCGTTCACGCCCCAGTTCGACTTCTCCACGTCCTGGAACACCACGTGGACCTGGTCGGCGGTGGTCTTGCCGATCTTCACCATCGCGTCGGTGATGGCGGCGACGATCTCGCGCTTCTGCTGGTCGGTGCGGCCCGCGTACCACTGAACCGTGATGTTGGGCATGGACGCCTCCTCGGGGTGGGGGTGACTACTTGAGTCTTCGAAGGTCCTCTGGAAAATTGGAGGTGAACGAGTATGACTTGACCATCCAGTCGGTGTTGAAGCGCACCGTGAGGTCCTTGCTCACCTCGTAGCCCGCGTCGCGCTGTCCATAGAACCAGCGCCACGTCGTGTCGCCGTTGTCGAAGCCCATCTGGTAGGGCTCGCCGAACATGCGCACGAGGCCGTAGCGGTCGGTCTTGCCGTTTACGATCCACCGTGGCTCGGGCGAAGGGAAATCGCGACCGAACTTGACCGAGACGCACCCGGCGAAGAGCGCCAGCGCGACCACACCGAGCAGCCATCCGCGCCGAGGCATGCCGCGGATTATTGCATCGGACCTCTGAGCGTGCAACCGGAGTCGCCGACGAGCGCCTCGCGACCGAACCGCTTCGACGCGCGTGCTAAGATGGCCGCCGTGGAGACCTTCACCGGCGAGGAGCGGGCCGCCCTCGCGCCCTACTTCACCAATCTCGACGGGCCGGTCTTCGCCCTCGTCAACCTGCCCGAGGTGGTCAAGGGCGCGCTCTTCGCGCGGTACTCGCGCTCCGCGAAATCGCTCCGCCGGCTCTTCCTCGACGAGTTCCTGGAACAGGCGCGCGGACCGGTGACCGCGGGGACGTTCGGCACGAGCCGCGCCGATCGACTCTACGAGCGAGTGCTCAGCGACTACGGCGACGATTCGGTGGCCCAGCTGGGCGGCGCCCACCTGGCCGTCGAGGGCGCCTCCAATCTCCTGACCAAGGTGCTCGAGTGGGGGCGGCTCATGGCCTATCTCGAGCAGTCCACGCGCTACGTGCCCTACACCGACCGCCCGGGCGGCCGGTTCAAGTACCACGTGCCGGCCGAGCTGGACGGCCATCCCCTGCGGGCCCGCTACGTCGAGGTGCTCGACCGGGCCTTCGAGACCTACGCCCGCTGGATCGAGCCGATGCGGGAGTACTGGGTGGGCCGCTTTCCCCAGCCCGCCGGCGAGAGCGATGCGGCCTACCGCATGACCATCCGCGCCAAGGCCCTCGATAGCCTGCGCGGGCTCCTGCCCGCGGCCACGCGCTCGAACGTGGGGATCTTCGGGACCGGCCAGGGCTACGAGGCCCTGCTCCTCCGCATGCGGGCCCACCCGCTGCGAGAAGTCCGGGACTACGCCGAGCTGATGTTCGCGGAGTTGGATCGGGTGATCCCCGCGTTCCTCCGCCGCCTCTCGCGGCCGGAGCGGGGCGGGGTGTGGGCGCGCTATCTCGAGGACACCCGCGAGGCCACCGCGGCGGTGGCGGTCCGCCTGCTCGAGGGCATCGAGCCGCAGCCACGGCCAGAGGTGATGCTGACCGATTTCGATCCCGATGGCGAGGTGAAGGTGGTGGCCGCGGCGCTTTACGCGGCCTCGCGGCTCCCGGACGATCAGCTCCTCGCGGTGGCCCGCGCGCTCCCGGTCGACGAGCGGCGGCAGGTGCTGGACGCCTATGTGGGGCGGCGCGAGAACCGGCGCCACAAGCCGGGCCGGGCGTTCGAGCGCACCGCGTACCGCTTCGACGTCCTGGGCGACTACGGGGCGTTTCGCGATCTCCAGCGACACCGTCTTCTCACGCTGGAGTGGCAGGCCCTCTCGCCGCGTCACGGCCACGTCACGCCCGACGAGCTCGCCGACGCGGGCGCGCTCTCCGACTGGACGCGGGTGATGGAGGACTCGGCGGCCCTGTACGATGCGCTCGCCGCCGAGATGCCGGCGGCGGCCTCGTACGCGGTGGCCATGGCCTATCGCGTGCGCTTCTACATGGAGCTAAACGCGCGTGAGGCCATGCACATGATCGAGCTGCGGACCGCGCCGCAGGGCCACCCCGCGTACCGACGGATCTGCCAGACCATGCATCGCCTCATCGCCGAGCAGGCCGGACACCACGCGCTCGCCGGCGCAATGCTCCACGCCGATCACTCGGGCGCCGAGGCCGGACGCCTCGACGCTGAGCGGGCCGCCGAACGCCGCCGTCAGGGCGGCTAGACTCGCCCCCGGGGGCCGCGGGAATCGCCGCGGCCCCCGCTTGACTCCTCCCGCTCCCGGCGGCATACTGCCGACGTAGTGATAATTGGTCGACCAACCAATAACGCGTGGAGACAGAGGTGACCCCGAAGCTCGGCGTGCGGCCGGTACGACGCGACCAGATCGTACAGGCCACCATCCGGTGTCTCGCCCGTGACGGGTACGCCGGCCTCACCATGAAGCGGGTGGCCGCGGAGGCCTCGTTGAGCCAGGGCATCCTGCACTACTACTTCCGCGACAAGGCGGCCATGCTCGCCGCGGCGGCCCTGCGCGTGACCGCGGACCTCGATCGCCGGGTGGCCGCCGAGGCGCGCGGAGCCCGGGACGCCCGCGCGCAGCTCCGCGCGGTGATCCGGGCGTGCCTGGAGACCGCGGTCGAGAGCCGCGACTTCTGGACCGTGTTCATCGAATTCTGGGGCGAGGCCCTCCACGACCGACGGCTCGCCGCGGTGAACCGGCAGGCCTACGCGCGGGCGCGGCGCCTGATCGGGGTGCCGCTCGCCCGGGGCATGGCCAATGGCCACTGGAGACGGATGGACGTCGAGGAAGCCGCCGCGGTGATCCTGGGACTGCTGGACGGCCTCTCGCTCCAGCTCACGTTCGATCGCGGACTGATGACGCTTTCGCGGGCGGCCCGGGTCGCCGAGGACGCCCTGGCGCGTTATCTCTCCGTCGGAGACCAATCATGACGATGCCGGCCGAGCAGGTGAAGGCTATGGCGTACCTCAAAGAGCGGGGAACCGATGCTCCCGTCGCGCAGATCCGGGAGCGGGTGGCCGATGCGTTCGCCACCGTAGATGCCTTGCTCGAGTCGGTGTCCGGGGCGCAAGCCAGTAAGCCGCCGGGCGAGGGCGACTGGTCCGTGCACGAGGTGGTGGATCACCTCGTGGAGACGCACCCGCTGGCGCTGGAGGAGGTGCGCGCGCTGATGGCCGGTCGCCACTCGCCGGTCAGCCCGATCCCGGCCGGTCTGCAGTCCGCTCGTCCTATGGACCGGGGCTGGGACGACCTGCGCGCGTCCCTGCGACGCCTGCATCGGGAGGTGCTCGACGTGCTGGCCGCGGCTCCGGATCGGCTCACCGAGGTCCGCGCGCCCATCATCATGGTGATCAACGTCCGCGAGGCCGACGGGACCGTGAAGCCGCTGCACTGGATCGAGCACTGCGACTGGAAGGCCTGCGCGGTGATCTTCCGGCTCCACGAGATGGACCACCTGGCGCAGATCAGGAAGACGCTGCGGGCGGTCGGCGCTTGATCCCACGTGTACACTGAACCGCATGCTTCGGCTTGGCCGACTCCTGCTCGCAGCGCTGGCGTTGCCGGCGTTTTGGTGGGGGACGGCGCTCGCCGTCGATGCCCCCGAGCCGACCTCGACCTCCCGCGCCATCCCAGACCTGCATCTCTCGGTCGGTGACATGCCGGGCGAGACCACGGTGCGGCTGCCGCTCGCCTCGGAGAGCTACCGGCTCTACAGGCTACTGAGCCCCTACCTGTCGCTGGGCGCGAGCACCCAGCTCGGCATGCCATGGAACTCCACGCTGCCGTCGAGCCTGCGGAATGATCTGGAGGGGCCCGACAGCGACCTGCGGCTCGGGGCGGGATTCGCGCTCCCGCTGTCGAGCCGCGCCCAGCTCTATGGGGAGTACCGCTTCCTGCGTGGTCGCCTCGACCCCGGTGTGGGCCGAGGTCTGCTCCAGCGCGAGCCCGACTCGGCGGACTTCCGCGCCGGGTTTTCCATCCGGCTGAACTAGCCCGTTACTCAGCTCCGCGCGAACTCGTCCTTCGCCTTTTGCAGCTCGCCTGGCTGGGCCAGCAGGTCCAGCGCGGTCATGGCCAGCGCCTTGGCGGCCGCCACCATGCCGCTGCGGGCGATCGGCGATTTGGCCCACTCCGCGAACTCCCGCGAGTGGCCGGGCACCCCGTCCGGCGAGATGCGGATGTAGGGATGAATGGTCGGCAGGGCCTGGCTCACGTTGCCGCAGTCGGTGGAGCCATAACCTGCCTCGCGGTCGTCGGGGTCCACCGGAAAGTCGATCCGCTCCAGGTTCCGTTCGAAGAGCTCGGCCATCGTGAAGTTGGCCTTCAGCGGGTCGTGGATGATCGCGTCCGCAGCCACCTTCACGGTGCAGCCGGTGGCGGTGGCCGCGCCCTCGGCACACGCCTCGAAGCGGCGCAGCAGCTCGCGGCAGTAGTCCCGGGTGGGCG
This sequence comes from Candidatus Methylomirabilota bacterium, assembly GCA_035259825.1. Taxonomy (GTDB): domain Bacteria; phylum Methylomirabilota; class Methylomirabilia; order Rokubacteriales; family CSP1-6; genus CAMLFJ01. Next base: position 11,906 of record DATFWA010000220.1, on the reverse strand, counting down.
CGCGCAGGTAGAACTCGGCGGCGGTGTGCTCGGGGATGATGTTGGCCTGATCGCCCCCCTTGGTGATGACGCCGTGCACCCGCGCATCTGGGCGCAGCTGCTGTCGCATGCCGTCGAGCGACACGAAGAGCTGGATCATCGCGTTCAACGCGTTGATCCCGCGCCACGGCCAGGACGAGGCGTGCGACGCCCGCCCGAAGAACTCGCACGCGACCTTGATGATGCCGAGGGTCGGGCGCCACACCTGGGTCCCGCACCGGCCGTGGATCATCATCGCGGCGTCGACGTCTTCGAAGACGCCCGCATCCAGGAGTCGCACCTTGCCCGCTCCTCCCTCCTCGGCGGGCGTGCCGATCACCTGGACGCGCCCGAGGAACGGCAGGGTCCCGAGCGCGGCCGCGATGGCCGCGCCGGCGCCGGTGCCCGCGGTGGCGATGACGTTGTGGCCGCAGGCGTGCCCGATGTTCGGGAGCGCGTCGTACTCGGCCATGATCGCGATGGTCGGGCCCGGCCCCCGACCGGCGATGGTGGCGCGGAAGGCGGTGGGCAGTCCGCCCACGCCGCGCTCGACCGCCGCGCCCTGACGGGCGAGGAAGTCGCTGAGCCACGCGGCCGCCTTGTGCTCCTCGAAGCACAGCTCGGGGTTCGCGTGGATCTGGTGGCTGATCTGCTCCAGCTCGTCGGCGAGACGGTCCACGGTCTCGGAGACGCGGGTCTTTGCGTCCTCTAGCTGGCTTGGACGACTTTCAGGGGACATTCTCAACGCTCCTGGGCCGATGATTTCGCGCGGGTCCTGGCGAATTCGTCCTTTGCCGCTTTCACCCGCGCGGGCTCGGCGAGCAGATCGAGCGTGGTGAGGGCCATCGTCTTGGCCGCCGCCACCATCCCGGCCCGGGCGAGCGGCTTCACCGCCGCGTCCGCGAACTCCCGGGTGTGGATCGCCATGCCGGTGGGCGCGATGGCGATCATGGGCTGGATCGCCGGGATGATCTGGCTCACGTTGCCGATGTCGGAGGAGCCCAGGCGGTCGGGAATGGGCTGTCCCTCGGACAACCCGGCCGTTTTCATGTTGGCGGCGAAGAGATCCAGCATCACGCGGCTCGACTTCATCGGCTCGTAGACACTGTCGTGCTGGGTGATCTTCACCGTGCAGCCGGTGGCCTTCGCGGCGCCCTCGGCGGCCGCGGTCACCCGCTTGAACAGGTCCCACATCGTGTCGATCCGCGGCGCGCGCACGTAGAAGATCGCCGAGGCGTACTCGGGGATGATGTTGGCCGCCGCGCCGCCGTTCATGATGATGCCGTGGATGCGGCAATCCGGCCGGACCTGCTGCCGCAGCATGCTGACCGCGTTGTACATCCCGATGACCGCGTCGAGGGCGTTGACGCCTTCCCACGGGTCGGCGGAGGCGTGCGAGGCCTTGCCGGTGAACTCGAAGGTCCCCCGCACGATGCCGAGGAGGTCCTGGTGCAGGAGCGTGCGGTCGAAGCCGTGGATCATCATCGCGCAGTCGATGTCCCGGAAGACCCCGCTCTTGATCAGCTTGACTTTGCCGCCGCCGCCCTCCTCGGCGGGCGTGCCGATGACCTGGATCCGGCCCTTCGGCAACTGCGCGCGGACCGCGGCCAGTGCCGCGCCGGCGCCGGCGCCCGAGGTCGCGATGACGTTGTGCCCGCATGCGTGCCCGATGCCGGGGAGCGCGTCGTACTCGCAGAGGATGGCGATCGTGGGGCCGTCGCCGGTCTCGATGGTGGCGCGGAAAGCGGTGTCCACGCCGCCCACGCCCTTCTCCACCTTGAATCCATGTGCGGTCAGGAAGTCACCAAGCCACCCGCACGCCTGCACTTCCTGATAGGCGAGCTCCGGATGGGCGTGGATCCGGAGAGATAGCGCCTCCAGCTCGTCGGCAAGCCGGTCCACGGCCTGCGTGATGGAATCCTTGAGGGTGACCATGATCACCTCCGCGGTGGGATCGGGCGCTACCGCCCGGAGAGTACCACGCCGGACGAACTCGGATCGCGACGACCCGGGATCAGGGCGACTGGGCGCAGAGGACGAAGAACAGCGGCCGGGTCTCGCCCGTGCTGCCGCGCCCCGGCTCGTCCATGCAGCGCATGCTCGGCGATGAGCTGGACGATGCGCCAACCGGCGCGCATGCGGTGAGCGCGAGGGTGACCGCGAGCACGGCCACGATACGGCCAAGGCCGACGAAACAGCGCATGAGCCGAGAGATTACCACGAGGTCCGCCGACGGCGGGACGAGTGCGAGACGGGGGTCGAACGCGCTCGCGAGGGTCGCGCCGACTAGACGGAGGGAGCCAGCGCCGAATCGGCTGCCGCCACGCCGACCGGGAGCTCCATCACGAAGATCGCCCCGCCGCCCGGGCGATTGTCGGCCCAGAGACGGCCCTCGTGCTCGGCGATCACGCTGTGGGCGACCGACAGGCCCAGGCCGCGGCCCTCGCCGGGTCCCTTGGTGGTGAAGAAGGGATTGAAGACCCGGGCGAGGTCGTCGGGCGGGACTCCGGGACCGTCGTCGGCGACCTCGATCCGGACGCCGTCGTGGCCCGGGCGGACCCGGATCGTCAGGGTCCCTCCGCCCCGGGCCGCGGACATCGCCTGCTCGGCGTTCTGGACCAGGTGGAAGAGGGCCTCCTGGAGCTGATTGCTGTCTGCCCAGATCTCGGGAACTTCCTGGAAGTCGGTCTGTACCGTGATGCGTGCGCTTTCGAGGCGTGACTGATGCAGCGCGAGCACCTTGTAGATCTGATCGCTCACCTTGCAGCGCGCGCGCCGCAGGGGCGAGCGCTCCGCGAACAGCACCAGCTCCCGCACGATGTTGGCCGCACGCTTGGTGGCGCCGTCGATGGTCTTGAGACCGTTCAGCACCGACTCGTGATCCTGCGACTGCAGGAGCAGGTGGACCTGGCCCAGGATGATCATCAGGGGATTGTTGATCTCGTGCGCGACGCCGCCCGCCAGCTCCCCCACCGCGGCCAGCCGCTCCGCCCGAACCACGTCGGTGTGCGAGCGACGCAGCTCCTCGAGCTGCAGGCGGGTTTCCGAGTAGAGCCGCGCGTTGTCGAGGGCCAGCCCGATCTGGTCGGCGGTGGATTCGAGGAGCGCGATCTCCTCGCCGGTGAATCGCTCCTCCGTCTGCCGGCCGAGCGAGAGTGTGCCCAGGATCCGGTGGCGGGCGCGGATCGGTACGCACAGGAAGCCCCGGATGCCGTCCGCGGAGACCGCGGCGCGGGCGGCGGGCAGGAGATCTGGGGCCCGGCCGGCCTCGTCCACTCGCCGCACCCGTCCCGAGGCGGCCACGCGACCGATGAGACCCTGGCCGATCGGCAGTACCTCGTTGACCTCGCGCAGGCGCGGCGAGAGGCCGCGTTCGCCGCGCAGTAACAGCATTTTGCCGTCCGAGGACACCAGATGCAAGCTCGCGATCTCGTGGCCGGTGACGTGGGTGAGCGCGCTCAGCGACTTCTGGATGACCTCGGTGAGGTCGAGGGAGCGGCTGACGGCTTCGGTGACCGTGCGGAGGATCTGGAGGTGACGGATGAGAGACGTGGTGCCGCTCACTCCTCGGTTGCCGACTCGCGCCATTGTCACCTCGGGCTCGCTCCCACTTCCGTTTGAGAAACGGTCTATGCTGCCAAGCAAGCCAAGTGCCACGGGTTGGCGCGTGATAATAACCTTGTGCTATGCATAGTTAGAGAGGTTTTGGCGGGTGCCGTAGAACGGCACCGATGCTGTCCCGACACACTGTCAAGTCAGCGTCGGGCGAAACTGGCGCGCCGCGGAGATCCGGCGGCCGATCGAGGGGTGGGAATAGAAGATGAACTCCTCGATGGGACGGGGATCCCGTTCGGCCAGGTTCAGCCCGGCCAGCCGCTCCATTGCCCCGACGAAGGCGCCCGGATCCGAGATGGTCTCGAGCGCGAATCGATCCGCGCTGCGTTCCACGTGACGGGACCAACCGTTGGCGATCGGCAGGGCGATGAAGCTCACCGCCAGCAGAACGAGCCCGAAGAACGGCAGGCCACCGGGATCGGCCGAGCCCTCGAGGGCCAGCAGGCGCGCGCCGGCATGCAGCGCGTGGTTGGCCATCCAGAACGTCACGAGCGTGAGCGCGCCCTGCACGAGGAGTCCGCGGCGGATGTCTCCGTGGAGCTGGTGTGCCAATTCGTGAGCCACTACCGCTTCGATCTCGTCCGGCGTGAACTCGTTCAACAGCGTGTCGAAGAGCAGGATGCGTCGGGTCCGGCCGAGGCCGGTGACCGCAGCGTTGGCGGTGCGGCTCTTTCGTGACTGATCCACCACCCAGATGCCGGTTACCGGCACTTCGACGCCGTCCGCGAGTGCGAGCAGTCGCGTCTTGAGCGGGCCGTCCGGGAGCGGGGTGAGGCGATAGAAGAGCGGCACCAGCCAGACCGGCGCGACCAGCGCGAGCATCGCGTAGCCGGCCAGGAAGATCGCGGCGGCCCAGAGCCACCACCACGGCGTGACGCGCATCAGGCCGTACACCACCTCGACCGCGGCGAGACCGAGCGCGCCGCCCAGCAACCCCGCCTTGATCACGTCGAGCAGCCAGCGACCGAGCGGCTGATGGAGCAGGCCGTAGCGGCGAGGCAGCCAGAAACGGCCGACCCAGGTGAGCGGCATGGTCAGGAGCCAGTGGCCGGCGGCCAGGATCACCACCACGACCAGGACCTCGATCGACCAGCGCGAAGTCGACTGCCGGATCCAGACGGTCAACGAGACGGCGGCTCGGGTCTCGACGAGGATCAGCAGATAGACGGCCGAGAGCGCGATCTCGGCCAGCGAAAGCGCGAGCTGACGACGGTGGTAGGTCCGCGCGCGCGACTCTTCGGGCGCCGATCTCGCGTCCATGAAACGAGTGTCGCACCGTCGTGGGCGCCCGCCAATCCGCGATGTCGTTTGTGCTACACTGGCCGGCAATTCACACTCAGGGAGCCGCCATGTTTCAGTCCGTGGAGGACGTCCAGCAGCAGTTCAAGAACGCTCGCTACATCGCCAACCGTCGCATCTCCACCGTCGTGTTCCTCGCCTCGCGCATGGGCCGTCCCGTGCTCATCGAGGGGCCGGCGGGCGTGGGCAAGACGGAGCTGGCCAAGACGCTGGCCGAGGTCACCGCGCGCCATCTCATCCGGCTCCAGTGCTACGAAGGTCTGGACGAAGGCAAGGCGCTCTACGAGTGGAAGTACGCCAAGCAGCTCCTCTACACTCAGCTGCTCCGGGAGCGCATCGGCGAGCTGATCGCCGACGCGCCCTCGCTGCCCGACGCTGTCGCCCGCATCTCGGGTCAGGACGACGCCTTCTTCTCGCATCGTTTCCTGGCTCCGCGGCCCTTGCTGCAGGCCATCGAGTCGCCGGACCCGGTCGTGCTGCTGGTCGACGAGATCGACAAGGCGGAGCCCGAGTTCGAGGCGTTTCTCCTCGAGGTGCTGTCGGACTTCCAGGTGTCGGTGCCTGAGCTCGGCACTATCCGGGCCACTCAGATCCCGCTGGTCGTGCTCACTTCCAACAACGCGCGCGAGCTATCGGACGGTCTCAAGCGGCGGTGCCTGCACCTGTTCATCGACTTCCCGCCGCCCGACGAGGAGCTGGCAATCATCCGGCTGAAGGTGCCCGAGGTGACCGAGCGGCTGGCCCAGACTGTGGTAACCGCGGTGCAGCGCATCCGCGGGCTCGAGCTGCGCAAGGTGCCCTCGATCTCCGAGAGCCTCGACTGGGCGCGGTCGCTGGTCATCCTCAACGTGGAGACGCTCGATCGCGAGCTGGTTGAGGCCACGCTGACCATGCTCGTGAAGCACGAGAAGGATCTGGATCGGGTCAAGGGCGCCCTCGACAAGGTGCTGGCCGATCTGGGCTAGAGCCCATGAGCGGCGCGTGGTCGACCCTCACCGAGTTCCGCGAGCTGTGGTTCCCGAGCCCGCGGATCCGCCTGTCCGAGCTGGGTACGGCGGGACCGGTCTATGTCGAGGGCGGCCGCTGCATCTCGGGAGCGCTCGGTGAGTACAGCAAGCTCTGGATCCTGGCCGCCGGCCGCTGGCACTTCTACTACGTGCATCCGACCCCGCGTGATTTCTATCGCGTCACGATGCCGGAAGCCATTCCCCATCTGCTTCATCCGGGAGAAATGACGGTCGAGACCCTGCGACAGGGACTCTCCTACAAGGTGGTACTGGGTCTGCGCTGCACCGAAGGGCCGGTCCGGGTGCTGCACCTGGTGGGTGACGTGGCCGATGTGACCCGGGCGCAGGAGCGAGACGAGGAGGCGCCGGCGGGACCGCTCGGCTGGAAGCTCAAGATGACGCATCTGATCTCCCAGGGCTCGTTCCATGGCCTGATCCGCCTCGAGGACGGCCGTCTCTACCCGATCAGCCGCGACGGCGGCGAGGACATCTTCAAGTCCTCCTGGGTCCAGTTCAGCCGATGAGCCAGGACCCGAGCCCGGACACGAGAGCCACCGCCAAAGGCAATGAGTGCTGCAAACGGAGCATGCGGATGCCTCCCCGGTTGCGCGAGCGCCCCGATGAGCCCCGAAGGGGCGAAGAGGCCCAACCGAAACTCGATAGGATTCACGGACGCGCACTCTGGAAAACTCCCCGAAGGGGCGAAGAGGCCCAACCGCAGTCCGACATGACTCACGGACGCGGACTCTGATGGATCGGCGGATTCTCGAGTTCATCGGCGATCTGCGGCGGGCCGAGATGCGCATCTCGCCGAGCGAGGCGCTGGACGCGCTGGCCGCCTCCACCGAGATCGGGCTGGAGGACCGCGAGACGTTCAAGAGCGCGCTGGCCACGACGCTGGTCAAGGAGTCGCGCGACCTGGCGACCTTCAACCGCATCTTCGATCTCTACTTCCTGGATCTGCAGGCCCTCGGCGAGGGCCTCAAGAAGGCACTCGGGCCGGAGGACCCCAAGATCCAGGAGATGCTCGATCGGCTCACCTCCGAAGCGGGGATGGAGCTGGACGATCTCACCGAGCTGATGCTGAGCGGGCGGGGCAGTGACATGGAGATGGCCATCCGCCAGGAGGGCCAGGGCACCGGCCTCGAGCGGCTGATGTACTTCCTGCAGGTAGGCTACTTCTCGCGCCGCATCTACGACAAGTTCGACTGGGAGGCCATCGAGCGCGATCTGAGCCGGATCATGCAGCTGCTGGAGGCCAAGGGGCTGGATCCTGGCATGCTGGCCCGCATCCGCAACTACCTCGATCTGCGTCTGGAGGCGTTCCGGCGCATGATTCGCCAGCACGTCGAGCGCGAGCTGGAGCGCCGCGCCTTCCGTCAGGGCGAGAAGCTGACCCGCGAGGTGCTGAGCGACAAGCCGCTGTTCGCGCTCTCCGCGGACGAGGTGGCCCAGATGAAGGCGGTGGTCGCGCGCCTGGCCCGCAAGATCAAGGACGCCCTCGCCCTCCGCCAGAGGCAGGAGGAGAAGGGTCGGCTCGATTCCCGCCGAACCATCCGCCAGAGCCTGCAGTACGGGGGCGTGCCGATGGAGGTGCGCTTCCGCCGGCGGCATCGCGAGAAGCCGAAACTGATCACCCTCTGCGACGTCTCGGACTCGGTGCGCAACGCCTCCCGCTTCATGCTGCAGCTGGTGTGGAGCCTCCAGGAGTGCTTCTCGCGCGTGCGCTCCTATGTCTTCGTGTCCGAGATCGCGGAGGTGACCCAGGCGTTCAACACCTACCCGGTCGACAACGCGATCGACTGGGCGCTGAAGTCCTCCTCGGTCGACTATCACTGCCGATCCGACTTCGGATACGCGTTCAGCCGCTTCGTGAAGACCGAGCTCGAGTCGCTCGACCGCAAGACCACCGTGCTCATCCTGGGAGACGCGCGCAACAACTACAACGATCCGCAAGCCTGGGCCATCCGGCAGATCCGGGAGCGAGTCAAGGGCATCATCTGGCTCAATCCTGAAGGGCAGTGGGGCTGGGGCATCGGGGACAGCGTGATGCCGCTCTACGCGCCCTCGTGCGACATCGTGAAGGAGTGCCGCACGGTCGGGCAGCTCGTGCAGGTGGTCGACCAACTGGTGCACTCGTGGTGGCGGCGCGGACGCTGATCCTCCTGCTGGTGGCGGCCGCCGCGCTGATCGGCGGCCCCGCGTTGGCCGCCGACTGCGTGCTCATCGACGATTTTTCTCGGGGCACGGTCGGCGAGTTCCCGCTCGACTGGAAACCGCGGAAGGAGGAGGGCCGGCCGGTGTACTCGATCCGCGAGGAGGATGGGCGCCGCTTCCTGCACGCGGCGTCGCGCGGCATCGGCATCCAGGCGGGCCGCGAGGTGGCGTGGGACCTCGACACCTACCCGATCCTGGCCTGGTCGTGGCGAGCGGTGGAGTTGCCCAAGGGCTCTGACGAGCGGAAGTCGTCGACCAACGACAGCGCGGTCTCGGTTTACGCGCTCTTCCCCGGCCCGATGGGCAGCGTGAAGAGCGTCAAGTACATCTGGAGCCGGGTGGTGCCGGTTGGCACGCGCCTGACGTCGAGCGCGGGCAGCACGCAGGTGCGGGTGCTGCGCAGCGGGACAGACCAGGCCGGGCAGTGGCTCGAGGAGCAGGCCGATGTGCGGGAGGACTACCGCAAGCTCTTCGGGGTAGACAAGCCGCCCAAGCCGGCCGGCATCGCAATACTCACCGATTCCGACGATACGAAGAGCAGCGCGCAGGGTGACTACGCCGGCCTGCGCCTGTGCAAGCCCTGACCCTCTCGCGCGCCTCGTGACGACCGACGACGAGCTCCTCGATCCGACCGATTCAGCGCCCGTCTCGCGCCGGAGCGCATGCCGTCTCGATCGCCTCGACGGCAAGCGCGTCACGCTGCTCGATATCTCCAAGGCCAAGGGGAGCCATCTGCTGGACCGGGTGGATGAGCTGCTGCGCGAGCGATTCCAGCCGCGCGCGATCGTCCGGCTGAGGAAGCCGACGTACGCGCGCCCGGCTCCCGAGGATCTGCGGCAGGAGATTCTCAAGAACAGCGACGCGGTCATCGAAGCCCTCGCCGACTGAGGGTCCTGCACCACGTGCAGTGTGCACGACAGCGTGTTCTTCGAGGACCACGGGATACCCACCGCCGTCGTCATCTCCACCGAGTTCGAGCGGGCGGCGCGGGCCCAGGCCGACGCGCTCGGGGCGAGCGACCACCGGACCGTGATGGTCGCGCACCCGATCCAGCCACTCACGCGGGATGAGGTGCGCGCACTGGCCGATCGCGCATTCGATGCGATCGTGGCGCGCCTGACCCGCGGGTGACCCTTCTCCTCAAGCTGATCCTGGTGCCGGGGCTCATCGCCCTGGTGACCCTCGGCGGCCGTCGCTTCGGTCCCCGCGTCGGCGGCTGGCTGAACGCCCTGCCGCTGGTGGCGGGCCCGGTGCTCTTCTTCCTGGCCCTCGAGCAGGGCGAGGCGTTCGTGGCACGTGCCGCCGAGGCGACGCTCGCCGGCCTCGCTGCGGTGGCCGCGTTCGCGGTGATCTACTCGTGGATGGCGGTGTCGCGACCGTGGTGGATGTGCGTGCTCATGGGCTGGACCGCGTTCGGCGCGCTGACCATCGCGCTCCAGGCGGTGTCCTGGACGGCGGTCTCGGGGCTCGCGCTGGCCCTGAGCGCCTTCGGAGTCGCACGCTTCGTCCTCCCGCGCCTGCCTGAGGCGCCCCCGCCGGCCCGCGCACCCACGTGGGATCTGCCGCTGCGCATGGCCTCCGCGGTGGTTCTGGTGCTGCTGGTCACCGGGCTGGCCGCGTGGCTCGGCCCGCGTCTCTCCGGCGCGATCACCCCGTTCCCGATCGCCACCACGATCCTGCTCGCCTTCACCCACGCGCAGCAGGGCGCCCCGGCCGCGGTGGGCTTCCTGCGGGCGTTCCTGCCCGCGATGTGGAGCTTCGCGCTCTTCTGCTTCGTGCTCGCCAGCGGCGTGGTGGGGCTCGGGCGCGATCCCGCGTTCCTGCTCGCGCTGGCCCTGAGCCTGGCTGCCCAGGGACTCGTGTGGCTCGGCCTCGAGACGCTGGCTAGCCGGGGAACCGCCAGACGCGGCCCACGGCCGGCTCGTCGGTCAGCGTGAACTGAGGCAGCGCGAAGTCGGCGGAGAGGTCCTGGAAGACGACCCGCACCCGCTTCCCGATCGCCACGTTCTGCTCGGCCTCCGGGCGGAACTCGGGGGTGACCAAGTTGCCGATGAGCCGCAGCGCCTCGTCCGGGGTCGGAGCGCCGCGCTGCTCGTCGAGCTCCACCAGGACCACTGCGTAGGGTGTCCACTCCTTGAAGCCGGGTTGGATGGCGTGGTGTACGACCTCGTACGAATAGATGTGCCCGCGGCCGCTCACCGGCTTCCACTCCCACTCGAGCGACAGGCACCAGGGGCAGCCATGGCTCGGGGGATACCGCATGAGCTTGCACTGCTTGCAGGCGCGCAGCATCAGCTGATGGCTGGTGCGCGCCAGCTTGAAGTGCTCGCGCCACTCCGAGTCGTTCTCCGGGATCACCAGGTTCATGCCGCGGTACTCGACGGAGGCCATCGGGCTAGTTCCTCATGATGAGGGCGGAGCCGGTCGGCGGCATCGCCCAGCCGAGATTCATGGTGATGCGCGCGTCCCTGACCTGGCGACACTTGCCCGGCGAGTAATCGTAGGTGTGCTTGCCGTCCTCCCAGCGCGGGCAGTAGTCGTCGACCTGGCCGCGGAGCTGCCGCACGTTCTCGATCACCATCGAGATGCCATGGGTGTAGCCCTCGCAGAGGTGGCTGCCCGAGGTGTTGTTCGGCCGCTTGCCGCCCAGCTCGATGATGCCGCTCGATACGTACGACCCGCCCTCGCCCTTCTTGCAGAAGCCGTACTCCTCGAGCTGCAGCATGGTGGTGAAGGTGAACGCGTCGTAGGAGCCGGTGACGTGGACGTCGTGCGGGCTGATGCCGGCCTGGCCGAACACGATGTCCTTGGCGTGATAGCCGGCGACCCGGGTGATCGGCCCGTGGGCCCAGTGGAAATCGGTCCGAGGCTTGTTCACTCGGCCCGCCACTCCCATGATGTAGATCGGCTTCCGCCGCAGATCGCGCGCCCGCTCCGCGCTCGTCACGATGAGGGCGGTGGCGTTGTCCGTCTCCAGGCAGCAATCGAGCAGATGGAGCGGCTTGCAGATCCACCGGGAGGCCATCACGTCGGCGACCGTGACCCGCTCCTTCAGCAGCGCCTTCGGGTTCTGGGAAGCGTGTTTGCTGTGGGCCACTCGCACGTGAGCGACCTGCTCGGAAGTCGTCCCGTACTCGTACATGTGGCGCATGAATGTCGGAGCGAAGTTCTGGCCCGCGCTGCGCATGCCGAAGGGCACCTGGGCCAGGTCCATGCCGCGCACCGGCTGAGCCGCGCGGGCGCCGGTGCCGCCGATGCGAAAATCGGAGTAGCCGTTCATCGACCGGAAGATCGCCACCGTGTGACACATGCCGGCCTCGATGGCGCCCATCGCGAGGCCGATGAGGGCCTCCGTCGAGGAGCCGCCGCCGAACACGTCCATGTAGAAGTTCAGGCGGATCCCCAGATCGGGCGCGACCCAGTTGGCGAAGACCGAGTCGCCGCTCTGGTAGGACATCATGCCGGCCACGCCGTCCTTGCCGAGACCGGCGTCGCGCATGGCGTTGCCCACCGCCTCGTCTGCCATCGCGCGCGTGCTGCGCGCGGACTGCCGGCTGTACTCGGTCTCTCCGACTCCGACGATGCAGTACTTGTCCTTGAGCGATGCCATGAAGGATCCTCCGCGCCGCGACTCTACGCGAGCGCGACGGGCGACGTCAAGCCGCCGCGGGCTCGTCGCGAGGGACGGGCGGGCGCGTGAACGCCAGGAGGCTCAGGGGCAGCACGTTGCGCCCGGCGCTGAGCCACCAC
>DATFWA010000219.1:0-18247 GCA_035259825.1 Candidatus Methylomirabilota bacterium | reverse complement strand
GGCCGCGCGCGACGTCGATCCGTATCTCGACACGCTGTACGGGGCCTTCGACCTGCTGCAATCGGGCATCACCACCGTGCAGCATCTCCACGGCTGGCGCGGCGCGCCCGCCTCGCGCGTGCTCGGGGTGGCCGAGCGGATCCTCCGGGCCTACCAGGATGTGGGTATGCGCGTGTCCTACTCGTACGCTCTGCGGGACCAGAACCGGCTGGTCTACGAGGCCGACGAGGAATTCTGCCGCCGCTTGCCGCCCGCCCTCGGCGCCGAGCTGCGAGAGTACCTGGCCGCGCAGACCATCCCGCTGCCCGATCACCTGAGCCTCTTCGTCGATCTCTGGGAGCGGGTCGGCGGCAACGAGGGTGGCCGGGCCCGGGTGCAGCTGGCGCCCGCCAACCTGCACTGGTGCTCGGACGAGGCGCTGCGCGCGCTGCGCGACTACTCGGAGAAGTACGACGTGGGACTCCACATGCACCTGGTCGAGACCGCCTATCAGAAAGAGTACGCGCGCCGCCGCACCGGCACCACCGCGCTCCGGCATTTGCACGGCCTCGGCCTGCTCGGCCCGCGCATGACGCTCGGTCACGGGGTGTGGCTCACCGACGACGACATCGAGCTCGCGGCCGCGACCAACACCATGATCTGCCACAACGCCAGCTCGAACCTGCGGCTGCGGAGCGGGGTCGCCCCGCTCAATCACTTCCGCGCGCAGGGTGTGCGGGTGGGCCTGGGGCTCGACGAGGCCGGCATCAACGACGATCGCGACATGTTCCAGGAGATGCGTTTGGTGCTCCGCCTGCACCGCGTGCCCGGCATGGACGACGCGGTGCCCACGTCCACGCAGGTGTTCGAGATGGCGACCTCCGGCGGCGCGGCCACCACCGGTTTCGGCGACCGCATCGGAAGCCTCCGGCCGGGCCGGGCCGCCGATCTCGTGCTGCTGTCCTGGGCCAGCATCGCGGCCCCACATCTCGACCCGGGCGTGGCGCCGCTGGAGGCGATCGTGCACCGCGGCCGGGCCGCCGCGGTGGACACCGTGATGGTGGCGGGCGAGGTGGTGCTCCGCGACAAGCGCTTCACCCGCGTGGATCGCGACGCGGCGCTGGCCGAGCTATCCGCCGCGCTGCGGGCGCCGCTCGGTGCCGAGGAGGCGCGCCGCCGGCGCATCTCCGCCGCGATCTTTCCCCACGTGCAGCGCTTCTACGACGGCTGGCTCGACGCGGCCCCGCGCGATCCCTTCTACGCGCCGAGCGCCCGACGCTAGCCCGGCCAGATGCGCCGCGCTAGTGTACCCACGCGCCGGAGCTTGGCCTCTTGCTGCTCCGCGGTCAGCGGGTTGCCGGCCTCGCCCGAGGCGAAGCCGCACTGCGGGCTCAGCGCCAGCCGCTCGAGTGCGACGTGGCCGGCCGCCTCGCGGATGCGCGCCTCGATCGCGGCCGCGTCCTCCAGCGCGCCCTGCTTGGTGGTGAGCAGACCCAGGACCGCGACGGCGTCCGGACGGACGTGGCGCAGCGGCCCGAAGTCGCCGGCGCGCGGGGTGTCGTACTCGAGCAGCAGCCGGTCGTAGCGGGTGAGGCGCGGGAAGACCTGCGCGGCGATGGCGTCGTAGCCGCCGTTAGCGAGCCACCGACCGCCGGGGGCGTTGCCGCGGCAGATGTGGATGGCGCGCGTGACGCCGGCGACGCCCTCGAACACGGTGTCGTCGATCTCCGCGTCGGCCACCAGCTCGGCGGCCATGTCGTGCCCCCACGCCTCGAAGGCCGCACGGTTGTCGCGATCCACGTGCCACTGCGCATAGTTGGGCGCGTCCATCTGGATGTAGTCGCCGCCGAGGGCGATGATCCGCGGCACCACGTGCTCGCGCAGGTACCCGGCGATCGCGCGAAGGAAGTCCTCCGGCGTCGGATAGGCATCGCGTGAGTAGTCGCGATGCCAGAAGATGCGGTGCCAGCTCGGCGCCGGGATCGTGAACTTCGTGCGGGCTCGCGCGTTGGCTTTGAGGAAGGCGTACTCGTCCGAGACCACGTCGCGGACCACCCGGATCGGCCGGGTGATGAAGGGACGGGTGGGATTCGTCCACACCTGGGCGCGCCGGCCGTCCGGCTCCTTCCAAAGCGACCACCAGCCCGGATCGGCGGGCAGGAACTCGAACCCGGCGAGCGGGGCGCGGGCCAAGCCCTCCTCGCGGAGCGGGATCGTGATCACCCACGACGACCGGCGCAATTCGCCGTCGGTGATGACGTCGAGGCCCGCGGCCTCCTGGAGCGCGATGGCTTCGCGTACCGCGCGGTCCTCGGCCTCGCGCAGCACCTCGGCGGTGACACGGCCCTCGCGGGCGCCCTGCCGCGCCTCGCGGAGATAGGTCGGGCGCAGCAGGCTGCCGACCACGTCCGCCCGCGGCGTCGTCGTCACGCGGCGGGAATGGCGGAGGCGGGCTCGACCGCCGCGGCGGCGGGCCGCGCGACGAAGATGCGCTGATGGGTCCAGAGCGCGAGCAGCAGATACGCGGTGCCGAGGGTGAAGCCGCCGATCACGTCGGAGAGCCAGTGCATGTCGAGGTAGATGCGGCTCGCCGCGACCACCGAGACGGCCGCGGCACACGGCAGGCAGGCGAGGACCCGGAAGCGTCGCCGGCGCTCGGTCATGGTGACGAGCAGGAATGCGACGACTCCGAAGAAGACGACCAGGCTCAGCACGTGGCCGCTCGGGAATCCCCACGGCGCGGCGTTTGGCCGCGGACGGTCGGCCGCCCACTTGCCCGCGAGCTGGAGCGCGCCGGTGCCGGCCATGACGACGGGCAGCAGCAGAGCCCAGCGCCGGCTGAAGTGCCAGAGGAGGGCCGAGGAGAGCAGGATCAGCGGCACGAGCCCGACCGGCTCGCCGAGGAGCGACACGGTCTCCATGGAGAGATCGAGCCCGCCGCTTCGCATCGGCTGCACCCACGCCCGCACGCCCTGATCGAGCGGCAGCAGGTGATGGTGCGCTGCGTCGATCGAGAGGCAGAGGTAGCCGCTCAGCAGCAGCGTGGCCATCGCCAAGAGCACGACTCCCGCCTGACCGCCTAGATCTCGCCGCCGCGCGCCACCCCTCATGCCTCACATCTTGCCACACGAGGGAAGGGCCTGCTCGATGGCATGGATGTTGTACCGCTCGCTCGTACGATGAGGTGGACATGCGCACGGTGAAGCTGGTCCTGCTGGTCGTCGGGATCGCGGCGATCGTGTACTCGGTTCATCGCATCGGATGGGCGCCAATCCTCGAGGCCCTGGCACGGCTGACCTGGTGGCAGCTGATCGTGGTGTGCCTGCCCTACGCGGCGATCACCGCGGTGGACACGCTCGGCTGGCGCTACGCGTTTCCGCGAGATCCGGCGCCCTTCCTGCGTCTCTTGGGCGCGCGGCTGGCCGGCGAGTCGCTCAACCTGGTGACCGCGCTGGGCTCGATGGGCGGCGAGGCGGTCAAGGCCTGGCTCATCCGCCGGGACGTCGCCTACGAGGCCAGCGTGCCGTCGGTGGTGATCGCCAAGACCACGCTCACGATCGCCCAGGCGCTGTTCCTGCTCATCGGAGTGGCGCTCGCCTGGAGCCTGCTCGCGACCGACTCGCGCGTGATCGGGGCCATGCTGTGGCTGCTCGTGGTCGAGATCGCGGCGGTCGCCGGCTTCGTGGGCGTCCAGGTCGCGGGCGTGGTGGGACGTGCCGGGCGGCTCCTCGAGTGGTTCGGCGTGGTGCAACACCAGGACTACGCGCAGCGGCTCGACGCCACCCTGCGCGACTACTATCGCCAGGACTGGCGCCGGCTCTCGCTCTCGACCAGCTTCCATCTGGCCGGCTGGCTGCTCGGCGCGGTCGAGGCCTATCTGATCCTCTTCTTCCTCGCGGTTCCCGCCGACCTCGTGACCGCCACCGTAATCGAGGCCCTGGGCGCGGGTGTCCGGTTCGCCGCCTTCCTGGTGCCGGCCAGCCTCGGCGCGTTCGAGAGCGCCAACGCGGCAGCCTTCGAGGCGATGGGGCTGGGAGCCGGCGCCGGGCTCGCGTTCAGCTTCGTGCGGCGCGCGCGTCAGCTCGTGTGGATCGGTATCGGTCTGCTGGTGCTGGTCACGATGGGCTGGCTCGGCAAGCGGGCCGAGCTTCAGGCCACCGTCTCGACCGGCTCCTCCTCGTCGACCTGACGGCGCTCGAGCGCGGCCACCGCGCCGGGGGGCAGGAGCAGCGGCAGCACCCGCCGCACCACCCGCAGCTTCTCGCGGCCGCCATCGTGGCCGACCACGACGGTGCGCCCGCGATGAAGCGCGACGCCCTTCCAGCGGCCGGGCAGGCGCAGCTTGAGGAGAAAGAGCCGCCAGGCCAGCCCGAGCCTGGAGGTGCGCGGGATGACGAACACGTCGAAGCGCCCGTCGATGGGTGACGCGCGCGGGGTCAGGGGCAGGAAGTCGCGATACGTCTCCACGTTCGCCACCGTGACCAGGACCGCGTCCTCGGCAACCACCACGCCGTCCACCTCGACGGAGTGCCGCGTCAGCGGCGTGGTCCACACTGCGCGCACCGCGGTCCAGTAGTAGGCGAGGAGCCGCCGCGCGCGATCGCGCGGCTGGCGCCGGTCCTCCTCCACGCGCTCCTGGATCCGGTCGATGAAGCCGTAGCTCTTGTGAGAGAGGAACAGCTCGTCGCCGGCCAGTCCCACGTCGACGAAGCGGATCTCGCCGTCGGCCAGCAAGCGCGCGGCTTGCCGTGGCGAGGGGCGATGGCCGAACACGCTCGCGAACAGGTTCCCGAAGCCGCTGGGGATCGGTACGAAAGGGATCCGGTGCCGGCGGGCCAGCTCGGCGGCCGCACTCTGCGTCGCGTCGCCGCCGACGCAGAAGAGCACCGAGAACTCGGGCCCGCTCGTCCGCGCCCACTCGGTGAGGGACGGCAGGTCACCGAAGGTCCGGATCGTCACCTCCGAGCCGCGCCGGCGGAGGCGCCGAGCCAGCCGGCGCGCGACACCGCGAGCGCGGCCCTCGCCGGATCCCGGAGTCACCACGATGCCGACCGCCGGCCATCGCGTGGCCATGTGAACCGGAGGAGCAAGCGATATGCCGTCGCCGCCTGCTCGTTCGCCGCGGTGGTTCCGGCGCGGCCGGGTCCGCCGGCCCGTCCTCGGGTACGAACGACCCGGTAAGAACACCCTCGCCGAGGCGCTCTCGATTCGCTGGTTGGCGCGGCCGGCTTCCGGTACACTCGGGGTCAGTGTTGGCGCCGCCGAGTCGGGCGGCTGCCCCCTTCCCCGGCAGTGACGGGGTCCCCGGAGCAGGACGAGGAGCGTGTCGCCTGCTTTCCATTGTCTGGACCGAAAGGTGTCTGTGCCATGAGCGTGTCCCTTGAGTAGGCGTTCTCACCGCCGCCGGCATTCCGGGAACCGACCGCCGCAGGGGCAGGGGCAGGGACAAGGGCCCCGGGGCCCGATGCCCCCGCGCCCCGCTCCACGTGCCCCCACACCCTCCCTCTTCGAAGGCCTCACCGCAGTCCAGCCCTACGAGAAGCTGAAGCTCGAGCTGAGCCCGGACGAATTGTCGATGCGGGCGATGGACATGATTGCCCCCATCGGCCGCGGTCAGCGGGGTTTGATCGTGGCGCCGCCGCGCACCGGCAAGACAATGCTGCTGCAGAAGATCGCGAAGTCGGTGCTGGCCAACCACCCGGAGGTGGTGGTCATGGTCCTGCTGGTGGACGAGCGGCCCGAGGAGGTGACCGACTTCCGGATGCAGATCGGCAAGTCGGCGGAGATCGTCGCCTCCAGCAACGACAATCCCTACCGCCGTCATATCGAAGTCACCGAGCAAGTCATCGACAAAGCGAAGCGAATGGTGGAGGAGAAGCGCGACGTGCTGATCCTCTTCGACTCGCTCACCCGGATGACCCGCGCCTACAACAACGAGCTGTCGGCCCGGGGGCGCACCATGTCCGGCGGCATCGACAGCCGCGCCTTCCAGATGCCGCGCGCGTTCTTCGGAGCGGCCCGCAAGATCGAGGAGGGCGGCTCGCTGACCATCATCGGCACCGTGCTGGTGGACACCGGGTCGCGGATGGATCAGATCATCTTCGAGGAGTTCAAGGGCACCGGGAACATGGAGCTCTACCTCTCGCGCGAGCTGGCGGACCGCCGGATCTTCCCCTCGTTCGACCTGATGCGCTCGGGCACGCGGCGCGAGGAGCTGCTCTTCTCCGAGGACGAGATGAAGAAGATCCACCTGCTGCGCCGTGCGCTCTCCGGAACCAAGCCGCAGGAGGCGATGGAGGCGCTGCTCGGCCGTCTCAAGCTCACCGCCACCAACGCGGACTTCCTCAAGGGGCTGGGCCAGAGCTGACCCGCCCCGGACCGCGTCGAGCCTAGCGGCTCGGCCCGACCATTTTCTCGACCATCTGGCGGAGCTGGCTCAGCGTGAAGGGCTTCTCGATGACCGGGATGCCGGTGGTGCGGAGGAACGGGCCGTAGTCGGAGGAGTGGGCCTGCGCGGTCACGAACACGATCCGCTTCAGGACCTGGGGGTAGTCGCGCTGGACCTCCTCGTAGAGCCGCTGCCCGTCCATCTCGGGCATGCGCAGATCGCAGAAGACCAGGTCGTAGCGGTTCTGACCGATGAGGTCGAGCGCCTCCTTGCCGTTCTCCGCGGTGTGAACGTCGTGGCCCTCGATCCCGAGCGCGTCCGAGATCAGCTCTCGGACGGCGCGCTCGTCGTCGATGACCAGGATACGGGCTCGTCCCATGTCCCCTCCTGTGACGGTTGACGTGGTCGCGGTTCCGGCTATTCTACGACGGGAGAGAGCGCGACTCCAATGACGAGAGTCTCGACACCGAGGGGCGGCTGCACGGCCGACCGCCGGTCGTTCGTCGCCGCCATGGCCACCGGGATGCTGATGTTCGGGCGACCGGCGGCCGCCCAGGCCCCCGCGCGCACGTGGCGCATCGGCTTCCTGACCCCGTCCACGATCTCCCCGCGTGGGATCATGCCCGAGATGCGGCAACGTCTCCGCGAGTTGGGCTACGTGGAGGGCCGCGACGTCCGGTTCGAGATCCGCTCGGCCAACGAGGACTTCGAGCGCTTGCCCGATCTGGCCGCCGATCTCGTGCGCTCGGGAGTGGACCTCATCATCGCGGTGTCATCCCCTGCGATCCGGGCCGCCGAGAACGCGACCTCCACCATCCCCATCGTGATGCTCAGCGGGACCGACCCGGTGGCCGGCCTGTTCGTGTCGAGCCTCGCCAAGCCCGACGGCAACGTCACCGGCGTCAGCACCTACGTACCGGAGCTGATCGGCCGGCGACTGGACCTGCTGCGCGAGTGCGTGCCGGGGCTGCGGCGGGTCGCGGTGCTCGCCAACCTCCGCAACCCCGCCAGCTCGGGCGAAGTGCGGGAGCTCGAGGCGACCGCGAAGGGCAAGTCGATCGACCTCCAGGTCGTGGACGCGCGGCTGCCCGAGCAGTATCCGGTCGCCTTCGAGTCGAGCCTCCGCGGCGGAGCTCAGGCGATGGTGGTGACCAGCGACGCGGTGCTGTCGAGCAACCGCGACCGTATCGTGCAGCTGGCCGCCCAGCACCGCGTCCCCGCCATGTATGACTGGAAGGAGATCGTGGAGAGCGGCGGCCTCATGTCCTACGGCCCGAGCCTGGCCGAGGTCAACGGCCGCATCGCCAGCTACGTGGACCGGATCCTCAAGGGCGCCAATCCCGGCTCGCTGCCGGTGGAGCGCCCCAGCAAGTTCGAGCTGGCCCTCAACCTCAAGACCGCCGGCACCCTCGGCCTGAAGATCCCGCCCGCGGTCATCGCGCGCGCGGACCGCGTCGTCCGGTAGCCTCCGCGCGGCTCCCCCTCACGCCTTCGGGCGGGGGAAGACGAACTTCTGCTCGGCCGCGTCCTTCGGCCACACCACCTTCGGCTGCTGCCCCAGGATCTGCAGCATGGCGGTGGAGGCGTTCGGGTTGTCGCCGACTTCGTTGAACACCACCGGGCCGGTCGAGACGGTGACACCGCCCGCGAAGCTGGTCTTGCGGATGGCCGCCACCACCGCGTCGGGCTCGGTGGACGCCGCGCGCTCGAGCACGTCGGCGATCACCAGGATAGCCTCGTAGGAGTACGCCCCGCTCGCGTCGAAGCGCCGGCCTCCGGAGCGCTTCTCGTACTCCGCCGCAATCTTCCGCACGTCGGGCTTGCGGTAGTTCGCGTAGACCGTGCAGTCCATCACGTACTCGATCTTGTCCCGCAGGACCTGGATCTGCTTGGTCTCGTAGAGCCCGGGCGCGCCCGGGCTGATGATGCCCATCAGATCCGTGCGCTGCCGCGCCAGCTCTTCCAGGAGGAGGATCGCGGTGGCCGGCCGCGTGATCGGGGCGAGCACGTCGGGCCTGGCGGCCCGGGCCCGCGAGACCTCCGTGGAGAGGTCCACCGCGTTCTCTGGGTAGGGGATGACGTCGACCACCTCGAAGCCGGGATTCGCGGCCCGGACCGCGGCCTGGAAGCTGTCGGTCTGGGTCTTGCCGAAGAGATCGTTGGAGTACATCAGCACCACCCGCTTCGGGCTCACGCCGGCCTCGCGGAAGATCTCGGACATGTAGCGCACCGTGTTCCGGCCGAAGGTCGCGCTGCCCGGGAAGATCCGGTACACGTACTGGATCTTCTGCTGGCCCTCGCGCACCGACTTCGCCGCGTTGGCGGTCGGCGCGTCCGCCGCCGAGATGTCGATGATGTAGGGCACGCGCCGCTGCTGGGCCAGCAGCGAGACGGTGGCCACGGGGGCCGAGTGGAACGCGCCGGTCATGATCTGCGCGCCCGCGTTGATCAGTCGGTCGGCCTCGCTGCGCGCCACCTCTGGCTTGGTCTCGCTGTCCGCGGTGAGCAGCTCGATCCGCGCGCCGCCGAGCGACTTGATCCCGCCCGCCGCGTTGACCGCCTCGACCGCCAGCTGCGCGCCCAGCCGCGAGTCCTGCCCCACGTCGGCCATGGGGCCGGTCACCGGGGAGACCATGCCGACCTTCACCGTCTTCGGCTGCGCGCGCAGGAGCGTGGGGACGCCGATCGAGGCGGCGGCGAGGCCGCGGATGAAGCGGCGCCGCGTGGAGCGTGGGCTGGCCACGGATTGTCCACTCCTCAGGTCACCGTGTAGAAATCGAGGATCACCGCGTCGGGCCGACGCACCGCCGAGCCGACCGCGACCAGGTCGTTGAGCCACGCGTAGGACGGCGCCCCGGTCTCGAAGCGCGGCGTCGTGCGAAAGTAATAGGCGGCCGGATCCACCGGCTCGCCGCGCCCGAGCCGAGCCAGCGCCTCCGACGGCCCGGTGCGCACGCCCACGTTGCGCACGTAGATCAGCGACCCGTCGGCGGCTCGGATGGTGTAGCGCGCCTCGAGCAGTGCGCCGCCGTCGGCGCGCACGATCTGCCAGTCGGCCCCGCCCGGCAGCACGACGCCCTGCAGCCGCGGCCCCTCCACGCGGCCACCGGTGATCGGGATGATGCGGCGCCGGCCCAGCGGCGTGTCCCCCACCACGAGGGGCTCGCCGATCTCCACGATGGCCCGGCACAGGCGTTCCAGGCGCGGCACCACCGGCTCGAGGGCCATGATGGTGCGACAGTAGCACGAGGGCCACCGACGGATGGGCGGGGCCGGTAAAGCTTACCCGGCGCTTTCGGCGCGCCGGCCTACCTTTCGACGGGCTAGATGGTTCATTCCGGCGATTTCTGCCCCGGCATGCCGCTTGCCACGAAGGCAGGAGGATCCCTCATGGAAGCGGAAGGCCAAAACGTGAAGGCGTGTCCCCGGTGCGGGGACCGATTCGAGACACTTCGGCGGTTCACGCGTTTGGGTCGCACCGTGGTGATCCTGCTCTGCCGCTCTTGCGGCTACACCGCATACGAGGCGAGCAGCGGCGAGGCGGGCGCACGAGGGCGCCGGCCGTGATCAAGGCGGCGCTGCTCCTCGTGATGACCGGCATCGCCCTGGCGGTGACGGTCGCGCTGCTGGTCGGGCTGGCGTGGATTGCGGTCGCGATCCCGGTCATGATCTGCGCCGCGGTGGCCAACCGCGTCGAGGCGGCGGGAGACCGCCTCACATCTGGCTATCGTGCTCGCAGTAGCCCCCCATCAGCTCATCCGGATGCCACCAGAAGCCATGCCGCTCACACGCGGCCTTGAGCTCGGCCTGCGAATAGGTCGCCGGGATCGGGCTGGTCGCGCAGGCGGCCAGCACGGCCGAGGCCGAGAGGCCGACGCTCAGCCGGACCAGCCTCGTCCGGACGAATGACGCGAAGCGCATCGAGGAAATCTTAGCAGCGATGGCGGCGCGGGGCACGCCGCGTCGGCGATAATGGCGCCATGCCTCGAGCCGCCCGGCCCGCCGGGCACGATGCGATCGTGGTCGGCGCCGGTCACAACGGGCTCGTGGCCGCGTGCTACCTGGCGCGCGCGGGCCTGCGCGTGCTCGTGCTGGAGCGGCGGCCCGTGGTGGGCGGCGCGTGCGTCACCGAGGAGGTCTTCCCGGGATTCAAGGTCTCCACCGCCGCCTACGTGAGCAGCCTGTTCCGCAAGGAGATCGTCCGCGACCTGCGCCTGCGCGAGTACGGCTTCGAGGTCCTCGCGCGCAGCCCCTCGTCGTTCACGCCGCTGCCCGACGGGCGATCGCTCACCCTGGGCCCGGACGCGGAGTGGACGCGCCGGGAGATCGCGCGGTTCAGCGCGCGGGACGCCGCGCGCTATCCGGAGTACGAGGCCATGCTGGAGCGCGTGGCCGCGTTCATCGAGCCCACCCTCGACATGACCCCGCCCGATCTGATGCGGCCCGGCCTGCGCGGGCTCCGCGACCTGCTGGGGCTCGGCCGCTCGTTCGGGCGATTGGGCGACGGCGCGTCGGAAGCCGTCGAGCTGCTCACCGGCCCCGCGCGCGTCATCCTGGACCGCTGGTTCGAATCCCCGGTGCTCAAGGCCACGCTGGCCACCGACGCGATCATCGGCGCGATGGCGAGCCCGTCCACGCCCGGCACCGGCTACGTGCTCTTCCACCACGTGATGGGCGAGACCGACGGGCGGCGCGGGGTGTGGGGCTACGTGCGCGGCGGCATGGGCGGGCTCACCCAGGCGCTCGCGCGCGCCGCGCGCGATCTGGGCGTCGAGATCCGCTGCGAGGCCGAGGTCGTGCGGATCCTGGTTCGCGGCGGCCGCGTCGCGGGGGTGGCGCTCGCCGGCGGCGAGGAATTCCGGGCGTCGGTGGTGGCGAGCAACGCGGACGCGCACGTGACGTTCCTGCGGCTCCTCGCGCCGGAGGCGCTGCCGCCCGCTTTCCGCGCGGCGGTGGAGCGCATCTCGTACGAGAGCGCGTCGGTCAAGATCAACGTGGCCCTCTCCGAGCTGCCCGACTTCATCGCGTGTCCGGGGCGGACTCCCGGGCCGCAGCATCGCGGCACCATCCACATCTGTCCCGACCCGGACTACATCGAGCGCGCGTTCGACGACGCCAAGTACGGCCGGGTCTCCACGCGCCCGGTGCTGGAGTGCACGATTCCCTCGGTGGTGGACGAGACGGTGGCGCCGCCCGGCCGCCACCTGATGTCGATGTTCGTGCAGTACGCACCCTACGCGCTGCGGGACACGACGTGGGAGGACACCCGCGAGGCCTTCGCGGACGGGTGCTTCGCGCTGCTCGACGAGTACGCGCCCAATTTCAGCCGCTCGGTGCTCGCCCGGCAGGTGCTGGCCCCGCCGGATCTGGAGCGGGTCTTCAACCTGACCGGCGGGAACATCTTCCAGGGAGCGATGACGCCCGGGCAGCTCTTCTCGCTGCGGCCGTTGCCCGGCTGGGCCTCGTACCGCACGCCGGTGCGCGGTCTCTATCTCTGCGGCGCGGCCGCCCATCCCGGCGGCGGAGTCATGGGCACGCCCGGCCGCAACGCGGCGCGGGAGATCCTCCGCGAACGCCGCCGCTTCCGGCTCACCACTTGAAGACCGACAGCAGGTTGTGGAAGTCGTCGGACCAGATGCCGACGGCGGGCTGGGGATCGAGCGAGGCCTCGGTCCAGCGCGGGTCCGACGCCAGCGCCCCGAAGTCCTCCGGCCGCCGCCCCAGGATCGCCCAGCTCGCCTCGACGCCGCCGCGGATGTCGCCGGTGTCGCCGTGCTGGACCATCGCGGCGTAGCGTCCGTCCTCGGCGAGGTTCGCCACCACCGGCTCCAGGCGCAGGTAGCGGTTGGAGATGTGCAGGGCGAGGATGCCGCGCGGGGTGAGCATGTCGAAGTAGAGCCGAAACGCCTCGCGGGTGAGCAGGTGGACCGGGATCGCGTCCGAGCTGAAGGCGTCCACCAGGATGACGTCGTAGCGCTCCTGTGGGCGCTCCCGCCTCACCCTCTCGAGCCGGATGCGCGCATCGCCGATCTCGAGCCTCACGGTCACGGCGCGGTTGCGCGCGTCCACCGCGTAGGTGAAGTAGGCCGGATCGAAGGCCACGTCGCGCACGAGGCGGTCGATCTCGTAGAAGGTCACCCGGTCCCCCGGCCGCGCGTAGGCGGCCAGCGTGCCGGTGCCGAGGCCGACCACCGCGATGCTCAGCGGCGCGGGCCGCCGGTCCAGCTCCTCGAAGAGCTGGCCGACGGGTCCCTTCGGCTGGTAGTAGGACAACGGCTGCGCGCGGCGCGCCGGCTCGAGGCTCTGCCGGCCGTGCAAGGTGGTACCGTGCCGCAGCTCGGTGTAGCCGGTGGCATCGTGATCCCGCGAGATGCGCACGACGCCGAAGAACGATCGGCTCTGACGGATCTGATCGTTGTTGCGCGCGTCCACGTAGCCCGAGATCAGCAGGATCGTGACCAGGGCCAGTCCCAGGTGGAGCGGGCGCCGCCGCAGGAAGCCCGCGAGTACGAGCGGCGGGCCGTAGATCATGAACTTGTTGGCCGCGCGCTGGATCGGATCGAGCCAGGCGCCCACCCACTCCTGGCTCAGCTCGAACACCCGGGCCACGAATGCGAAGTCGGTGCGCACCCTGATCGACTCCGAGTAGAGGATCAGAGCCAGCGCGGCGGTGACGGCCACCAGGCCGAGGGCGCGTACCGCCCCCGCGCCGAGCCCGAGGGCGGGCGCGCGCGGGGCGAGCAGGAGCACGCAGGCCAGGATCATCATCAGCGGATATTCGATCAGCGAGCGGAACACGAGCGGCGCCACCAGGGCGTTGAAGAGCCCGCCCAGCACCCCGCCGATCGACATCAGCAGGTAGAACTCGGTCAGATGACGCGGAGCGGGCCGATCCTGCGCCAGCTCGCCGTGCGCGGCCAGGGCCACCACGAAGAGCAGGCTGAAGTGCCATAGCACGGTGACCCAGATCCGCTCGGGCAGGCTGGACACCATCAGGAACATCACGAGCAGCACCACCGGCAGCGTGGCCGCGACCACGAGACGATGCAGCAGCCGCGGCCACCGGCCGAAGGCCAGGATGAAGGTGAGCAGGTAGATCGCCAGCGGCAGCACCCACAGCAGCGGCACCGCGGCGAGGTCGGTGGTGATGTAGGTGGTGGCACCGAGCAGGAGGCTGGACGGAACGAAGGCGAGCGCGACCCAGTAGAGCCGTCGCCTCCACGCCGGCCGGTCCTCGAGCGACTCGACGGCGGTCGCCGCCCCGGTCGCGACCGCGGCCGGCTTCCACCGCAGCGTCAGCGCGCAGAGCGCGACGAGGAGCACGAGCCCCGCGTAGCCGGCGGTCCACAGCCGGGTCTGGCTGAGCCAGGACGCGCCCTGCAGATGCAGGTGCGGCTCGACTAGGGTCGGATAGCCCAGCAGGGCCAGCATGCTGCCGAGGTTGCTCGCCGCGTACAGGAAGTAGGGATCGCTCGCCGCCGGGTGCCCGGTGCGGGTGAACCACTGCTGCAGCAGCGGCGCGGTTGCGCTGACCGCCAGGAAGGGCAGTCCGACCGAGACCGAGAGCAGGGTGAGGACGTCCAGCACCGGGTTGGCCTCGCCGCCGCGCAGGAACCTCGGATTGATCGCCAGGGGCAACACCAAGAACGGCAGGGTGAGCACGATGAGATGGACCAGCACCTGGCGCGAGGGGCGGAGCCGCGCGCTGATGGCGTGGGCGTAGGCGTAGCCGCCGAGCAGGGCGGCCTGGAAGAACACCATGCAGGTGCTCCAGACGGCCGGTGTGCCGCCGAGCAGGGGCAGGATCATCTTGCCCACCATCGGCTGCATGGCGAACAGGAGCATGGCTCCCGCGAACAACGTCAGCGCATAGAGCAGCAGGACGCCGGCCAGATCGATTCCCCCAGTGGCCGCCTCGGGCGGCGGCGGCTAGCATAGCCGATCGCCCGCTGGGGACCACCCGAGATTGAGCGCGGCGGAAGAGCGGCTCAGGCGCCGGGGCCGATCAGCTTCCAGACCGAGCCCTCGCGCTGGGCCACTTCGGGCTCACGCTCCCACGACAGCACGGTGGTCCACGCGCCGATGCCGCGCAGACGGCCGGTGATCTCGCCGGTGGAGTAGACCCACGCGCGGCCGTTCACCAGCCGCACCTCGTCCACGCGCACGCGGGCGCGCACGGTGTCGTACAAGGCGAACATGGTAAGCAGGTGCTCGCGTACCGAGGTCTTGGTGAAGGGCCCGTTGCGATACCCGTCGGAGACATTGGCGAGCACGCCCGCGCTGTCCATGGCCTGGAAGCGCTGGGTGGCTGCGGCGAGCGCCTGCTGCAGCTCGCGCGTGACCGGCTCTGGGGCGGGCGCGCCGGGGGCGGGCGCGGGAGCGGCCGGGGCAGGAGGCGGTGCCTGCGCGACGGCCATGTCGGGCCGCGCGCCGGGCGCCGCGGTGTGGCTCAAGAGCAGGACGAGCGCGGCCACCGCGCGGAGCCCGGCCCGTCCCGGCCCGCGCGCGTGGCCCGGCTCCGGTCTACGAATGCGCGGCTCCGTTCTGACGGCGCCAACGGGCCACCGCGCGCCCGAAGCGGAGCGCGCTCAGACGGGTCTGCCCTCGGCGCCGGCCCTCCCGGTAGCTGCGGAGCACCGTGACCACGAACGCAATGGAGCCGTACCGCCGGGTGAGCCGCCTGAGGCGACGTGTCATGGTCCTTCTCCCGGAACAACTTACGTGCTGGGTGCGTGTAAGCGTTACACGCCCCGCCAGTAGCCTGCGCATCCCAGGCGGCGATTCGGCTCTTTCAGGCCGACATGTCGGCTGCTGGTACCGCGCTTGCTCTCTACATATGCGCAAGCGGGGCCAACATGCCCGCGAGAGGAGGATGCCATGCAGCGACGCTATATCGGGCTCTCTATCGGAATGGTCATTGGCGTGGTGACCACAGTCGCCACCGTGGATGTGGGAACCGCGACGGCCCAGGTCCGCGCCGGGAAGCCCGCCGGCCAGTCCCTGGCCCGGGTCGAGCGGGGGGCCGGCATCATCGAGGGCAAGCTCACCCGGGTGGACGGCCGCACCGAGACGGTCGACGTGTCGATCGGGCCGCTGAGTCTGCTAGGCAAGACGCTCGAGGTGCGCTCGGAGACGATGATCCAGGTCGACGGCCGCGAGGCGCGCTTCGCGGACCTGCAGGAGGGGGCGAAGGTGAAGGCGTTCTACGAGGAGCGCGGCGCCAAGCTGGTCGCCACCCGCCTCGAGGTGACGTCCTAGGGGGCGCGGTCACCGCGGGATCAGAAGTACTCCATCTGCGACGGGTCCTTCAGCATCTTGAGGCGGAGCCCGGCCATGAAGACGAGGTAGGGATGGGCGCCGCGGGCCACCAGCGCGTCGCGATCGAGGTGGAGCAGGTCGGCGCGCTCACCGTCGGTCAGCCCCATCGACTCGGTGGCCTCGCGCGCGTCGGCGAGGAAGCGCTCCGCGAACGCCCGATCCGACTTCAGCGCGTAGAGGCAGCGATTCAGCCGGTAGGCCTCGGCGGGGGGGAACCGGTAGTGCGCTCCGTCGCTCATCCGCCTCTCAGCTCGCCGGCCACTCGACCACCGCGTTGCCGTGGTGCCACGACGGCTCGTAGCAGTAGACGTCCGCCTGCGCGTCGCCGACCGCTCCCAGCAGCGTGATCCACGTACGCAGCTCGATGTTGCCGCGCTTGTCCAGCTCCTCGCCGGTGAGCCGCGCCATCTCGCGGCCGCGGCCCGCGCGGAGCGTTTCGAGCAGCCCGCGGTCGTACTCGAACTCGGGCGAGCTGTAACGGTCGGTGCCCGGGAAGTGCGACATCCCTCCCGAGGCGATGAGGGCGATCCGCTCCGGCCGCGCGCGCAGGATCTCGCCGAGCGCCACGCCCCAGGCGTAGCAGCGGGCCGGGGTCGGCTGCGGCGGCAGGTACACGTTGACGTGCAGCGGGACGATCGGCACCGCCGGCTCGGGCATCACGAAGTGCAGGGGAACGTAGAAGGCGTAGTCGAGCGGTGCGTCCTGGGTGTAGAGCAGGTCGAAGCCGCGCTCGATGCCCTGCTCGACGACCGCGCGGGCGAGCGGCTCGTGGATGTCGAGGCGGTAGCGATAGGGGCCGAAGGTGCCGGCGCACTCGCGGCCCACGTATACCGCGAGCGCGGGGACGCCGTCGAGGAAGAACGCCTCGACGTGGTCGCCGGCCACGATCGCGATGGCGTCCGGCTGCATCACCCCGAGACGCGTCTTGACCCGCCGCATGGCCGCGTGCACGCGCAGGACCAGCTCGCGGTCCTCGGTCACGGGACGGATCAACAACTGTGGCGTGTGCGCGACCGCGAAGGCCCCGACGAGCATCAGCGCCACCCTAGCACAAGAGGCTCTCGACTTCAGGCGGGCGCGGAGCGTATCCTCGGGGCCGCGGACGCAGCACCTCACCTTTGGACCCAGGAGGTCGTCGGCATGGCAGCCCCCAGCGCGAAGTTCAAAGTCGTCGTCCAGAAGCCGTCGGGCGGGATCACCTATGACCTGGCCGACGGCGCCTACAAGATCGAGCGAGAGGCGCTCGATCCCATCGGCGCCGAGATCGTCGAGGTCCCGGCCAAAACCGAAGAGGAGTTCATCGAGGCGGCGAAGGACGCCGACGCGCTCATCTCGCGCAACCGGCGAATCACAGCCAAGATAATAAGCGGTCTGCGAAATTGTAAAGTCATCGGGCTCGGCAGCGTAGGCGCGGACACGGTCGACGTGGACGCGGCCACAGAGGCCGGCATCGTGGTCACCAACGTGCCCGACGTGTTCATCGACGAGGTGGCCGACCACACCATGGCCATGTTCCTGGCCGCCCACCGCCGCCTGCGGCTGATGCACCAGCTGACCGTGGACAACAAGTGGTCGGAGGGCCGGCCCTACTTCACGAACATCCCGCGGCTCTACGGCCAGACCCTGGGCCTCATCTCCTTCGGCAACGTGGCCAAGGCGGTGGCCCGGCGCTCTCACGCCTTCGGGCTGCGGGTGATCGCCTACGACCCGTTCCTGGCCGAGCTGGAGATGACCGCGGTGGGGGTGGAGCCGGTGACGAGCCTGATCGAGCTGTGCCAGCGCGCCGATTTCCTCTCGATGCACGCGCCGCTCAACTCCGAGACCCGCCACATGATGGGCGAGCGCGAGTTCCGGGCGATGAAGAAGAGCGCCCTCTTCATCAACAACGGCCGCGGGCCGACGGTGGACGAGTCCGCGCTCACCGAAGCCCTGCGTCAGGGATGGATTGCGGGCGCCGCTCTGGATGTGTTCGAGGTGGAGCCGGTGGATCCCGACAACGCGCTGCTACACATGGACAACGTGCTGGTGAGCCCGCACATCGCGTCCGCGACGGCTCGAATGGCGCCGGAAACCCGTCGGCGGCTTGGCCGTGAGATCGCCACCGTGCTGCAGGGCAAGTGGCCGCGCTCCGCGGTCAACCCCGGCGTGCTGCCCAAGACCTCGTTGATCCGGTGGCAGCCTTATCCCATGGGCCGCGGTCCGAATCGCTAGGCCGATCTCCAGATCGCCCCGAGGGAGGCGAGGGCGGCGGGCGAGAGCGGGCCCCGGTCGACCGCGGCCGCGGCCTGCTCGAGCTGGGCGAGGTCCGAGCAGCCGATGAGCACGGTGGACAGCGCCTCCCCGGTGATGGCGAAGCGGAGGGATGCCTCGACGAGGCTGCCCGCGTGGCCCTGCGCCACCAGGGGCTCTAGCGCCCGGGCGCGCGCCACGTCGCTCGCGTAGTCCGGGCCGGAGGCGATCGGGGCCACCGAGGGGATGGCGGTCGGATGGCGCTCCAGCCGTCCGCTCAGCGCGCCGCCCGCCAGCACGCGAATGCCGATGGTGCCCACGCCCTGCTCGCGC
>DATFWA010000218.1:0-2505 GCA_035259825.1 Candidatus Methylomirabilota bacterium | reverse complement strand
GCCTAGTCTACGATTTCGTGCTGCGCTCCAACGCGCGCTTCCACAACGGTGAGCGGGTGACCGCGGAGGACGTGAAGTTCTCCTTCGAGCGCTATCACGGGGCCAACGCCACCGCGCTGAAGGAGCACGTACGCGAGGTCCGGGTGATCGACGCCCGGCGAGTGCAGTTCCACCTGAAAGAGCCGTGGCCCGACTTCATCGTCTTTTACGGCACCACCGCAACCAGCGCGGGCTGGGTGGTGCCGAAGAAGTACGTCGAGCAGGTGGGCGACGAGGGCTTCAAGAAAGCGCCGATCGGCGCGGGCCCCTACAAGGTCGCGAGCTTCACGCCGGGCGTCGAGCTCCAGCTCGAGGCCTTCGACGGTTACTGGCGGAAGGCGCCCTCCGTCAAGCGTCTCGTCTTCCGCAGCCTCCCCGACGAGACCACGCGTGCGGCCGCGCTCAAGCGCGGCGACGTGGACATCGCCTACTTCCTGAATGGGCCCGTCGCGGAGGAGGTGCGCCGCACGCCCGGCCTGCGCCTGATGGCGGTGCGCAGCAACACCGTCTTCTTCCTGGACTTCCGCAGCCAGTGGGAGGCGGGCTCGCCCTGGCACGATCAGCGCGTCCGCACCGCGGCGAGCCTCGCCATCGACCGCAAGGCGATGAACGACGCCGAGCAGCTTGGCTTCGCCGGTGTCACCGGCAACGTGGTGCCGCGCAGCCTGGAATTCGCGCTGCCGATCGAGCCCGATCCCTACGATCCGGCGCGCGCGAAGCGCCTGCTCGCCGAGGCCGGATTCCCGCGCGGCCTCGACGCGGGCGACTTCACGATCGCGCCGCCCTACGAGGGCACCGGTGAGGCGATCGCGAACTATCTGGCCGCGGTCGGCATTCGGGTGAAGATCCACACCATGGAGCGCGCCGCGTTCTTCTCGGCGTGGCCGCAGGGCAAGCTCAAGGGGCTGGTGTTCGCCGGCCTCGGCCCCGCCGGAAATGCGGCGACCCGGCTGGCCATCCTCGCGGTCAAGGGCGGCCCCTACGCCGCGGGCGTGCTGCCCGAGGTGCAGGACCTGTTCGAGCGCCAGGCCCGCGAGCGCGACCGCAAGAAGCGCGAGGAGATGCTCCACCAGATCCAGCGCATCCTGAGCGAGAGGAAAATCTTCGCGCCGATCTGGGAGAACGGCTTCATCCGCGGGGTCGGCCCGCGCGTGGAGGAACCGGCGCTGGCCCTGATCTCCGCATTCCCGTACTCTGCTCCCTACGAAGACGTCCGGCTCAAGCCCTGAGGAGACCGACATGCGCTACGAGATGATCTCCGCCGATTGCCACCTCGACCTCTGCTGGCTGCCCCCGGACCTCTTCACCGCCAACGCGTCTCCCGCGCTGCGCGACCGCATGCCCCACGTGGTGGACAGCCCGAAGGGCCCGACCTGGATCACCAAGAAGGGCGCGAACCTCGGGTTCTCCTGCGGCATGGGCTCGGCCGGACGCGAGTACGTGCCGGGCCGCATTCATCGCGCGGACCGCATGGCCGAGACCGGGCTCTACGAGGACGGCAAGCGGGGCATCCGCCGGCTCACCGATCCCGACCTGCGTCTAAAGGACCAGGACCGGGACGGCGTGCAGGCCGAAGTGCTCTACGGCATCCTCGGCGCCACCGGCCGCATGAACGATCCGGACGCGGTGGTGGAGGTGATCCGGATCTACAACGAGTGGCTCGCCGATTTCTGCTCCACGCACCCTGAGCGCTTCGCCGGGCTGGCCTCGATCCCGAACGCGCCGATCGACGCGGCGATCGCCGAGGTCGAGCGGGTGGCCAAGCGCGGTGCGGTGCGCGGTCTCGACATCGCCAACTCGTCCGATCTCACCGCGCTGTGGGATCCCTACTGGAATCCGCTCTGGGAAGTGATCCAGACGAGCGGGCTGCCGCTGCACTTCCACACCATCGGCAGCCGGCTCCCCGACCACCTGCAGAAGCTGGTGTTCGTCGGCTCGGATCCGTCGCGCGCGCCCGCGGACATGTCGGCGGAGGATCGCCGCGCCTCGCGCGTGGCCTTCGCCACCCACATCACCGGATTCCAGATCAACATGGCCAACATCCTGATGGCGATGGTCTACGGCGGTGTGCTCGAGCGCTTCCCGCGCCTGCGCGTGGTCCTGGGCGAAGCTGGCATCGGGTGGATCCCCTATATCCTCTGGCGCATGGACGGCGAGTGGGAGGACCAGTTCAAGGACCTGTCGCTCAGCATGCCGCCCAGCGATTACTGGAAGCGCCAGGTGTGGGCGACCTACCAGACCGATCCGGTGGGCGTGAAGCTGCTCGACGAGCTGGGGGTGGACAAGGTGATGTGGGGCTCCGACTTCCCGCATCCGGACGGGGTGTGGCCCGACTCGCGCGAGTACATCGCCCGCGAGCTCGGTCATCTCCCGGCGGCGGTTCGTCACAAGATCGTCTGCGACAACGCTGCGCGCCTGTACAACCTCGTGTAGTCATCTCGCGCGGGTGGCGATACCCGGCGGGAG
>DATFWA010000217.1:0-4159 GCA_035259825.1 Candidatus Methylomirabilota bacterium | reverse complement strand
GAGTCAACCGGCGACGCCGGCGCGCTCACAGCGTGCGCAGCGCCTCGGTGACCGGGATGCGCGCGGCCCGCACCGCGGGCAACAGTCCGCCCGCGGCGCCGATGACGAGGGCCCAGATCAGGCCGCGGACCAGGAGCCCCGTAGTCACGCGGAAATCGAAGGCCACCTGCGAGAAGGTGTTGAAGTTGAGCGTGGACAGCGTGGCTCCGTCGCAGTAGACGTAGGCGAGCGCGCCCCCGATCGCCCCGCCCAGCAGCGAGAGCAGCAGCGCCTCCATCATCACCGAGACCACGACCGGCGCGCCCCCGAAGCCGATCGCGCGCAGGGTGGCGATCTCCACCTGGCGACTCGCGATGGCCGAGTACATGCAATTGAGCGCGCCGAAGGTCGCGCCGATCGCCATGAAGGTCGCGACCGTGTAGCCGAGCACGTTGATGAGGGTGGACAGCACGGTAGCCTGCTTGGCGTAGTACTCGGGCTCGCGGAGCACCGTGATCGAGAAACGCGGGTCGCGGCTGACCGAGTCGCGGAAGGCGGCGAGCCCGCCGTCGGAGCCATCGGCGAGGCGCGCGGTGACCGACTGGTAGCCGGTCCGCCGGAACGCGGACATCGCGACCTCGGCGTCGGCCCAGATCTCGGACTCGTGCACGTCGCCGCCGCTCTCGAAGATGCCGACCACCGTCCAGTCGCTGTCGCGGAACGCGATGCGTGAGCCCACCGTCAGCCCGGCGAACTGGGCGGCCGCTTTCCGCCCCACGATGACCTCGCGGATGCCGGGCTCGAAGCGCCGCCCCTCGATGAGCCGGGCCTCGTCGCGGATCGCGAAGGCGGCGCGCTGCACGCCGCGGAACGGCACGTTGTTGGGGTCGGATTCCCCCTTGCGAGGCAGGTCCACCATCACCACCAGCTCCGCCGAGGCCTGGGGCCGCCCGGTGGCGTCGCGGGCCACGCCGGGCAGCGCGGCCAGCAGCACGGCCTGGTCTCGACCGACGCCGCTGGACAGCTCGGCATCGGAGCCGGCGCGGAGCATGATCACCCGGTCACTCCGCCCCGTGCTCGCGAGCGTGTAGCGAAAGCCTTCCGACATCGCGAGCACCGAGACGAGCACGCCGACCACCCCTGCGATGCCGACCACCACCACCAGCGACGTGCCGACCCGCTGGGGCAGATTCTGCAGGTTCATGAGCGTGATCGCGAGAATCTGTCTCAGCGCACGCATGTTCGGACCGGTGAACGCGCATATGCTCGAAACGGTAGCTGCCCGCCAAGCGGAACCTGCCGCGCGCGAATGAAGAATGCGGTGGGGGGGCTTGGGGGAGGAGCGCCGCCGCTCCCCCCCAATAAGATCAATGCCGTGCCGTCACGCATCATGAGCCGAGGCCTACAGGTGCCCGGACAGGGCGTCGACGATTTTCAGTCGGCTGGCGCGCCAGGCGGGGGGCAGGCCGATGATGAGCGCGACGGCGGCGGCGATGGCGGCGGCGAGAAGCCAGGTCTCGGCGCCGACGAAGAGCGGCGGGAAGCGGCCACCTGTGGCGCCGTTGAGCCCGGGCATGGCGGCGACCGCGGCGGTCATGCCGAGCCCGCCGCCGAGGGCCAGGAGCAGCACAGCCTCGGCCAGCACGAGCGCGGTGATCTTGCCGTCGGAGAAGCCGAGCGTCTTGAGGATGGCCAGCTCCGGCACCCGCTCGCGGATGGACTGAGCCATGGTGTTGCCGGTCAGGATCAGGATGGTGAAGAAGACCGCGATCAGGATGCGGCTCACGAGCGCCCCGATGTCGCCGATCTGCTTGGCGAAGCCCAGCGCGAACTCCTTCTCGGGCTGCGTCTTGGTCTCGTCGGGCGAGTTCATGAACAGCCCGTCGATGGTCGCGGAGATCCCGCGCGCCTGGGTCGAGTCGCCGATCCGCACGATGTACCAGCCGGTCTTGCCGCGGCCGGCCTGCCGGGCCTCGTCGAAGTAGGCCACGTTGATCAGCACCATATCGGTGTTGCCGCGGACCGCCGGGTCGTCCGCATCGATGGTGCCCACCAGGTCGAACTCCCAGGCCATGCTGCCGTCCGTCTTCGGGTGGATCTCCGAGCTGATCGGTAGCTTCTGCCCGACCGTCCAGCCGAAGCGATCGACCAGCCGCTGGCCAGCCAGCGCCCCGGTGCGGGTCTTGGCGAAGGCCTCCCGCTGCGCCGGCGACACCGTGAACTCCGGGTACATGTCGAGGTAGCGAGCCGGGTCCACCGCGAAGACCGGGAAGGCGTTGGACTCGTTCTGGTACTTGGCGCCGAACCAGTCCGCGTAGGCCACGCCCACCACGCCGGGTACCTGCTCGATCCGTCGCAGGTACGCCATCGGCAGCGGCTCGATGATGGAGTAGCGCGCGGTGGTGAGGAGCCGCTTGGCGTCGGCCGTGTCGGCGCCCGACTCGAAGGCGACCTGCACCGCCTGCAGGAGCCCGAAGAGGGCGAAGGCCACCACGATCGACAGCAGAGTGAGGATCGTGCGCGTCTTCTTCCGGAAGAGCCCGGCCCAGAGGAGCGGGAGATACCTCACACCGAGCGCGGCTCCGCGGTCATGGTGCCCTTGTCCAGGTGCACGCGCCGACGCGCGTACTCCGCCGCCTTCGGATCGTGGGTGACCATCACGATCGTCTTGCCGTGCTCGCGGTTGAGCATCTGCAGCAGCCGCAGCACGTCGTCGGCGGTCGCCCGGTCGAGATCGCCGGTGGGCTCGTCGCACACGAGCAGGGTGGGATCCGAGACGATGGCGCGCGCGATGGCGACCCGCTGCTCCTGCCCGCCGGAGAGCTCGCGCGGCTTGTGGCGCGCCCGGTCGCTCAGGCCGACCAGGGTCAAGGCGATGTGGGCGCGCCTCCGGCGCTCCGACGAAGGCAGGTCGGTCAGCAGCAGGGGGAGCTCCACGTTGCGCTGGGCGGAGAGCGCGGGCAGCAGGTTGTAGAACTGGAAGACGAAGCCCACGTGGGCGGCGCGCCACGCGGCCAGGTCCCCGCCCGAGAGCTGATCGATGCGCCGGCCGGCCACCACGATGGTGCCGCCGGTCGGCGAGTCGAGCCCGCCGATGAGGTTGAGCAGCGTGGTCTTGCCCGAGCCGGAGGGGCCCATCAGGGCCACGAAGTCACCATGCGGGATGTCGAGATCCACGCCGTGCAGGACCTCGATCCGCTCCCGGCCACGGTGGTAGACCTTGGTCACGCCGCGGATCTCGACGAGGCACTCCACGCGGATCGCCCTACTTTCCCTCGGCCGGCTTGACCGCCTGGCCGTCGCGCAGCGTGGCGGCCGGTGAGAGGACGACGCGCTCGCCGTCACGAAGGCCGCTCACCACGCGCCGCTGGCCTCCCATGTCCGGCCCGAGGGTCACCGCGCGCCGCTCCACCCGGCCATCGGCGTACACGAACACCACCGATCCGCTTCCCTCCGCGCGCACCGCCTCCGGTGGCACGACCACGCCGGTGAGCGCGGGCGAGGGCGCGCCGCCGGCCGGCTTCGACTCCAGGAAGCCGACCCGTACGCCCATGTCCGGCACGATGCGCGGGTCCTTCGACTTGATCGCGATGCGGACCTTCACGGTGGCCTTGGTGCGGTCCGCGGTCGGGATGATCGCGATCACCTCGCCCGGGATCTTCCAGTCGGGGTAGGCGTTCAGGGTCGCCTCCACCGGCTGGCCGGCCGCGACGCGGTTGATGTACGACTCGTTGACGTCGACCTGGATCTCCAGCGAGTCCATGTCCACGATGGTGCCGATGCCGGTGCGGGTGAAGCCGCCGCCCGCGGAGATCGGCGAGATCATCTCGCCCGGCTGCGCCGACTTGGCCACCACCACGCCGCCGAACGGGGCACGGATGACCGTGTTGTCGAGCTGGACCTGCGCGACCGTCACCGACTCCTGCGCTACCTTGATCTGCTCCTGGGTGGCGGCGAGCCGCGCGCGCAGCATGTCGCGCTGGGCGAGCGCGGCGTCGATCGATTGCGGGCTCACCAGCCCGCGGTCGTAGAGGCCCTGCTGCCGCGTGTAGTCACGCTCCGCCTGGTCGAGCTGGGCGCGCACCTCGGCGAGCTGGGAGCGCGCGGCCACGAGCTGCGCACGGGCGAGGTCGAGCTGGGCGCGCGCCTCGGTGTCGTCGAGGCGCGCGAGGACCGCGCC
>DATFWA010000216.1:0-9558 GCA_035259825.1 Candidatus Methylomirabilota bacterium | reverse complement strand
GGCCGGGCTCGGCCAGCGGGCCGGTCACCGGGTGGACGACGCCCACCTTGAAGCTCGGCGTCTGCGCGCGCAGCACCGCGGGGAAGCCGAGGGCCGCGGCCCCCGCGGCCGTCCCGGCGGCCTTCAGGAAGGTGCGGCGGTACACACGCGGCTGGCGACGGTCGCTCATCGAGGTCTCCTGTGCGGTGGAGTGATCGCGGGTGAGATATCAGGCCTTGCCCAGTAGGTGCTGGGCGATGACCATGCGCTGGATCTGGTTCGTGCCCTCGTAGATCTGGGTGATCTTGGCGTCGCGCATGAAGCGCTCGACCGGGAACTCACGGGTGTAGCCGTAACCGCCGAAGATCTGGACCGCATCGGTCGCCGCCTTCATGGCGGTGTCCGAGGCCAGGCACTTCGCCGCCGAGGCCTCCAGCGCCGTCCCGCTCACCCCGTGGTCGATCAGGGCCGCGGCATGGTGCACGACGAGCCGCGAAGCGTGCACGGCCATCGCCATGTCGGCCAACATGAACTGGATGCCCTGGAAGGCGGCGATCGGCTGGTCGAAGGCCCGGCGCTCCTTGGCGTAGGCCACCGAGGCGTCGAGGGCGGCCTGCGCGA
Source organism: Candidatus Methylomirabilota bacterium (assembly GCA_035259825.1). Classification (GTDB taxonomy): domain Bacteria; phylum Methylomirabilota; class Methylomirabilia; order Rokubacteriales; family CSP1-6; genus CAMLFJ01. Next base: position 8,958 of record DATFWA010000216.1, on the reverse strand, counting down.
TGCCGACAGCCTGCGCGCCGATGGTGGGCCGCGACTGCTCCAGTGTCTGCATCGCGATCTTGAACCCCTCCCCTTCCTGGCCGAGCCGATTGTCGACCGGCACCTCGCAGTCGCTGAAGTGCAGCGCCACGGTGGGAGAGCCGTGGATGCCGAGCTTGCGCTCCGCCTTCCCGACCGTGAACCCCCTCATGCCGGGCTCCACCAGGAGCGCGGTGACCGCCTTGGCCCGCTGGGCCGGATCGCCGGTCACGAACACGGTGATGACACCGGCGTGCGAGCCGTTGGTCACCCACATCTTGGAGCCGTTCAGCACATAGTGGTCGCCTTTGCGGACGGCTCGACACGTCATCGCGGCGGCGTCGGAGCCCGATCCCGGCTCGGAGAGCGAGAAGGCCGCCGTCATCTCGCCAGTGGCCAGCTTCGGCAGGTAGCGCCGCTTCTGCTCCTCGTTGCCCGCGAAGATGATCGGGTAGCCGCCCAGGTTCTGGACCAGGAAGATGGTCGACGTCGAGGCGCAGGCCCAGGCCACCTCCTCGGCGGCGAGGCAGAAGGCCAGCGAGCCCGCCGCGCTGCCGCCGTACTCTTCGGGGATGTGCAGCCCCATCAAGCCCTGCTGCCCAAGCAGCTTCAGCTGCTCCTGGGGATACTCGCCGGTCTCGTCTACGTCGGCGGCGCGCGGCGCGATGCGTTTGCGCGCGATCTCCCGCGCGAGGGTGCGGATCGCCTGCTGGTCCTCGCTCAGATAGTACAGATTGTTCATCGCCTACTTGCGCTCACTTCTTAGAGTAGTCGTAGAAGCCCTTCCCCGACTTGCGACCCAGCTGGCCGGCCATCACCATGCGCTTCAGGAGCGGGGGCGGGGCATAGCGGGGCTCGCGGTACTCGTCGAACATGACCTCGGCCACGTACATGGTGGTGTCGAGACCGACCAGGTCGAGCAGCGTGAAGGGGCCCATGGGGTACCCGCAGCCGAGCTTCATGGCCTGGTCGATGTCCTCCAGAGAGGCCAGGCCACCCTCGTAGACCCGGATCGCGTCCAGCAGGTACGGCACGAGCAGCCGGTTGACGATGAACGCGGTGGAGTCCTTCGCCCGCACCGGCACCTTGCCCACGGCCTGGACCCACTCGTAGGCGGCCAGGACGCTCTTCTCGTCGGTGAGGATCGTCTGCACGACCTCCACCAGCTTCATCAGCGGCACCGGGTTGAAGAAGTGCAGCCCCAGCACCTGGGCCGGCCGTTTCGTGGCGGCGGCCATCGCGGTGATGTTGCACGACGAGGTGTTCGACGCGAGCAGCGCGTGCGGCGGGCAGATGTGGTCGAGCTTGGCGAAGGTCTCGTTCTTGAGCGGCTGGTTCTCGGTAATGGCCTCGATCACGAGATCGCAGTCGCGGAAGGCCTCGAGCCCCACCGCGCCCCTGATGCGCCCGAGCACCTCATCCCGCGCCTTCTCGTCCAGCTTGGCCTTGGCGACGAGGGCATCGAGGCTCTTGCGGAGGCCGGACAGCCCGCGATCGAGCAGCTCCTGATTCGCCTCGGCCACCACCGTCGGGAAGCCCGCCTGCGCGGTGACCTGCGCGATCCCCGACCCCATGAGCCCACAGCCCAGCACACCGACGTTGCGGATTGCCATGCCCGGCCTCCCTCGATCATAGCCGTCCCCGGTGGACCCAGGAGCGGCGTCAGCCTCGAATGGTAGGGTTCTGCTCGGCGTTCAGCGGCGGGGCTTCGAGCGGTTGTACGCGGCCAGCGCGAACTCGTGCTCGATGTCACCGGGCGGGCACGGATTCCTCACGGTCACGCTGATCCCGGTCTTCTTGTTGCGCATGGAGCCGTCCGGCTGGGGCTCCCACTCGTCGACCGCCGATGGCCGCGGCGCCAGCGCTTCGCGCTTGATGTCCTCGGTGAAGGCGCGCTCCCGTGACTCGATCGGGCGGTTCATCAGGTTGAGGATCATCGGCGCCTGCTGGGTGCCTTCCCCGGCCCCGACGGCGGCCGTGGGCAGCACCACCCCCGCGATTGCCACCAGCACGCCCCCGACCCACGCTCGCTCGATCATGTCCGGCCTCCAGGTCCCCATCATACAACTACTTCCGGCCGTCTAGTCGTAGACGATCAGGGAGTCGATCCGGTGCCCGGTGAGCCGGCTGCGGCCCTTGAGGAAGGCCAGCTCGATCAGGAACGCGGCGCCCACCACCGTCGCGCCCAGGCGCTCCACGAGGCGGAGCGTGGCCGCCATCGTGCCCCCGGTGGCCAGGAGGTCGTCGACCACCAGCACGCGCTGCCCCTTCTCGATGGCGTCCTCGTGGATGGCTAGCACGTCGCGGCCGTACTCCAGCTCGTACTCCTCCTCGATCGTGCGTGCGGGCAGCTTGCCCCGCTTGCGCACCGGCACGAAGCCGGCTTTGAGCTGATGCGCCAGTGCCCCGCCGAAGATGAAGCCCCGCGACTCCACGCCCACCACCAGCTCGACACGCGAGGTGTGGTACCGCGCGGCCAGGTGGTCGATGACGGAGGCCCACGCCGGGCCGTCCTTCAGCAGCGTGGTGATGTCCTTGAAGAGGATGCCTTCGGTCGGAAAATCCTTGATGTCTCGGATCTTTGCGCGAAGCTCGTCCACGTTCATGACCGAGGCATGTTACCCGGCCGCCCAGGTTGGGGCAACCCGAAAAACCTCCTCGGCGAGCATCTCGAGGTCGGGAACGATCAGGTCGGCGTTCGCCGCCGGCACCCGGAAGCCCGCCGTGTAGTGCGCCGCGCGCATGCCGATCCCACGCGCTCCTACCACGTCGGCGTCGGGATTGTCGCCGACGTGCAGCGCGTCCGTCGGCTTCATCCCGGCGGTCACCAGCGTCACGCGAAAGATCTCCGCCTCCGGCTTCCGCACGCCGATCTCGTCCGAGTAGGCGATGGGCCCGAAGTGGCGGAGTAATCCGTGGCGCTCGAGCACCCGCCTCAGGATCACCCCGGGCGTGCGACCGGTGTTCGACACGATGCCGAGGAGCACGCCGCGCGCGGCCAGCTCGCGCACCGCGCGCTCGGCGCCCGGCGACAGGTCGGGCGGATGGGCGAGCACCGGCGAGATGTACGCGTTGAGGGCCGCGCCGAACGCGTCGGGGCTCAGTCGCGCGGCGACGCCCGGCTCGCGAGTGTCGAGGACAACACGCAGCTGCTCGGCCGGGCTCGGGTCGCGGTTGCGGCTCCAGAAGCGCTCGGCCAGCGCCAGACCCGAGCGCTCGTGGATGTCCTCGGCGTCGACCTCACTGACGGGCGCCCGCGCGTCGTGGAGCGCGCGACGGATCGCCTCGACGCGCAGCGCGCGCTGGGCGCGCAGGTTCTCGGGCGAGTCGGTGACGAGCGTGTCCCAGAAGTCGAAGGTGACGAGGCGGATCACGAAGGGAAGCGGGGCTTGCGCTTGCCGAGATAGGCCTCCATCGCTTCGCGCGGCTCGCCGGTGGCGAAGGACTGGCCGAACGCGTTGACCCCGTACTCCACTGCGGTGCGCAGGTCGGTGTTGCGCCAGCGCACGATCAGCTCCTTCTGCAGGCGCACCGCGCTCGGCGCGCACGCGAGGATCTTGCCGACCAGCTCGGCGGTCACCTCCCGCAGCTCGGACCGCGGCGCGACCCGGTTCACCAGGCCCCACTCGAAGGCCTGCCGCGCGGTGACGCTCTCGCCGGTCAGCAAGATCTCGGCGGCGCGCCCCGGCCCGACCACGCCGGGCAGCAGCGCGGCCTCGATCACCGACGGGATCCCGACGCGGATCTCGGGCAGGCCCATCACCGCCTCGGCGGCGGCGGTGCGCAGGTCGCAGGCCATGGCCAGCTCGAAGCCGGCGCCGAGGCAGGCGCCGTTGATCATGCATACGGTCGGGAACGGCGCGTCGTGCACCTGGTTGATCGCCTCGTGCAGACTGGCGATGAACGTCTTGGCCGGGCCCGGGGTGAAGTCGCGGAGCACCTGCAGCTGCATGCCCCCGGTTGTCGCGCGGCCCGCGCCGGTGATCACCACGGCGCGCACAGTGTCGTCCCGGCGCAGCGTCTCGAAGGTGACGCGGATCCCCTCGACCATCTCCGGCACGATCAGGTTCAGCGGCGGGCGGTCCAACGTCACCCAGGCCAGCGCACCCTCGCGCTCGACCGTCACGAAGTCTGGCTTGATGGGCATGGACCGGCAGCTAGTACCGCTTCATCTTCGGATCGATCGCCCGGGCCCACTGGTCGAGCCCGCCCTCGAGGTTGACGGCCTTGAATCCCTGCTGACGGAGGAAGCCGGCCACCGCGGCGCTGCGCACCCCGTGATGGCAGTAGACGACGATCTCGTCGGCGGGGTCCAGCTCGGCGGTCCGGAACTCGATCTCCTCGATCGGGATATGCGTCGCGTTGTCGAGACGGCACAGCGCGGTCTCCCAGTCCTCGCGCACGTCCAGCAGCACCACCGGGTCCCTCCGGTCGAGGCGCGCCTTCAGGTCCTGGGGGGTGATGTCGGTTCTCTCGGTGCTCATGTCGTGATCTCCCGCTCGGAAGATACCACGTCAGGTCTGCTCGGGCAGGAGCACCGAGGTCTCGGGCGAGATCTCGATCTTTACGTCGTCGCCGTGCTTGAAGCTCCGGCCCTGCTGCGCGGAGGTGATCATCTCCACGCGCACCGTCCCGCCGGGGATCGCCACGTCGTAGAGCTGGCGAGAGCCCTCGAAGACGTGGCTCGCCACCTTGCCACGGATGCCGCCCGCCGCGCGCTCCGACTCCTCGAGCCGCAGCGCCTCCGGCCGCAGGCAGAGCAGCCCGCTCGCTCCCACCGCCCACGGATGGCCGCCCGAGGCCACCGGCACTCGGGAGCCGCTCGCGGTCTCCACCACCACCCCGAGGTCGCGCACCTCCACGACGCGTACCGGCACCAGGTTCGCCGCGCCCACGAACTCGGCCACGAACCGGTTGCGGGGACGCCAGTAGATCTCCTCGGGCTTGCCCTCCTGCACGATGCGGCCGTGGTTCAGCACCGCGATGCGGCTCGACAGCGCGAGGGCCTCCGCCTGGTCGTGGGTGACGTAGATCGTGGTGATGCCGACGTCGCGGTGGAGCCGTCCCAGCTCGAGCCGCATCTGGGCCCGGAGCACCGCGTCGAGGTTCGACAGCGGCTCATCGAGGAGCAGCAGCCGCGGCTGGACCACCAGCGTGCGCGCCAGCGCCAACCGCTGCTGCTGGCCGCCCGAGAGCTGCGACGGCCGGCGCGGCTCGAAGCCCTTGAGCCCGACCTGCTCGAGCGCGGTCGCGACCTTCCGGGTCAGCGCCTCGCCGCTCATCCCGCGCTCCCGCAGGCCGAAGGCCACGTTCTCGAACACCGAGAGGTGGGGCCAGAGCGCGTAGTGCTGGAAGACCATGCCGAGGTTGCGCTTCCACGGCGGCACCGCGTCGATGGGCTCGTCGTCGACGACGATGCGGCCGGTATCGGGCGTGATGAAGCCGGCCAGCAGCCGGAGCAGCGTGGTCTTGCCGCAACCGGACGGGCCCAGCAGCGTGTAGAACTCGCCCGGTCGGATCGAGATAGAGACGTCCGCGACCGCCCAGTGGTCGCCATAGCGCTTCCCCACGCCTTCCATCCGCACTTCGGACAGCCGGATCAGCTCGGACTGAGTCACGCGGTCATGCCTCCTCCGGGATCATCCCTGAATCGCGGCCGACGATCCAGCCGCGCCACCAGCGGGACCACCGCCAGCCCCAGCGCGGCGAGCACCAGGTACACCGCGGCGGGCGGCAGCGACGACAGCAGGGTGGTGGCCAGCACCGGGCCGATGAAGGCCGCGCCGATGCGCGACGAATTCACGAAGCCGATCGCCCCGCCGGACGCGCGCTGCGCGATGGCGGCCACCGCGAGCGGGAACACCGGGGCGATGCACAGCACCTGCAGGAAGCGCAGCACCCCGAAGACCCACACATTGCCCGGGATCGCGAGCGTCGCGAGGAACAGCGAGGAGCCGAGCAGGAACCAGAGCACCGCGCGGCGGTCCCCCAGCAGGTCGGCCAGCCGTGGCGCGGCCATGGCCCCGAGCGAGGCGGCGACCCCGGTGGCGAAGATCAGGAAGCCGCCGACTTCGAGCGTGGCCTCCGTCGCCACGCCGAGCGGCGGCAGGATCTGGGGCAGGATCGAGGTGAGGAAGAAGATTTGGGTCGAGCCCGCGAGAACCACCAGCGACACCGTCACCAGCTCGCGCACCGAGGTCGGCCGTCCCTGCGCGGCCTTCGGGTCTCGCGGCCCGCCGGGCGGCACGCCCCACGAGACGAGCGCCGAGCACGCCCAGAGCATCACGGCGCCCAGCACGAACGACAGGCGAAAGCCGATGCGCGCAGCCACGATCGCCCCCGCCGCTGGGCCAAGCACCTGGCCCAATGTCATACCGGATTGGATGTAGGAGACCTGGCGCCGCACGTCGCCGCCGGAGCGGCCCACCATGATGAATGCGAAGGTCGAGACGGCGCCCATGAGGCCCAGCAGCATGCGCGCGGCCAGCATCTCGGGCAGCGTGCGCGCCGCCGCCATCCCGAGGAACCCGAGCCCCTGGAATGCCTGCACCGCGATGAAGCCGCGCTTGGGATCGATGTGCTCGCCCAACCGGCCCGAGATCGGCGCGGTGAGCACCGTAATCAGCGGGCTGATGCCGAGGATCCAACCGGTCCAGCGCAGGGTCGCGGCCGGGTCGAGGCTCGACATCTTCTGGATGTGGAAGGGCAGGCTCACGTACACGAACGACCACGCGAAGGTGCCGACCAGCATCGAGGCGGGCAGCACCCATTCCGCGCGCAGGCGGCTCACGGGCGCGCGCCTGCCGCGCCCGAGCGGCGCGCGAGACCGGATGCAACCCAGGTGCCCGCGGCCACCAGCACGATCGCGACCACACCCAGCGCCGCGCCGGGGCCCCGGCCCACCGCGGTCTGCATATAGAGGTAGATGCCGTAGGAGAGCGGTCCCAGCTCCACGCGGGGCACGAGCAGGATGGTCGACGACAGGTCCACCGCCGAGGTGATGAATGCGAGCAGCCCACCGGCCAGGAGCCCGCTCGTCATGAGCGGCAGCGTGATGCGCCGGAACGTCCGCGGCCGGTTGGCGCCGAGGCTCTGGGCCGCCTCCTCGAGCGTGGGCGAGAGCTGCTGCAGCGCCGCGTACGCGCCCCGCACCGCATAGGGCAGCCGGCGCACCGCGTACACGATGACCAGGATCAGCCAGGTCGAGGTCAGCGGCTCGCCGAGACCGGGCACGCGATGGCCGCCGAAGGCGCGCAGGTAACCGACCGCCAGTACCACGCCCGGGATGGCCAGCGGCACCGTCGAGATGGTGTCGAGCCACTGCCGTCCGCGGAGCCGGCCGCGGAGGAGGAGCCACGCGATCACCGCGCCGAGCGCCACGTCGAGCAGCGCGGCCAGGCCCGCGTAGCGAAGCGTGTTGACGACGAACCCTGGCGAGCGGACCAGGATCTCCTCGTAGTTGCCGAGCGTGTACACAGTCGGCAGCGGGCTCAGGCTCCATACGCGGGAAAACGACAGCAGCACGATGCCGACGTGGGGCAGCAGGGCCGGCCCGAGCAGGAGCAACACGAGCAGCCACGCCACGACCGCGCCGCGCGGGCCCAGCACGACCGGCGGCGTCTCCCCGCCCCGGCCGAGCGCGGCGAACTCCCCGCGTGCCAGCGCGGCCTTCGACAGCCAGAGGGCGGCCACCGAGAGCGCGACCAGGATCACGCAGATCACGTAGCCGTCCACGTCGGTGAGACCGATGGTGGTCACGCGCACGTAGGCCTGCGGGGCCAGCAGCTTGGTGTAGTTCAACATCAGCGGCGTGCCCAGGTCGTCGATCACCCGGATGAAGGTCAGAAGCGCGCCCGCCGCGTAGCCGGGCAGCGCGAGCGGCAGCAGGACCCGGCGGAAGAGACGCAGCCCCGAGGCGCCCAGGTTCTGGGCCGCCTCCTCGAGCGAGCGGTCGAGACCGCCGAGGGCCGCCGCGGTGTTGAGCAGGATGAACGGGAAGTAGTGGAGGCTCTGCACGAGCACCACGCCGGTGAGGCCCTCCATGAACGGGACAGTGACGCCCCAGCGGTCGAGCAGGAAGAGGTTCACCGCGCCACTCCGGCCGAGGATCTGCTGGAAGGCCACCGCGCCCACGAAGGGCGGGATGACGAGCGGCAGCACCCCGAGCACCGAGATCAGTCCGTGACCCGGGAACCGGTACCTCACGGTGAGCAGGGCCAGCGGCACCGCGATGACGCTGCCGATCGCCACCGCCAGCGCCCCGGCGAGCAGCGTGTTCACCAGCGCCTCGCGAAACAGCGGGCGCGCGAAGAAAGCCAGCAGCGGGCGGAGGGTCGGGGCGCCGTCGGCCACGAAGGCAACCGACAGCACCTGAACCAGCGGGTAGACGATGGCGGCGGCGAGCAGGACCAGGAGCGAGGCCACCAGCGCGGCCTCGCCGGTCGAGCGGTGTCCTCCCATCAGGCGGAGGCGGAGCTCGCTTCGATTGCGGGCGCCTCCGAGGCCATGCGCTGCGCCGCGAAGGTCAGGTACTCGAGGTCCTCCAGGGTCTGCTCGAGACGGTGGTAGGCCCAGGCGCAGGCGTGCAGCGCGGCGAGCGGATAACCGAAGCGGCCGGGCGCCGCGGTCCCGTTCATTCCACCGTCACGCTCTTGGCCAGGTTCCTCGGCTGGTCCACGTCGCAGCCCTTCAGCACCGCGGTGTGATACGCGAGCATCTGCAGCGGCAGCACCAGCATGATGGGCTCGAGCCACGGCGAGGTGGGTGGCACGACCAGGATTCGATCGGCGGTGCCCGCTGGGGTGTCGGTATCGACGGTGACGAGCAGGACGTGCGCCTCGCGCGCGCGGACCTCGGCGAGGTTGCTCAGCAGCTTGGTCTGGTCCGGCCCCGCGCCGGCCACCGCCACCACCGGGAAGCGGGGATCGATCAGCGCGATCG
>DATFWA010000215.1:0-14336 GCA_035259825.1 Candidatus Methylomirabilota bacterium | reverse complement strand
TCGCGGATCGCTGCCCGGATCGGAGATCACCACGGGCTCCTGCCGCCGCACCGCCTCCAGCAGGAAGGAGGGCATCTCCTCGAGCGCGAGCGCGCGGAGCGACTCGGCGCCGTCGCCGTGCTTGGCAGCGGCGCGACGATCCGCCAGCTGCGAGCTGACCGGCACCATCAGCTGGCCCGACTTGTCGCGCAGGAAGATGGAGCAACGGTCGACCCGGCAGGCCCGGGCGGCGCCGTGCGCGATGACCTCGAACAGCCCCTTCTGCTCGATGGCCGAGCCGATGGCCTCGGTCACCTCGAGCATGCGATCGGTTTCCTCCGCGCGCTGCTTGACCGCCTTCAGGGCCTCGCGGAGCTGCTCGGTCGTACGCTGTAGCTCCTGGGTCTTGGATCGCTGCGCGGTCGAGCTGGCCTCGGCGCGGGTCCGGCGCTGGCTGCGCCACGCGGCGGGCAGGAGGACAAGGCCGAGCGCGAGGCCGAATCCGGCGGCGATGGCCCAGGCCAGCTGGCTCCAGCGCTCCTGGGCGGCCTCCATGCGCAGCGGCACCTGCGCCAGCTCGACCACGCCGACCACGCGGGCCACCCCCGGGCTGTACACGGGCACGTAGAGGTCGGCCACGTTCGGGGGGGTGAAGCTCTCGGGCGCCGCGTTGGGCGGCGCCACTGCCGTGAACCGCACCGCGACGCGCCCGGCGAGGGCCTCCTTCAGCTCCTGGCCGTCGGAGTGCTGGCCGACCATGCCGCCCTGGACCGCCCACACCACGTTGCCCTGCGGGTCCCACACCTTGATCCGGACGACGCCGGGCAGCTCGCGCACGAAGCGCGCGGTCTCCTCGGACCACCGCTTGGGGCTGCGCGCGCCCTGACCGGCGAGCAGCTCGGGGAGCCCGCTACGGTCCACCGCGCGCTGGGCGATCACCGCGGTCTCGGTCCACTCCGGCTCGGAGATGGCCACGTCCAGCAGCCAGGTCAGGCCCACGCCCACCGCTCCGGTGAACAGGGCGATGCCGAAGAGGCGGATCGTGATCGTGCGGGCGAGCCCGCGCAGCATCACCCAAGACACGTCGGACTCCCGCGCCGGTCATCGGCGGCGAGGCTCGTCAGCAGCTCGGGCAGCCGATCCGCGGAGACCGGCCGCGCGAAGTAGTAGCCCTGGCCCTGCTCGCAGCCGAGGGCGCGGAGCTGGGAGAGCTGCTCGGTGGTCTCCACCCCCTCCGCGGTCACCGTGATCCCGAGGCTCCGGGCGAGGGTGACGACCGCCCGGATGATGGCGGTGTCCTCGTTGTCGAAGCCCACGCCTTTGATGAGCGAGCGATCGATCTTGAGGCAGTCCACCGGCAGCCGCTTGAGATAGGAGAGTGACGCGTAGCCGGTGCCGAAGTCATCGATGGCCAGCCGCACCCCGATCTTCTTGAGCGCGTCGAGGCGGTCGAGCATCTTGGGGTCGTCGCGCATGAGGACCGCCTCGCTGATCTCGAGCTGCAGGAGCGACGAATCCAGCTCGGTCTCGCGCAGGATCTGGGCGATCTCGTCGGGCAGGGCGTCGCGCTCGAACTGGCTCGCCGAGAGATTGACGCCCACGATCAGCGGCATGTCCTTCTGCCAGGCCCGCACCTGGCGGCAGGCCTCGCGCAGCACCCACTGGCCCATGGGCACCATCAGGCCCGACTCCTCGGACAGCGCGATGAAGTCCGCGGGGAGCAGGGCGCCGCGTCGGCGGTGATCCCAGCGGATCAGGGCCTCGACCTCGACCGCACGAACCGATGCGAGCGTGACCACCGGCTGGTAGCGGAGGCTCAGCTCCTGGCGGGCACCCGCGGTGCGGAGGTCGGATTGCAGATCGAGCCGCTCGCGGGTGGAGACGCTCAGCCCGGGCTGGTACAGCTCGTAGCGAGCGCGCCCCTCCGCCTTGGCCTGGTACATCGCGAGATCGGCGTTGTGCAGCACCTCGTCCGGCTGCATGGAGCCGCCACGGGTGAGCGCGATGCCGATGCTCGCCGAGATCAGGATGTCGCGGCCGTCCACCACGAACGGGCGCTGGATCTCGGCGGAGACCCGCTCCGCCACCGCGGTGGCCGCGGCCAGCTCGACGGTGTCCTCGAGGAGCAGGCCGAACTCGTCGCCGCCCAGACGGGCCACCGTGTCCTCGGGACGCAGGCAGGCCGCGATGCGCTGGGCGACCTCGCGCAGCAGGCGGTCGCCGACTTCCTGCCCGAGCGTCTCGTTCAGGATCTTGAAGCGATCCAGGTCGAGGAACAGCACCGCGAGGTTCGCTCCGCAGCGCTCCGCGCGGGTGAGCGCGTGGCTCAGGCGATCCATGAACAGAGCCCGGTTGGGCAGGCCGGTCAGGGCATCGCGGAAGGCCTCGCGCACGAGCTGGTCCAGCCGCCGCGGGAACTCGTTGATCTCCTGCGACTGCTGCTCGATGGTGGCGAGCATGCGGGCGAAGGAGCTCATGAGAGCGCCGATCTCATCCTTGCGTCCGGCCTCGGCAGGCGTGAGATCCGGGCGGGCCTGGTTGCTGAGGTGAGCGGCGCGAGACAGCGCGGTTGCGATGTCCCAGACCACGAAGGCGCCGCCGGCCATCAGCAGCAGCGTGAAGACCATGATCGCGGGGATGCTCACCGCATCGACGACGCCCGCGAGCGGCCCCAGGAGCTCCCGCACCGGAGCGTGGAACGCGTAGGTGATCAGCAGTAGCGGAATGACCGAGCAGAGGGCGAGGGCGAAGACCACTTTGCGCCGGACCTGCTGCCCGGCAAATGCCACTTCACGATTGATGGGTTCGTTGCTCATCCGGCCTCCGAGGGCAGGAATCGAGCAAGAGGAGTGCCACGGCGAGGTCAGGCTAAGGCGCTGATAAGACGGGTCTCGAATCGGCGCCCGTTGGTGCGTCGGCTCGAGGCTTACAAATTCTTGAAAGCGGCGACGATTTTCGTCTACGGGACCTTCCACATCGTGGCGCCGGCGCGATCCGACAGCAGGAGGGTCGGCGCCGCGCTCGGGCTGATCGCGATCGAGGCCTGCGGCCGCGCCGGATCGTTGCCGAGTCCGAGGCTCGCGCCGGTCGGCGCGGCCACCAGCCAGCCCTGCTGGTCTCGCGTCCCGACCGACACCTGACCGTTGTCGCCGGTGGCGGCGAGTTGCGCCTGCGCGCCCGCGCGCGACACCGAGAGCGCGGCGGATTGCCCGGGGCTCACCGTGAGATCGGCGTTGGTGGTGCCGTCGCGGTCGTTCATGGTGAGGCGCGTGCGGTCGTTGTCGTCCACCGTGAACATGGCGCGGGGGCGTCCGTCCCCGTCGGTGATGACGAGCCGTCGCGTCTTGACCTCGTCGGGATTGGTGGTGACGGTGGCGGCGACCGCGCCGAGGAGCCCGGCGCACGCGAGCGCGGCGATGCCCAGCCGACGCCACCAGGTGACCTCACGTTCGAGGCGGCTCAGCCGTCCGTGTAGTGCTGCGAGAGTGCTCTCCATCATCGTCTTCCTCCTGGCGCCCGGGTTGGCGTCCGGCCTCGTTCGCGATCGTGGATCCGCACGGCGACAGCCTGCCCCGACGAGAGGCGCATGTCCAGCCCCTCGGCGCCTTGACCCTTCGCGACCCCGCGTGTTACACAGGGGCGGCTTCCGATGAGGCGATCCGTCCCGGTCCCGTCGTCAACCGACCCCGAGGAGATCCGAACATGCCCCGTTTCCTGACTCTCGCCGTCGTCCTCTGCCTCGCCGCCGTCCTGAGCGCGCCCACCGCGGCTCCCGCGCAAGCGCCGCAGTACGTGTGGAAGGCGGGCACGGTGACCGTGGGCGGCAACCCGTTGAACGACACGATGGAGCTCTTTGCCAAGCAGCTCGCCGAGCGGAGCAAGGGACGGATCAAGGTGGACGTGCACATCGTCAACGCGCTGCCCAAGGGAGAGGGCGCGCACCTGGAAGGTGTGCAGCGCGGCACCATCGACGTGGTCGCGATCGGCAGCGCGCCGGTGGGCGGGATGTTCGAGCTGCTCTTTCAGTCGCTGGACCTACCGTTCCTGTGGTCGTCACGCGAGCCGGTGTGGACGGTGATGGACGGGCCGCTGGGGCAGGAGCTCCTCAAGGAGATGGAGAGCAGGAACCTGAAGGCATTCTGTTTCGGCGGCGGTTGGGGCTTCCGGAACATGATGTCCAACAGGCGGGCGGTCACCACTCCGGAGGACATGAAGGGCCAGACAATCCGGGTACAGGAATCGCCCACCTACGTGGCCATGATGAAGGCGATGGGGGCGAACCCGGTGCCCATGCCGTACGTCGAGGTGTATCTGGCCATGAAGCAGGGCACTATCGACGGGATGGAGCTGCCGTCGTTCACGTTCACCTCGGACAAGTTCCAGGAGGTGACGAAGTACTACTCGCTGACCCGCCACTCGTATCCGCCTATCGCGTGGTTCATGAACCTGAAGAAATATCAGGGCCTGCCCGCGGACATCCAGAAGGTCGTGGACGAGTCGATGCGGGATGCCTGCCGGACTCACCGCCGCCTCGAGGTCGAGAAGGAGAAGAACGAATTCGAGATGATGAAGAAGGTGGGCGTGCAGATCAACGAGGTGAAGGACATCAAGGCGTTCCAGGGCCTCATGAAGCCGGCCTACGACTACGTGGAGGGGCAGGTCGGCAAGGAGTTCATGACCCGCCTGCGGGCGGCGGTACAGGCGGCGACGAAGTAGTCCGTGCTGCTCCGCGCGCTGTCGCAGCTCGTCGAAAGCGTGCTCCTCGTCATGATGGTGGTGCTCTGCCTCGACGTCTTCCTCGGGGTGTTCTCCCGCTACGTGATCGGGCGGACGTTCACCTGGTACGACGAGATCGCCCGGCTTCTGTTCGTCTGGATCGTGTTCCTCGGTGCTGCGGTGGGGGTGCGACGCGCCGCCCACTTCCGCCTCCATCTCCTGATCGATCGCCTGGGCCCCGGCGGCCGCCGGCTCGCCCACGCGGTCGGCGTGCTGGCCCTGATCGGCTTCGGCCTCGTGCTCATCCAGCAGGGCTGGAAGCTGGTCGAGCTCGGGCAGTTCCAGCGGACCCCGGTCATGGGCCTGTCCAAGCAGTGGATCTACGCCTCGGTGCCGGTGGGCGGGATCCTGATCATCCTCTATAGCCTGCCGCATCTCAGACGCGCGCTCCGGGGCGCGCCCCCATCGATGACATGATCGCGATCATCGCGGTCTCGTTCTTCGCCCTCCTGCTGCTGGGCGTGCCGGTGGCCTTCGTGATCGGGCTCTCGGGCTTCATCGGGCTGTGGTGGAACGGTCAGTACCCTCTCACGGTGGTCGTGAAGCAGATCTTCGAGGGAGTGGACTCGTTCGTGCTGCTGTCGATCCCGCTCTTCATCCTGGCCGGGGCGCTCATGGAGACGGGCGGCATCGCGGTGCGGCTGGTGCGCCTAGCCCAGGCACTGGTGGGCTGGATCCGGGGCGGCCTGTCGATGGCGGTGGTGGTGGCCGAGTACATCTTCTCCGGGATCTCCGGCTCGACGGTGGCCGACGTCTCCGCCATCGGCTCGACCATGATCCCGCCCATGCTGCGCGCCGGCTACAAGCCCGAGCAGGCGGTCGCAGTGGTCTCGGCCGCCTCCGCGATGGGGATCCTGGTGCCGCCGTGCATCCTCATGATCGTGATCGGCTCGGTGGCCAACGTCTCGGTGGCTGCGCTGTTCGCGGCGGGCTTCCTGCCCGCGGTGGTGTTGGCGCTCGCGATCATGCTCTACATCTGGTACGACGCGGGCCGTAGCGGGATCGAGGCGCGCGCGCGGGCCACCTGGGCCGACATCGGGCGCGCGTTCACGGATGCGGTGATCCCGCTCGGCCTGCCCGCCATCATCTTCGGCGGCATCCTGGGCGGCGTGGTGACGCCCACCGAGGCCGCGGTCCTCGCGGTGATCTATGCCTTCATCGTCGGGGTCTTCGTGTACCGCGAGATCGCGTGGGCCGACTTGCCGGGTCTCCTCGTGCAGAGCGCGGTGGTCACCGCGGCGGTCTGCTTCCTCCTGGGCACCGCGGCGGTGGTGGCGTGGGTGCTGGCCGTGCAGCAGATTCCGCAGCTGCTCCTGAGCCTCATGCTCTCGGTGCCCGGCGGCAACATCGTGTTCCTCATGCTCACCGCCATCCTGTTCATCCTGCTTGGCGCGGTGCTGGAAGGGCTGCCCGCGGTGGTGATCCTGCTGCCCACCTTCATGCCGGTGGTGACACGGCTGGGGATCGACGTGGTCCACTACAGCACGGTGGTGGTGGCCGCGACCGGCATCGGACTCTTCCTGCCGCCGATCGGCGTGGGCTTCTTCATCGCGTGCGGCATCGCCAACATTCCCGGCGACCGCGCGACGCCGGCGATGATGCCCTACGTTTACATGATGTGCGCGGGGCTCGTGATCGTGATCCTGGTGCCCTGGGTCACGCTGATCGTCCCGCGGCTGCTAGGGCTCGGCTAGGGCTCAGTCGACCATCAGCACCGCGGTGCCCACCACGCGGTCCGCGGCGACCGCCTGCAGGGCGCGGTTGGCGTCGGTCAGCGCGTACCGCGTCACCCGCGGCCGTATCGGAATGGCCGCGGCCTCCGCCAGGAGCGCCCGGCCGTCGTCCCGCGTGTTGGCGGTGACGCTCTGGAGCGTCTTCTCCCCGAAGAGATTCGGCTTGTAGGCCATCGCGGGCAGGTCGCTCATGTGGATGCCGGCCAGCGCCACGGTGCCGCCCTTCTGCAGGCTCTGGAGCGCGACCGGTACCAGATCACCGGCGGGGGCGAAGATGATCGCCGAGTCGACGCGCTCGGGCAACGGCTCGTGCGTCCCGCCGGCCCAGCGCGCGCCCAGGTCCAGGGCCAGGCGTCGATGCGCGGCGTCGCGCGTTACCGCATACACCGTGCACCCCCAGTGTCGCGCCACCTGCAGCGTGATGTGAGCGGACGACCCGAAGCCGAAGAGGGCGAGTCGGCCGCCGCGGGGGACCTGGCTCCGCTGCAGGGCCCGGTACCCGATGATCCCCGCGCAGAGCAGGGGAGCCGCCTCGGCGTCGTCGAACACCGCCGGAACGGCATAGGCGAATGCTTCGGGCACGCAGCCGTGGGTCGCGTAGCCGCCGTCGTGGGTCCAGCCGGTATAGGTCGAACGCTCGCACAGATTCTCGCGGCCGGTCGTGCAGAAGGCGCAGACTCCACAGGCGGAGCGAAGCCACGCGATGCCGACCCGGTCGCCGATCCGGAACTGTTGGGCGCCGGGCCCGAGGGCTTCGACGACGCCGATCGCTTGATGGCCCGGCACGAGGGGCAGCCGGCGTGGAGGCAGATCGCCCTCGATCACGTGCAAGTCGGTGCGGCAGGTGGCGCAGCAGCGAATGCGCACCTGTATCTCGCCGGATGCAGGGAGTGGCGTCGGGCTCTCCGTCTCTTCCAGCGGCGACGAGCCGATCGGAGCCTGAGCCCGGAGCATCATGCTACGCATCACGAAGCAATTCTCCCACACGAGCGCGAGTCCACCCTTGCAGGCCCGCCCGCCCCCAGAGTAGGCTTGGACGGTTCGAGCGGAGAGAGCGAACCCGCGGAGGGAAGAACATATGAGCGGACTGGGCGGCGCGGTCTCGATCATCGGCACCGGGACGATCAAGTTCGGGGAGAACTTCCACCAGAGCCTCACCGACATGATCTACGAGGCGGTCACGCTCGCCCTCGCCGACGCGGGCATCGAGCGGGGCCAGCTGCAGGCCGGGTGGCTCGGCTGCTACGAACCCATGCTCTACGGATTCGAAGGGAACTCGGGCACCTTCGTCTCGGATCCCCTCAACCTGTTTCCGATCCCGGTCACCCGTGTCGCCGCATACTGCGCGACCGGCATCGAGGCGGTGCGGAACGCCGCGCTGGCGGTGGCCTCCGGCGAGTACGACCTGGTCCTCGCGGTCGGAGCCGAGAAGATGCGCGAGGTGCCCTCGCGCGGCTCGCTGGTCGCGCAGGCGGTCAACCGCGGGCACCCGGTGCTGGCCAAGGGGCGCACCGCGCCCGGCATGTTCGCGCTGCTGGCGTCCCGCTATTTCAAGGAGTACGGGGCCGACGAGAGCGCGCTGGGGGCGGTGGCCCTGAAGAACCACCATCACGGGTCGCTGAACCCGAAGGCCCACTTCCAGAAAGAGATAACCGCCGAGCAGCACGCGCGGGCGCCCAAGGTGGCGGAGCCGCTCGGGCTCTTCGACTGCTGTCCTACCACCGACGGCGCGGCGGCGGCCATCCTGACGCGGACCGATCTGGCGCGGAAGTTCACCGATCGCTACTCGGTGATCCGGGGCATCTCCTACGCGGTGACCGCGGGGTATTGGAACACGCAGTTCGACCCGTCGTGGAACTTCACCTCGTTCCGGGCCACTCGCGAGGCGGCAAAGGCCGCCTACAAGATGGCGGGCGTGACCAATCCGACCAAGCAGATCAAGGTGGCCGAGTGCCACGACTGCTTCACCATCACCGAGATCGTGAACTACGAGGACCTGGGCTTCTTCGAGCCGGGCGCGGGCTGGCGGGCCGTGCAGGCGGGGGAGACGCGGCTCGGCGGCTCACTGCCGGTGAACACGTCGGGAGGACTCAAGTCGTGTGGTCATCCGATCGGCTCGTCCGGCATCCGGATGATCAACAACATCCACGACCAGCTCGTGGGACGCGCCGGGAAGATGCAGGTCCCGGGCGCCGACATGGGGCTAGCACACAATCTCGGCGGCCCCGGCTCGGTGTCGGCGGTCGCGGTTCTCTCCCAGCCCTGAGCGGCGAACTGAGGAGGCACTGATGCCAGAGCTGACCCGTCGGTACATCGTGATGGCCATGGCGACCGAAGCGCCGTTCGACCCCCACGATCCGGAGGCCCCGTTCGTGCTCAAGCCGTGGAAGGACCCGGCGGCGCTGCGGGCGCTCGAGACGTACCGCGATCACTGCTATCCGGAGTTGGCCGAGGACCTGACGACGTGGATCCACACCATCGCCAACGGCGCCAAGGTCCGGGGCGGGGTCGGCGCGAGGAACGAGGCTCACCTGGCCACCCGGTCCCGGTCTCGGGCGTCCGCCCGGCCGAAGGCCAGCTCTCGAGCGAAGCCGAAGAAGAGCAGCAGGAAGCCCTCCAAGCGCAAGGGGAAGCGCCGCTAGTGAGCGGGTCGCCGATCGACCGCCTCGCCGAGCTGGTCGGGCGCTCGTCGCGTATCGTCGTCTTCACGGGCGCGGGGGTCAGCACCGAGTCGGGTATCCCGGATTTTCGGAGCCCGGGCGGGGTCTGGGACCGCTTCGATCCGAGCGAGTTCACGTTCCAGAACTTCATGAAGGGCGAGGCCGGACGGCGGCGTTACTGGGAGCTGGGGCGGACGACGTTCCCGGTGATCCGCCGGGCCGAGCCCAATCCGGGGCACCACGCCCTCGTGACCCTCTGGCGCCTCGGACAGCTGGACTGCGTGATCACCCAGAACATCGACAACCTGCATCAGCGCGCGGGGCTGCCCACCGATCGGGTGCTCGAGCTCCACGGCAACGCCACCCGGGCCCGCTGTCTCACCTGTGAGCGCTCGTACGAGCGGGACCGGATCCAGGACTGGCTCGAGGCGGGTGTGGCGATTCCCGTGTGCGACCCGCCCTGCGGAGGCATCATCAAACCGCGCACGATCATGTTCGGCGAGGCAATGCCGCGGTTGGAGCTGGAGGAGGCCGAGCGGCGGGCCCGGGCCTCGGATCTCTTCGTCGTGGTCGGGTCCTCGCTCGTGGTGTACCCGGCGGCGTACATGCCGCTGCACGCCAAGGACGCCGGCGCCACGCTGGCCATCGTCAACCTGACCGAGACGCCGCAAGACGCGCGGGCCGACCTCGTGATCCGGGGCAGCGCCGCGTCCGTGCTCTCGGAGGTCGTCGAGCGAGTGCAGGCGCGGTCGGCTCGCGCCGACGGGTCCGCGGTGCCATGACCGCCACCCTCGTGGAGCACCTGCTCCAGGGGCGTCTCGGTGGTCAGGCCGCGGCCCCGCTGAGCGAGTCGACGCCGGGTCTCACGCTCGAGCAGGCGTACGATCTCCAGCGGCAGCTGGAGAAGACCCTGGTCGGCCGGGGCGAGCGGGTGGTGGGCTACAAGGTCGGCTTCACGACGGCGGCGCTGCAGGAGCGTTACGGAGTGACCGAACCGGTGCTGGGCTTCATGCTCGGCTCGGGAGTCTACGGCAGCGGCGATGCGGTGCCGCTCTCGCGCTTCATCGCCATCGGCGTCGAGGTCGAGGTGGCGTTCCTCCTCAAGTCCGACCTGGCCGGTCCGGGAGTGACCCCAGTCTCCGCGCTGCTCGCGGTGGAAGGCGCGATGCCGTCGTTCGAGCTGATCGACTTCCGTCTGAGCGGCGCGCCCTCTGGCACCGACGTAGTCGCCGACGGCGTGTACACCAACGCGATCGTGCTCGGCCGGCCGCTCACTCCCGTCATCGGCATCGACCTCGCGCTGGAAGGAGTCGTCTTCGAGCAGGACGGCCAGATCGTCGCCACCCAGACCGCCGCGGAGGTGCTGGGCAACCCCCTGGTGTCGCTGGCGTGGGCCGCCAACACCCTCGGCCGGATGGGGCGTGGCCTGCGCGCAGGCGACGTGGTGCTCACCGGCTCGATCTCCAAGGTGCTGCGGCCCACCGTCGGCCAGTCCGTTCGCGCTTCCTTCACGCGGCTCGGCTCCGTGGCCTGCCGCTTCGTGTGAGCGCGCCTCCGCCGATCGAGCTCGAGGCGCTGCGTCGGCGGCTCGACGCAGGGCTCAGCCGGAGACCGCGGGTCGCGCTGGATCAGAGCGATCTGGTATCGGCCGCGGTCCTGGTACCGATCACCGATCGCGGCGGTCCTCATCTCCTGTTCACCAAGAAGACGGGCAGCGTGCCTCACCACAAGGGCCAGTTCTCGTTCCCAGGCGGCATCGTCGACGTGCGCGACGCGTCGCGGGTAGAGACCGCCCTGCGCGAGGCGTGGGAGGAGATCCACCTGCCCGCGGAGGCGGTGGAGGTGCTCGGCCTGCTCGACGACACGCCGACGCGCGCGACCAACTTCATCATCACCCCGGTGGTGGGCATCGTGCGCGACCCGGTGGAATTCCGGCCGGATGGCCGCGAGATCGAACGGGTGCTCGAGGTGCCGCTCCAGACCCTGCGGGATCCGTCCATCTTCCGCACCGAGATATGGGAGCGGAACGGCGAGCCGCATCCGGTGCTCTTCTACCAGGTCTCGCCGGACGACATCATCTGGGGCGCCACCGCCCGCATCCTGAGCCAGTTCCTCGCCCTGCTCGACGAGTCGGAGGCGCCCGCGTGAGCGAGGCTCCCGTCCTGGTCGACGTCGCCGACGGGGTGGCGCGCGTGACGCTGAATCGTCCCGCGGTGCGCAACGCGCTCAACCTCGCGATGCTGACCGGGCTCGACGCGGCCCTGCGGAGACTCGAGGACGATCCGGCCGCCCGCGCGATCGTCCTGCGCGGGGCGGGGGATCGCGCGTTCTGCGCCGGCGCCGATCTCAAGGGCGTTGGCGAGCGGGGCACGACGCTGCAGGCGCGCGAGTCATTCGGCGGTCTCGCGCGGATCCTCGAGTACATGTCCCGCATGCGCACGCCGATCATCGCCCAGGTGCGCGGCTACGCCCTGGCCGGCGGGTGCGGGCTCGCCGCCGGCTGCGACGTCGTGGTCGCGGCCGACGACGCGGTCTTCGGTCTGCCCGAGATCAAGGTAGGACTGCTGCCGCTCATCGTGATGGCGCCGATCCTGCGAGCGGTGGGCCGCAAGCGGGCGATGCTGATGATCCTGAGCGGCGAGCCGGTCTCGGCGCGGGAGGCCTACGAGATGGGGCTGGTGAGCCGACTCGTGCCGCCCGGCGATCTGGAGTCGGCGGTGAGCGCGCTGGCCACCACGCTGGCCGGCTACTCACCCACCGCCCTCGGGCTCGCCAAGGAAGCGGCCTCGATGGTGCCCGACATGGAATACGGAGCGGCTCTGCGGTACCTGCGCGAGATGATCACGCTGGTGGCTCTCTCCGACGACGCCCGCGAGGGCATCGCCGCGTTCTTCGAGAAGCGCGCCCCGCGCTGGACCGGCCGCTAGCCGCGCGAGGATCCGTTGGAGGAGCGGCGCGCGTCATCACCCGATCGGTCGATCGGCCTGTGCGCGACGTGCGTGCACGCGCGCCGCATCGTGTCGGGCCGTCAATCCGAGTTCTGGCTCTGCACGCTCTCAGCCCGGGACCCGGCGTTTGCGAAGTATCCGCGGCTGCCCGTGCTACGCTGTCCGGGACATCAGCCCAGGTCCACGGAGGTCTGAGAGCGTGCCCGGAATCATGAGGCCGGCGTTGCTCGGTGGGACCATCATCCTCGTCGCGCTCTCCGGCTCGGCGGCGTGGCCGCAGCCTCGTGAGCTGCCGGCCCGGATCGTCACCCTCGGCGGGACCGCCGAGCTCTACAAGAAGGACACGCCGACCTGGACGTCGGCTGCCCTGCGGGCAGAGGTCGGCGAGGGCGATAGCGTGCGTACGCAGTCGGGCGGCCGGGTCACGCTGAAGACGGGGAGCGGTCAAGCGCTGCGTCTGGGATCGCGGTCGCAGATCGCGCTGCTGCCCGGCTCGCCCGGCGCACCCACCCGAGTGCGGTTCGACTATGGCTGGATGTGGGTGGCGGTGATGCCCACCGGCGAGTCGACCCAAGTCGAGGTGCGTGCGGGTCCGGCGGTGATCACCCCGCGCGAGGGCGGCGTCGGCATCCGCCGCAATCCCGACGGCTCGCTTCTGATCCAGGTGTATCACGGCACCGCGATGTGCGCCGGACCGGACCGTCAGTGGCAGCAGACCGTGAGCGGGCAGCAGCAGCTCTTCGTGCCCGCGTCCGGGGCGCCCGGGCCTCCCGTGAAGCTGGCCGTCGAACCGGTCGAGGCGACGTGGGTCCGGTGGAACGCGGACCAGGACTTCGCCGGCGGCTACGGCGGCCAGAAGCCGGGACCATGAGTCTGGAGGCGTTGGTCGTGGGGACCGCACTTCCCGAGTATCGGGTGAGCGCCGTCGCGACGTCCGACGCGTGGGAGAACAAAATTCACGAGGACTCGCTGGCCCGCGAGTTCGGCTTCCGCGGCGGGCTGGTGCCCGGCGTCACCGTGTACTCCTGGATGACGCACCCGGTGGTGGCGTCGCTCGGCGGGGCGTGGCTCGACCACGGCACCTTCTCGGTGCGCTTCGCCAAGCCGGTGTACTTCGGCGAAGAGGTGACGGTGCGGACCAGCGTGGCTGCGCATTCTCGCGACGAGGTCACCATCCAGGCTCGCGTGGTCAATGCGCAGGACGAGATCTGCGCGACCGCGACCATGGGAATGCCGCTGGGCCCGCTGCTGCCACTGCCGGACGTGACCGCGTATCCGGCCGCCCCTCTGCCCGAGGAGCGCCCTCCGGCCAGCCGCGCCCTGCTCGAGAGCCAAGCCGTGCTGGGCACGCCGCACCTGTGCCTGGATCGAGCGGTCCTCGACGCGTTCCTGTTGAAGGTCAGCGAGCGCCTGTCGATCTACCGGGGCGCCGACGCCCCGGCGCATCCGGGATTCGATCTCGAGCAGGCCAACCGTGCGCTCGACCGGAACGTGCGGGTCAGCCCGTGGATCCACGTTGAGAGTCACGGCCAGCATCTGAGCGTTCCGTGCGTAGGCGAGCCCCTCGAGATGCGCGCCCGGGTGAAGAATCTCTTCCAGGGCAAGGGGCACGAATTCGTGGAGCTGGATATGCTCCTGCTCGCGGCGGGCGCGCGCCCGGTCGCGGCCTTCCGCCACATCGCGATCTACCAGCTCCGGGCCACGGGATGATCTGGTGACCAGGGTCCTGGTGGTTGACGACGAGGCGGAGATCCGATCGCTCCTCGGCGCCATCCTCCAGAGCAACGGCTACGAGGCGGTCACCGCCGAGGACGGGGCCGCCGCTCTCCAGCAGGTCCAGCGTGAGCATCCCGACGTCATCCTGCTCGACCTCAGCATGCCCCGCATGGGCGGGCTCGCCGCGCTGCCCGAGATCAAGCGGCTCGATCCAGACGTGCCGGTCATCATCTGCACCGCCCACGCCGACCTGGCCACCGCGGTGCAGGCCATGAAGCTCGGCGCCTACGACTACCTCACGAAGCCGTTCGACGTCGATCTGCTGGCCCTGACGGTGAGCCGCGCCGTGGAGCGCGGCCAGCTGCGCTCGCGCATCGACGAGCTGAAGCGGCAGGGATCGGGCAGCTCGCTGGCCGAGCGCATGGGAGGCAGCGCGGCGATCGGGCAGGTGATCCAGCAGGTGGCACGCGTGGCCGAGTCCAGCTTCACCGTGCTCGTGCAGGGCGAGACCGGGACCGGCAAGG
>DATFWA010000214.1:0-2774 GCA_035259825.1 Candidatus Methylomirabilota bacterium | reverse complement strand
ATCACGGGCGGCCCTCGCGGCGGAGGTCGCCGGTGGCGCGGGGATCGACCGCCGGCGGGTCGTCGGCGGTCAGCACCACGCCGTAGTCCCTGCGCGCGTCGGCGGCGGTGAGCACCACGCCGTAGTCGGAGGAGGCGTCGTCCGCCGTGAGGTAGCCGCGCACGACGTCGCGCGCCACCAGGGCGGGGTCGCGCTGCCACGGATCGCCGTAGCCACCCCCGCCGGGGGTGCGCACCGTGATGGCGTCGCCGGCGACGACGCGGATGTCCTCGTCCTTCGACAGATGCGGCGAGACGTAGTCGCCGCCCTGCCGCGAGACGGCCACCTCGTTGGGCGCGCCGTCCCGGCCGCCGAGCATGCCGGGCGGGCCGAAGCGCCCGTGGTCCATCAGGAACGAGAGCAGGGCCTCGCCGCGGCGTATGCGGATCTTGTAGTCCACGCCGAAGCCGCCGCGCGTCTGGCCCGCCCCGCCCGAGCGCTCGCGCAGCGCGTAGTGCTCGAACAGCACCGGATAGTGCTGCTCCAGCACCTCGGTGGGCTGGGTCTTGCTGATGCCGATGGTCGAGCAGCCGTTGGTAAGTCCGTCGCCATCGCCGCTGCCACCGTAGCCGCCCCCACTGAATACGTACATGATGTAGTGCCGCTCCTTCAGCGGGTCATGGCCGCCGAGGGTGAGGTTCCCGCTCGTCCCCGCCGGCGCAGCGAAGAGGTCGTCGGGGATGGCGACACCGAGCGCGGCGAAGACGGACTCCGCGATGCGGGAGCTGACCTCGGCGGCGCAGCCCGACACCGGCCGCGGATAGCGCGCGTAGAGGAACGTGCCGTGCGGGTCGGCGATGTGGAGCGGCTCGAAGCAGCCCGCGTTGATCGGCACGTCGGGGAAGACGTGCTTGACGGCCAGGTACACCGCGGCCTTGGTGGTGGCGATCACGCTGTTGAGCGGCCCGCGGCACGGCGGGCTCGACTCCGAGAAGTCGAAGTGCAGATCCGTGCCTTCTTTCCGAAGGCGCAGCCGGATGGCGAGCGGATCGGGATCGACGCCGTCGGAGTCGACGAAGGCCTCGCCGGCGTAGATCCCGTCGGGGATCTTCGCGATGTGGGCCCGCATCATCTGGTCGGAGCGGCGCCGGAGCTCGGCGATGCACGCGCTCACGGTGGCCTCGCTGTAGCGGTCGATCAGGGCGGTGAGCCGCTTCTCGCCCACGGTGAGCCCGGCCGTCTGGGCCTTGATGTCGCCGATCCGCTCCTCGGGCACGCGGATGTTGGCGAGGATGATCGAGAGGATATCGGGCTGCATCACGCCCTCGCGGAAGAGCTTCACCGGGGGCAGCCGCAGTCCTTCCTGCTGCACCTCCGTCGCCCGCGTCGAGAAGCCGCCGGGCACCGAGCCGCCGGTGTCCGGCCAGTGGCCCGTGTTCGAGAGGTACGCCCAGAGCCGGCCCTGGTAGAAGAACGGCTTCACCATCTTGACGTCCATCAGGTGGGTGCCGCCGCAGTACGGGTCGTTGACGATGAAGGTGTCCCCGGGCTTGAGCGGTTCGCCGCTCGCCCGGACGTGCTCGATCACTGCCCGAGTGGTGAACTGCATCACCCCCACGAAGATCGGCAGCCCGAGCTCTCCCTGGGCGATGACGTCGCCAGTGTCCTTGTCGTAGATCCCGTCCGAGCGGTCGAAGCCCTCGGAGATCACCGGCGAGAACGCCGCCCGCTCGAAGGTGAGGTCCATCTCGCTCGCCACCTGCTGCAAGCCGTTTTGCACCACCACCAGCGTCACCGGATCGATCGCCATGCTCTCTGCCTCCCGCTAGCCGCCGAGGGGGCGGACGCTGATCTCGAGGTTGCCGAGCGCGTCGACGCGGACGCGGTCGCCGGGCTCGATGACCGTGGTCGAATCGAGCTGCTCCACGATCGCCGGTCCCTCGAACTCAGCGCCGACACCGAGCTGCTCGCGACGGTAGATCGGCGTGTCGTGCCACGCGCCGTCGAACCACACCGGCCGCCGGCTCGCCGGGCGCACGCCGCCGTTCGGGGCCGCCTCCAGCGCGATGAGGCCGTCGAGCGACACGGGCCGGCGCCGCCCAATGACCGCGGTGCGCAGGCTCACGACCTGGGCCCGCATCTCGCGCAGCTCCACCTCGAAGCGCTCCCAGTAGGCGTGCTCGAAGGCTCGCGTCAGGTCCTCTCGCGCAAAGTCGGTGCGCGGGATCGGCACGGTCAGCACGTGGGTCTGGCCGACGAACTGCATGTCCGCCTCGTGGGCAATGGTCACCGTCTCGATCTCCACGCCCTCGGTGGCGAGGAGCCGGCGCCCCTCGTCCACCTGGCCCGCCAGGATGCGGCGCGCCTCGTCGACGTCGAGCTGCAGCACCGGCTGGTTCACCGTCTTCACGAAGTCGTGGCGCACATCCGCAACGAGGCAGCCGAGCGCCGAGGTGATGCCCGGCCGCGCCGGGACCAGGACCCGCGGGATGGCCAGCTCGCGGGCGAGCGCCACCGCGTGCAGGGGACCGGCCCCGCCGAAGGCAAAGAGCACGAAGTCCCGCGGGTCGTGGCCGCGCTGGAGCGACACCAGGCGGATGGCCCCGGCCATCTTGTCGTTGGCCACCCGAACGATGGCGCTCGCCACCTCGTGGGGGCCCAGGCCCAGGTGGGCGCCAATCTTCTTGTCGAAGATCTCGCGGATGCGGTCGAGCCCGGCGGCGCCCTGCACCCCGAGCAGCCCGGCCGGGTTGAGCCGGCCGAGCAGGAGATTGGCGTCGGTGATGGTGGGCTCC
>DATFWA010000213.1:0-3007 GCA_035259825.1 Candidatus Methylomirabilota bacterium | reverse complement strand
CACCGCGGGGCCGCCGCGGGCCACCGAGCCGCCGTAGCCGCGCAGGCTCGGCTTGCCGTCGACGATCGACCACCACAGGAACACGTCCACCGCCGGCGTGTCGGTGAAGCGGTACCGCTCGTTGACCTCCTGGAACAGCCGCCGGGCTCCAGACCGGTTGGCCAGCGGCGTGTAGATCCAGTCCACCTGCTGCCCGTCGCCGCGCAGCCGACCCGGATCGTAACGGCACTCCTCCACGCGCACGAGAGCCAGCCGGACGTCGAGGACGGCCAGGACTTCGTTGATGAGCCCGTCCTGCTTGAAGAACCGGCGCACGTTCTGCCGAGTCCAGATGTCCTGGACGCGCTGGCCCGGCTTGGCGATCTTGTCGCCCTCGTCGTAGGTGGCGGCGGTCCGGATCGCCTCCGGCACGTCGGCGTTCATGAAATGGATCGCGACCGGCACCACGATCTCGTCGGGGCGGCTCGCCCGGGGGCGGCGCTCCTCCGGATCGATCGGATAGTAGCTGGCCGGCAAGGCCCGGCACGCGTCGGGATCCGGCCTGGACTCGACGCCGGCCGCGGACGCGGCGAGCCCGAGTCCAAGCCCCGCGGCGGCGATGAGCCGCCGCGCAATGGCACCTGCAGTCACGCGTCCGGCCCTCCCGGGCCGGACTCCGTCGCGTCCGGGAGCGTCTCGATCCCGTCGAACAGCTCGTCGGCGTGGAAGACTCCGGGCAGCGTGTCCAGGTCGCGCACGAGGTAGTAGTCGTCGACCGCGTCGTACTCGTCGCGCAGGCCCACCGGCTCGCCCAGGGCGAGACGGACGAAGGTCAACGGGAGGTTGTGCTTGCTCACGTGGTCGAACGCAGTCATGCCGATGAAGAAGCGGCCCGCGTTGATCTCGGTCACGCATGGCACCCCGCGCCGGTTCTCCTTGAGGTCCACGCTGAAGACCCCGGAGACGCTCGGGCCGAGCGAGCGCACCGCGGCCCGGCTCGTCTCGAGCACGCGCGCGTCCACCACCGTCTTGGCCAGCGAGGACAGTGACGACACCCCGCTTGGATTGCTCTCTCCGCCGAAGTAGGACAGCCTCTCGAAGCTGTTGGCGAGGAGCATCGCCCCGTCCTTCCACAGGCTCTGGCAGAGGAAGTCGCGGCCCGGCAGGTACTCGGAGACGATGAACGAGGTGGCGGGCACCCCGCGCATCTCCTCCCAGTAGAGCATCCACGCGCGCGCCTGCTCGGGGCTACGCACCGGAGCCGCCCCGAGGGAGCGGCTCCCCGTGCGGGCCCGGCACCAGAACGGCGGCGCGCCGCCGAGACGCGCGAAGACGTCGCCGAGCGCGTCGATGTCGGTCACCGGCCGGGTGTCGGCGATGGGGATTGCGTGGGCGGCCAGGTGGGCGGTGAGGGCATGCTTGTCCTGGCAGCGCGCGATGGCCGCGCGGTCGGGCAAGAAGCAGCGTGGCCCGAGGGCCTCGCGCATGTCGGAGAGCGCGCTCACCTCGAGGTCGGTGGTGGGGATCACGAGAGCGATGCGCTCGCGCTCGACCAGGGACAGGAGCGCGGCGGTGAACTCCTCGCTCTCCGCGGACGGCAGCAGATAGCGCTGGTCGGCGATCGACTTCTTCAGGACGAACCGATCGCTGTTGACGCCCACGATCCAAAACGACGGATCGCCGCCGCGAAGACTCCGGATGAGGTTGTTGCTCGCTCCGGTTCCGGCTCCGCTGACCAGCAGCCGCCTGCGCATGTGCCCTCCGTACTGGCGCGCGCGCGTGACGCGAAGCGCGTGGCGGCGCGCGGTGATCTCGTCGCGATACTAGGCACCGGCCGTCGTGGCTGTCAACGAAACCCTGTGCTTACACGTCTTGCGTGGCGAGCAAAAATCGAAGGGCCAGGTCGCTCCGACCTGGCCCTCGAAGACTCCGGCGCGCGCGTCGCGCTACTTCGCGATCACCCCGCACGCGATGCGCGCGCCACTGTTGCCGGTGGGATCGGTCTTGTCGTCGTCGGGATTGGCGTGCACCACGATCGCGCTGCCCTTGTCGCCCAGCACCGAGGTGGAGCCCTGAGTGAGTGTGAAGCCGCGCGTCGTCACGTCGATACCGCCCTCGCCCGAGGCGGCCACCACCAGGTTGGGCAGATCGCCCGCGTGGGGCCCGGTCGGATTCAGCTTGCCGTGCTGCTTGTTGCCGGGGTTGAAGTGCGCGCCCGCGGAGGTGAACTCCGGCGGGTCGCACTGCCCGACCGCGTGGATGTGCAATCCGTGGGTACCCGGGGGCAACCGGTAGCCGGTCACCGCCACCCGCACGCCGTCCGGGGTCTCGATGAGCGTCGCCACGCCGACCTGCTTGTTGTCCTTGTCCTTGAGCGTCGCCTCCGCCGAGAGCGGCGCCCGATCGGCCGCGCTCGCGCATCCGGCCACGCCCGCGGCCACACCGAGGAGCAGAAGCAGCAGTGATCTCACCGTCGAGGGTCCTCCGTTCAGTTGAGCTGAGCCGAGAGCTGCTTCGCCTTCTCGCGGAACCGCGCCACGTTGTCGAGCTTGACCTGCTCGTAGCCGCGGATCTCGTCGGGCAGCTCGGCGAGGGCCACCGCGGTGTCGTGGGTGATCGGGGTGAGCCGCACCAGCGCGGTCTCGATGTGCTGGCGGTACTCTCCGATCAGCGCCCGCTCCACCCGCCGCACCTCCGCGTGGCCGAACGGGTCGAAGGCGGTGCCCCGCAGCCCCTTCAGCGCTCGCAGCAGCTGGAAGGCGGGCGTGAACCAGGCCCCGAGCCGCAGCTTCTTCTTGAGGCCGAGCGCGCGGAGTAGCGGCGGGTGCAAGTGCCAGTAGGTACGGATCTTCGGACCGAACTTCGCCTGCAGCCGCGCGGATACCGCGGCGTCGAGGTGCAGCCGCGCCACCTCGTACTCGTCCTTGTAAGCCATCAGCTTGTAGAGATGACGCGCCACCGCCTCCGCGAAGCCGTGGCGGCTCGGGGCGCGCTCCGCTTCCACCTGGCTGACCCGCCGCACGAAGTC
>DATFWA010000212.1:0-11642 GCA_035259825.1 Candidatus Methylomirabilota bacterium | reverse complement strand
CGCAGGATGACGTGGACCTGGCTGGGCAGGTCGGGACGCTCGGCCTCGACGCGCCAGGGCCCGATGGCCGCGAGGGACTGGGAGAACTCGGCGTAGCGCGCCTGGGGGATGAGGGCCTCGACAACGGTCGCGTCGTCCTCGCGTCGGCGCTGCGTCTGGCGCCCATCCACCTGGGCGATAAGCCGGGCCAGGTCGCGCTCGGCCGCGTCGCGATCCGTCACCGAGACGCGCGCCACGACGTCGGCCGAGGGCTGCGCGCGCTTGGCCGCGACGCCCGGCGCGGCCGGCGCCATGCGGCTCGAGCCGCCCGCGGGATCGAGCGCCTGGCGGCGGGCATCGGCCTCCGACCGCGGTGCGCCGGTCACGTTCTCCGTGGGGCCCGCGGACCTGGCGGCCGGAGTATCGGTCTTCGACATCGGCGGCGCCTCGCCTCGGGGAGCCGTCGGCGCCTCGCTGGATTGAGCCGCGGGCGGAGGCGGCGCTGGCGCCGGAGATGCCGCCGGGGCGGGGGCGGCGGGCGGAGCCGGGGCGGCAGGCGGCGGGCTGGCCGCGGGTGCGCCCTCGGCGGGCGGCTTGCTTTCGCGCACAACCGGCGCGTCCCGTCGCTGCTCCCCGCGGCGGGCGCCCAGGGCCAGAGACGGATCGCCACGCAGCGCCGGCGCCGGCTCCTTCTCCTTGCGCTCGTCACCGAGCGGGGCCGGCCGCTCGACACGGTCGGAGGACGACGGCGCCTCCTGTCGCGCGGCCTGCTGCAGCGATGGCGTGCGCTCGAAGGTGTACACCGCGAGCAGCGCCACCATGACGAGGGCGGTCGCCTCGACCGGGAGCTTGGCCGAGAGCGGGAAGAACACGGTGGAGACCACGCGGCGGTACCAAGGCTTCGGCTGCGCGGCGGTCACCACGCGGTCGACGAAGCCGACCGGGGCGTGCGCGGGGGTCACCCGGTGGAGCAGCGCGACCGTCTGGCGCAGCCGATCCAGCTCGCGCCGGCACTCCGCGCAGCCCTCGAGATGCGCCTCGACCGCACGCCGCTCGGCCGGCGTGAGCGCCTCGTCGAGCAGAGCCGACAGCGACTCTCGCGTGTCTTCGCAGGTCATGAAAGAAAACGCTCCAGCTTGGCCTTCAGGTCCGCGCGAGCCCGGTGCAGGCGCGAGCGAACGGTGCCGAGCTCGAGATCGAGCACCTGGGCGATCTCCTCGTAGGCCAGGCCCTCGATGTCGCGCAGCACCACCACGATGCGCCGCTCCTCAGGCAACTCGGCGATCGCTCTCGCCAGCGCCGATTCCAGTTCGCTCCGCTCGAGCGCGGCGTCCGGCCGCCGGCGGTCGTCGGCGAGCCGGAGCAGCGTCTCCTCGCCCTGTCGCACGAGCCGTCGCTCACCGGAAGCGAGGCGATTGAGGCAGAGCCGCGAGGTGATGGCGTAGAGCCAGGTCGACAGCTTGGCGTCGCCTCGAAAATCGCCGAGCGCCCGGTGAGCGCGGAGGAAGGCCTCCTGGGCCACGTCCTGGGCCTCCGCCGCGTTGCCGAGCATCCGCAGCGCCACCCCGAACACGCGATGCTGGTACGTGGTCACGAGCTCCTCGAAGGCGGACGCCTCACCGGCCCGCAGCCGGTCGAGGAAGCGCGGCGCATCGCCTGCCTCCGCCTCTCGCACGCTTAGACCATACCGCGTCCCGGAAGTTCCCTCGGCACAAAAGCCACGGTCGCGCCGAGGCCGGCGGCGGGGCCGCTCGACGGGCGTGGTAGACTTCGCCGCGTCATGGACAAGCGCTCACGCGTGATGGCCGCGCTCCGCCGGGAGCCCGTCGATCGTCCTCCGGTCTCGTTCTGGCGGCACGTCCCCGACGTCGATCACACCGCGGCGGGGCTCGCGGAGGCTATGCTCGCGTTCCAGCGCCGCTGGGACCTCGACTTCGTGAAGGTGATGTCGAGCGGCGTGTACTGCGTGGAGGACTGGGGCTGCCGGGTGGCCTACCAGGGCTCGCCCAACGGAGCCAAGCAGTGCACGAAGCACGCGGTGGAGAGCCGCGCCGACTGGAGCCGGATCCACTCGCTCGACCCGGGAGCGGGAGCGCTCGGGCGCGAGCTGGAAGCGGTGAGGCTGATCGCGCGCGGCCGATCGGACGACGCGCCGATCCTGCACACGCTCTTCTCGCCGCTCACGGTGGCGCGCAAGCTGGCCGGGGATCGCGCGGTGGCCGATCTTCGCGAAGACCCCGCTGCGGTCGAGCCGGCGCTCGACGCGATTACCGAGACCATGGCTCGGCACGCGCAGGCCGCGCTCGCCGCCGGGGCGGACGGCCTCTTCTTCGCGACCCAGGCCGCCACCCCCGAGGTGGTCACCGCCGAGGAGTGGTCGCGCTTCGAGCGGCCCCGGATGCGACGCATGCTCGAGACGGTGGCGGCCAACTCGACGTTCACGCTCCTGCACGTGCACGGCCGCGACGTCTACTTCGACCAGGCGGCCCGGTTGCCGGTCCACGCGATCAACTGGCACGACCGGCTCACTGCGCCGAGTCTCGGTGACGCCCACACCCGCTTCACGGGCGGGCTCGTCGGCGGCCTCGGCGAAGGCCGGACGCTCCTGCGAGGGCCGGCCGATGCCGCCGCCGCGGAAGCCCGCGACGCGATCGTCCAGACCGGCGGCCGCGGCATCCTCGTGGGCCCGGGCTGTGTCCTGCCGCTGGCCACTCCGGAGGCGCATCTGTCCGCGGTCCTCACCGCGGTGAAGGCCCCGCGATGAGCCGGCGCGGGACGCTGGGCCGCTGCGCGCTCGTCCTGCTGCTCGCGCTCGGGGCGCCGGGCGCGGCGCGGGCGCAGGCCGCAGGCGACCTGCGGGTGGCGCTCCCGTGGACGCCCGAGAACCTCGACCCGACCATGAACCTGTCGTCGATCCGGGCCAAGGTCGGCGTGAGCATGTTCGACTCGCTGGTCGGCCGCGACGCCGACAACCGGATCGTTCCCCAGCTCGCCGAATCGTGGAAGGCGCTCGACGACCTCACGGTGCAGCTCAAGCTCCGGCGAGGCGTCGTCTTCCACGACGGCGAGCCGTTCAACGCCGAGGCGGTCCGCTTCACGTTCGAGCGCGTGCTCGATCCCAACCAGAAGTCCCCGAACCGGGCCAACGTGGGCGAGGTCGCGCGGATCGACGTCGTCGACGACCACACCGTCAACCTCGTGCTCCGCCAGCCCTACGCGCCGCTGCTGAACCGGCTGGTCGATTTCCCGATCGTGCCGCCCAAGTACACCGCGGAGAAGGGCAACCAGGGGCTGGCCCTGCGACCGGTCGGCACCGGTCCGTTCCGTTTCGTCGAGCTGGTGAAAGACGATCGCCTGGTGGTCGAGGCCTTCGACCGCCACTGGCGCGGCGCCCCGCGCGTTCGCCGTATCGTCTTCAAGCCGATCCCGGAGCCGTTCACGCGCGCGGCCGCGCTCCGGAACAACGAGGTGGACCTCATCGACACGCTGCCGCCCAACCTGGCCGGCGAGCTCGAGCGCGTCGGCGGCATCCGAGTCCAGCGCGTGCCGAGCACGTGGATCATCTACCTCGGGCTGAACGCCTTCAGGAAGCCGCTCTCCGACGTGCGGGTGCGCCAGGCCTTGAACTACGCGACCGACGTGGACGCTCTGGTCCGGAGCGTGCTCGACGGCAACGGACGACGGATGGACGGACCGTTCACGCCGCAAATGTTCGGCTTCGATCCGTCGGTGAAGGGGTACCAGCCAGATCCGGGGCGGGCCCGCCGCCTGCTCGCCGAGGCCGGCTATCCCGACGGGCTCGAGGTCTCGCTGGAGGCGCCGGCCGGGCGCTACCAGGGCGACAAGGAGATCGCGGAGGCCCTGGGCGGGCAGTGGCAGAAGGTGGGCTTCAAGCCGCGCGTGCAGGTGGCGGAGTGGGGCGCCTACTTCAAGCGCTACCTGGGCAAGCAGTTCCAGGACGCCTACCTGCTCGGACTCGGCGGTCCGATGCAGGACGGCGACGAGCTGTACAACCTGGTCTCGTCGAAGGGCCGCGGCCTCTACTACAAGAACGACAAAGTGGACGCGCTCTTCGACGTGGGCCGCTCGACGATGGACCCGGCGCGGCGCAAGAAGATCTACGCGGATCTGGCGCGCGCCATGGTCGAGGACGCCACGTGGATTTTCCTCCTGCAGCAGGTCGACATCTACGCGACGCGCGACCGCGTGACCTGGACGCCGCGCGCGGACCAGTGGCTCCTGCTCCACGAGGCGAGTCTCCAGTAACGCGCGACGGGCCGGTGCTCGCCGGAGCGGCGAAGCGCTCCTAGTATCTGAAATCTCTCGACGAACGATCGTCGGCCCACGGGGTTATCCACGACCGACCCACACATTCTGTGGGTTGTGGGCCGCCACGGACGGTGGCGGACTATCAGCTCGCCCGGCTCGTGTTTCGACGACGCCAGCCAGCTAGACCGGCCCCCGCGAGCGTCGAGCCGACCAGGAGAAGCGTGGCGGGCTCCGGCACCGGCTGCAGGGTCGGCGAGACCTCGACGGTGAAGCTCCCGAAGAGATCGGGCGACCCGCCTGGCTCGTTGTTGAACGCCGAGACGCGATCCTCGGTCAACGACTCGGAGTTCCACGCGAAGCTCGTCAACTTCACCGTCGTCGCCCCGTCGACAAAGCTCAACGACTGCGGGTTGGTCGCGCTGCCGAACGATAGACTGACGCTATTCGACGTCGACGCGGTCACGACCCCGGTTCCGGGGCCGTTGGTCCCGCTGACGCCCACCAGCCCCGGCGTCGAGTTGTTGCCGTTGAAGAACAGCCCGAGGCTCACCAACCCGGTGGGATCACTGCCTGGGGCGCCGAACACGTGAAAGGTCGTCGCGCCCGACGCCAGGCTCAGATTGATCGAGAAGACTCGGTGCGCCGTCCGACCGAAAAACTCATGGCGCGACGGGTCTGTGCTTACCTCGTCCGGGAGGATGTTTACAGGATGTGAAGATGGAGCGGCGAGGACCTACGCCAAGCGTCGCGTCCGGCGCCGCCGGGGGCCCGCGTTCAAGGCGCGCCACTCGGCGTCGGCAAGGCTCAGCGGTCTGCTGGCGCGACTCATGGCGCGCATCTCGGCCATGATGCGACGCGACACCGCCTTCATGGGCGGCTTTCTCTTCGCACGGCCCCGGGCCTTGCTCACGGGCGCTCCTCGCCCACGCACCACGTGGGGATCACGTGCCGGGCTCCGCCTCGTCGCGGATATAGGCCACCGCGCTGATCGCGAGGTACCAGAGCGGGATCTGGACGAGCACCAGGAACGCGCCGAGGCGCGAGAACGACCAGATGGTCGCGAGGAATCCGACGAGGCTGCACGTCAGCGCGATCGCGACGACTACGCCCCGCACGATCCGGCACATCGGCTCCGGTCCCATCCAGCCGCTAGATTCGATGTAGAGCCACGCGATGAGGGCGGGGAGGGACACGGCCAGCACACTCACGATGAACGTGGAGCGGGCGATGGATCCCGACGAGACGATGACGGTCATGAGGAGCGCGGTGACGAAGACAAGATAGCCGAAGATCGCCGACCTCAAGTCTGGTTCCAGGATTGCCATCTCGCGCATCTCCTCCTTCGCTTCGACGCCCGAGTATAGGCGATGGCCTCGAAGCCGGGCAAGGCGCATGTCCTCGCGGCGGCGGAAACCGACTCGTGAGAGACTGAGGCATGCGCGAACGCTGGTGGATGAACACGGGGGACATGGCGGTACGGCTGGTCTGGAGACTGCTCTGGAGCTGGCGGCGGTAGGACGCCGCAGCCACCGCTGAGCCGCTCGACGTAGAAGGGACCGGACGCCTCGGGCCGGCCGTTGGTCTCCGACCCCTGTGCTAATATTCGTCGGTGCGTATGTCATCGACGAATCTGCTCGATCTGTCCCCCGCCGAGATGGAGGAGCTGGCCGAATCGCTGGGCGCTCCACGCTACCGGGGCCGCCAGCTCTCGGGCTGGATCTTCACCAAGGGCGTGGTCGATGTCGAGGCCATGTCCGATCTGCCTCGCGACTTCCGGGCCGCGCTCGCCGCCTCGGTGCGGGTGGAATTGCCCGAGGTCGAGCGGCGCACGCCCTCGCAGGACGGCAGCCAGAAGCTGGTGCTGCGCTACGCCGACGGGGCGCGCGTGCAGTCGGTTCTCATGCCGGACGGGGACCGACTCACCCTCTGCGTCTCCACCCAGGTGGGCTGCGGATTCGGCTGCGCGTTCTGCTTTACCGGCACCATGGGCCTCGAGCGCAATCTGAGCGCCGGTGAGATCGTCGGGCAGGTGATGGTGGCGCGCCGCGGGCTCGCCCCGGGGGACCGCATCACCCACATCGTGTACATGGGCATGGGCGAGCCCCTCGCCAACTACGCGGCGACCGTGAAGTCGCTGCGGCTGCTCACCGACCCGCGGGCCTTCGGCTTCTCGCCCCGTCGCATCACCGTCTCGACGGTGGGGCTGGTGAGCGGCATCGAGCGGCTGGCCAAAGAGAACCTCAAGGTCAACCTCGCGATCTCGCTACACGCCACAAGCAACGAGATCCGCGACCGGATCATGCCGGTCAACCGCGGCTTCGCGATCGAGGAGCTTCTGGCGGCGTGCCGGCGCTTCCCGCTGCCATTCCGGCAGCGGATGACCTTCGAATACGTGCTGCTCGACGGGGTCAACGACGCCGTGGAGGACGCTCGGCGGCTCGTGCGCCTGCTCCGGGGCATTCGCGCCAAGATCAACCTGATCCCGTTCAACGACTGGGAGGGCTCGGGCTTCGGCCGGCCGCCCCTGCCGCGCATCCTCGCCTTCCAGGCCCTCCTGCTCGAGCACGGCATCACCGCGACGATCCGGTGGAGCAAGGGCGAGGACATCGGCGCGGCCTGCGGCCAGCTTCGCGAGGAGGTCACCGCGTGACCGCCCCGGTCACCGTGGCCCTCGGCACCCTCGGCTGCCGGCTCAATCAGGTCGAGTCTCAGGAGATGGGGGCGCTCCTGGAGCGGAGCGGCTTCCGCGTAGTTCCCGCCGGCGAGGTCGCGCAGGTCTACGTGGTCAACACCTGCACGGTCACCGGACGCGCCGACTTCTCCGACCGGCAGATCATCCGACGCGTCGCTCGCGAGCACCCGGGCGCGTTCCTGGTCGTCACGGGCTGTTACGCGCAGACGGATCCGGGCACGGTCGCCGCCATCCCGGGCGTGGACCTGGTCGTGGGCAATCACGAGAAGTACCGTCTGCCCGACATGCTCGGCTCGCTGGTCAAGCGGCCGCGGCCGGCCATCGAGGTCGGCGATATCGCCGCCGTCCGGACGGTGCCCGTCGCTCCCTTCGCCCGCATGGCCGGGCGTTCGCGCGCCTTCGTGAAGGTCCAGGACGGCTGCCAGCACCGCTGCGCCTTCTGCATCGTGCCGGCCGCTCGCGGCGGCAGCCGGAGCCAGGAGGCGAAGGTGGTGATCGACCAGGTTCGCAGCCTGGTGGAGTCGGGCTACCTCGACATCACGCTGACCGGCGTGGACATCGGCCACTACGGCTGGGATCTCTACCCGCGCACGTCGTTGGCCGCGCTCGTGCGGAGCCTGGCCGAGATCGACGGGCTCCGCTGGCTGCGGCTGTCCTCGGTGCTGCCCTCCTACTTCACGCCTGACCTGCTGGACGCGGTGACCACGTTGCCGGTGGTCGCACCGCACCTGCACCTGCCGCTGCAGAGCGGCAGCGACCGCGTCCTGCGGCTGATGCGCCGGCCCTATCACACAGGGATGTATCGCGATCTGGTGTCTCGCCTCACCGCGGTCATCCCCGCGCTGGGGTTGGGCGCCGACGTCATCGTCGGACATCCGGGCGAGACCGAGGAGGACTTCGAGGCCACGCTCGGCTTCGTGGCCTCCCTGCCATTCTCGTACCTGCACGTCTTCCCGTACTCGGACCGTCGCGGCACCGAGGCGGCGCGACGGCCCGATCACGTGCCGGCCGCGTCCATCCGCGAGCGCGCCGGCCGGTTGCGCTGGCTCGGGCGCGACAAAAGCCTCGCCTTCCGCCGCGGGCTCGCCGGGTCGCGGCGCGAGGCCCTGGTGCTGGACGCGCGCGATCAGCCCAGCGGGCTGCTGGTCGGGCTCACGTCCAACTACGTCGAGGTGCTGTTCGAGGGACCGGACTCGCTCGGCCGTCGCATGGTCACGCTCGACGTCGGCGAGACGCGCGGCGAGCGAACGCACGGACGCCTGGTCGGCGAGGCGGGCGCGTGACGACGCCGCGCGCGTCGAAGCCGTCCGAGCCCGCGCTCGGCATCATCGGCGGAAGCGGGCTCTACGAGATCGAGGGCTTCGAGGACGTGCGCTGGGTCCGCGTGAAGACGCCGTTCGGGGACCCCTCGGACGCCTACTGCACGGGCCGCCTGGGCGAGCGTCGCGTCGTCTTCCTGCCGCGCCACGGCCGCGGCCATCGGGTCACTCCGAGCGAGATCAACTACCGCGCGAACATCTACGGGCTCAAGTCCCTCGGCGTGCGGTGGGTGATCTCGGTCAGCGCGGTGGGCAGCATGAAGGAGGAGATCCACCCGCTGGACCTCGTCATCCCCGACCAGTTCTACGACCATACGAAGCGGCGGACCTCGAGCTTCTTCGGCGACGGGATCGTGGGCCACGTCGGGCTCGCGGACCCGGTCTGTCCCGCGCTCGGCGACCTGCTGGAGACGGGGAGCCGCGAGGCGGGCGCCCGCGTGCACCGCGGCGGCACCTACATCTGCATCGAGGGCCCGCAGTTCTCGACCCGGGGCGAGTCGCAGATCTACCGCCGCTGGGGCGTCTCGGTGATCGGCATGACGAACATGCCGGAGGCCAAGCTGGCGCGGGAGGCCGAGCTGTGCTACGCCACGCTGGCCCTGGCCACCGACTACGACGTCTGGCACGAGACGCATGCCGCGGTCAGCGTGGAGGCGGTGGTGGCGAACCTGCTGAAGAACGTGGCCACTGCGAAGGTGGTGCTGAAGCGGGTCATCCCGCGCGTGGGCAAGCCCTGCGACGCGGGCTGCGGCGACGCGCTGGCGAGCGCGGTGATCACCAATCCCGCCGCCTTCCCGCCGCGCACGCGGCAGCGCCTCGCGCTGCTCCTCGATCGCTACTTCCCGCCCAAGGCGAAGGCCCGTCGTCGTGGCTAGCGCGGGCGACCTCGACGTCGTCGGCATCGGCAACGCCCTGGTCGACGTGCTGAGCCAGGCCGACGACGCGATGCTCGGCCGCCAGGGGCTGGTGAAGGGGAGCATGCACCTGGTCGACGAAGATCGGGCCCGCGCTCTCTACGATGCGATGGGCCCGGGCGTCGAGGTCTCGGGCGGCTCCGCGGCGAATACGATGGTGGGCGTGGCCTCCTTCGGCGGCCGCGCGCACTATGTGGGCAAGGTGCGCGACGACCAGCTCGGCGAGGTCTTCGGCCACGACCTGCGCGCGACCGGAGTGGGCTACGACACTCCGCGGGCCACCGGTGGCCCGGCCACCGGGCGGTGCCTCATCCTCGTCACGCCGGACGCCCAGCGGACCATGAGCACGTTCCTCGGCGCCTCGTCGCGGCTCGGCCCCGCCGACGTGGACCGCGCCCTGATCGCGCGCGGTCGCATCCTCTATCTCGAGGGATATCTCTTCGATCCCCCGGATGCCCAGGAGGCCTTTCGCGCGGCGGCGGCCATCGCGCACGCGTCGGGACGGAAAGTCGCCCTCACCCTATCGGATCCCTTCTGCGTCGACCGCCACCGCGCGGCGTTCCTCGATCTCGTCCAGAACCACGTGGACATCCTCTTCGCGAACGAGGCCGAGATCCGCGCCCTGTACCAGGTGGCCGATTTCGACTCCGCTCTCCGGCACGTACGCGGACATTGCGAGCTCGCGGCTCTCACTCGGAGCGCGGAGGGCTCGGTGCTGGTCGGCGGCGGCAAGGTCCATACAGTCGTCGCGCATCCGGTGAGCGCGGTGGTGGACACGACCGGCGCAGGCGATCTCTACGCGGCGGGAGTACTCTACGGGATGAGCCGGGGGCTCGACCTGCCCACCTGCGGACGACTCGGATCGCTGGCCGCCGCCGAGGTCATCGGTCACGTGGGGGCGCGGCCGATCGTCCCGCTGGCCCGGCTGGCCGGGCCAATGCTCGCTTGAACGCATGAACCAGGAACCCGCGCTCGCCGCCAAGTACGATCGGCTGCTGGACATCGTCCGCGGCATGAATCGCGTGGTGGTGGCCTTCTCCGGGGGGGTGGATTCCACCTTCCTGGCCCGCGCCGCGAAGGATGCGGTGGGCGACGGCGCGCTGCTGGTCACCGCCGACTCGGAGACCTATCCGGCCGCCGAGCTCGAGGAGACCCGTCGACTCGCCGGGCTGCTGGGCATGCGCCACGAGGTGGTGCGCACCCACGAGCTGGACCGGCCCGAGTACGCACGCAACTCCCCCGACCGGTGCTTTCACTGCAAGGAGGAGCTGTTCACGCGTCTCGAGCCGATCGCCCGCCAGGCCGGCGCCGCGCAGGTCATCTACGGTGCGAACATGGACGACCTCGGCGATCACCGGCCGGGCATGAAGTCCGCTCAGGCCCGCGGCGTGCGCGCGCCGCTGATCGAGGCCGCGCTCTGGAAGGAGGAGATCCGCGCGCTCTCGCGTGACCTGGGCCTGCCCACCTGGGACAAGCCCTCCTTTGCGTGCCTGTCGTCGCGCTTCCAGTACGGCGATCTCATCACGCCGGCCAAGCTGCGTCAGATCGACGAGGCGGAGGCGTTTCTGCGCGGCCTGGGCTTCCGGCAGTTCCGGGTGCGCCATCACGACCGCCTGGCCCGCATCGAGCTGCCGGCCGACGAGATGGCGCGGCTGTGGCAAGAGGACCGCCACACCGCGATCGTGCGGCGCTTCCGCGAGCTGGGATATCTCTACGTGACCCTCGACCTGCAGGGCTTCCGCAGCGGCAGCGCCAACGAGGCGCTCAAGTGGATCGGCAAAAAGTAGCTGCGCTGCTCGAGGCCGTCGCGAGCGGGACGGTGACACCCGCGCAGGCCCTCGTCCGCCTGCGGGATCTGCCGGTCGAGGACCTGCGCTTCGCGCGCGTGGACGTGCACCGCTCGCTCCGCCACGGGGTGCCCGAGGCGATCTTCTGCCAGGGCAAGACGCCGGAGCAGGTGGTGGCCATCGCGCGCCGGCTCGCCGAGGGCCACGAGAACGTGCTGGCTACCCGCGCGTCTGTCGACGTGATCGAGGCGCTCCGCGCGAGCGGGCTGCCCTGCCGGGTCCACGACAGCGCCCGGCTGGTCGTGGTCAACCCCGCGCCCTCCGAGGGGGTCGGCCTCATCGTGGTGGTGAGCGCGGGGACGTCCGACCAGCCGGTGGCCGAGGAGGCCGCGTTGACTGCGGAAGCGATGGGCAACGCGGTGGAACGGCTGTTCGACTGCGGCGTCGCCGGACTGCACCGGCTGGTGCCGCACCTCGACCGCCTCAACGAGGCCAACGCGATCATCGCGGTGGCGGGCATGGAAGGCGCCCTGCCCACCGTGCTCGGCGGACTCGTAGACCGGCCGGTCATCGCGGTGCCCACCAGCGTGGGCTACGGTGCCTCGCTCGGCGGCATCGCCGCGCTCCTCGCCATGCTGAACTCGTGCGCGCCCGGGGTGTCGGTGGTCAACATCGACAACGG
>DATFWA010000211.1:0-2369 GCA_035259825.1 Candidatus Methylomirabilota bacterium | reverse complement strand
GATCATGGCGCTCCTGCGGTGCGAGGATCCGGTGACGATGAAGACGGACTGGTTCGAGCTGCGCGAGGCGCGGCTGCACCTGGCGCCCTACACCGACCCGCACTTCCCGATCGCGGTGGCCAGCACCATCACCCCGGCCGGGGTCATGACCGCCGGCAAGCACGGCGTGGGCGTGCTCTCCATCGGCGCCGGACTGCCCGGCGGTCCCGAGGCTCTCTCCAAGCAGTGGAAGATCGCCGAGGAGACCGCGGCCAAGTACGGCAAGACGGTGGACCGGAAGCACTGGCGTCTCGTGGTGAACGTGCACGTCGCCGACGATGACGAGCAAGCCCTGCGCGAGGTGAACCGCGGCGAGCGCCACGAGACGGTGACCTACTTCGAGGACACCCTCGGCCGTCCGCCCGGGCGCGCCGACGATCCGCTTCGCGAGGGCGTGAGGATGGGCACCACCCTGGTGGGCACGCCGGGCACCGTGATCCGCGGGATCGAGCGGCTGCAGGAGATGAGCGGCGGCTTCGGCGGGCTGCTCTTCCGCGCCCACGAGTGGGCCAATCGCGAGCAGACGCTGCGGAGCTACGAGCTGTTCGCCCGCTACGTGATGCCACGCTTCCAGGGCTCGCTGGCCAGCGTCCGCGACTCCAACGACTGGGCTCGTACCAACCGCAAGACGATCTTCAGTCCCAACGTCGAGGCGGTGCGCCGCGCGTTCACCGACGCGGGCCGGCCGATTCCGGCCGAGTACCGCGATCGCACGGTGGGGGCGCGGGACGTGGACGAGCCCAGCGGCGGCTAGGGCGCAGCCGCGCGGCGGCCGCGCCCGATCTATCGGACGTCGTGAGCCTGGTGCTGCGCGACGCGCGCGGCTCGGCCGCCGATCGGGAGTGGCTCACCAACGTCTATCCGTTCTACCTGCACGATCTCTCCGAGTTCGACGACGGCTACTATCGCCTCGACGAGCAGGGCCGCTGGACCCCGGACCACCTGCCGAGCTGGCTCGACGACCCGGCCGACTACCCCCTGATCCTGGTCGACTCCGGCCAGCGGGTCGGGGCAGCGCTCGTCAACGTTGCGCCGTCGCCCCACGTGAGCCCGGGTGTCGCCTTCCGGATGGCTGAGTTCTTCGTGCTGCGCGCCCATCGCGGGCGGGGGATCGGGCGCCGCGCGGTCCTCGCCCTCTTCGACCGATTCCCGGGCGTCTGGGAGATCTCGGAGCTGCCGCGCAACCTGCCCGCGATCCGCTTCTGGCGGCGCGTGATCGGCGAGTTCAGCAACGGCCGGTTCCGCGAGACGTCCGACGCCTCCGCGGTGCGCCAGGTTCTCAATACTACCCGGTAGTTCGTTCCGCGTTCTCGGACGATGAGCGCCGCGATCCACCGAGCGCCC
Source organism: Candidatus Methylomirabilota bacterium (assembly GCA_035259825.1). Classification (GTDB taxonomy): domain Bacteria; phylum Methylomirabilota; class Methylomirabilia; order Rokubacteriales; family CSP1-6; genus CAMLFJ01. The sequence goes on along the minus strand of DATFWA010000211.1, from coordinate 986 downwards.
ATGTTGCGGCCGCCCCGAGCGGCGCAGGCCACGGGCACGGATGTTGCTCCCTTCGTTGGCCATCTCACCGCGAGAGGAGCGTGCCATGCTGAGACCGCTGAAGGACATCTTCAACTACAAGATCCTCGCGACCGACGGCGAGATCGGGGGCGTCAGCGACCTGATCGTGGATGACCAGGAGATGAAGCTGCGCTATCTGGTGATCGATACCGGAAGCTGGCTGCCCGGCAAGAAGGTGGTGCTCTCGACCGCCTGGATCAGTAGCGTGGTCCCCCAGAAGGAAACGGTAGTGATGAACATCGAGAAGAAGCGGATCCAGGAAGCGCCGGAGTACCGGCCGGACGCGGTGCTGGATCGCGAGTACGAGACGCGGCTGCACGACTACTACCGCTTCCCGTACTACTGGCTCTAGCCGCTACCAGCGCCTCGTCTCGCCGGGCTTGAGCACCCAGGCGATCGACGGATCGATATGGCGCCGCTCGATCTCGGCGGCGAGGCGCTGCGGCGGCTCGTCGTAGGGCTCACGCGCCAGCGCGAACGTGCCCCAGTGGACTCCGACGAAGTGGGTGGCGCGCAGGTCCATCGCGGCCTGGATCGCCTCCTCGGGCGAGATGTGCACGGGCTTGGCGATCTCGCGCGGGGTGTAGGAGCCGATGGGCAGCGCGGCGAGATCGAAGGGCCCGAGGGCGTCGCCGATCTGCTTGAAGTGGCGGTAGTAGCCGGTATCGCCGCCGAAGTAGAAGCGCTTCGATCCCAGCACCGCCCACGACGACCACAGCCGGCGCCCCTGGTCGATCGCGGTACGCCCGCCGCCGTGCTGGGCCGGCGTGCACACCACGGTCAGCCCTTTGACCACCACAGATTCGCCCCAGTCCAGCTCGACGGCCCGGGTGATGTCGCGATCGGCGAGCCACGCCTTGATGCCCTTCGGCACGATGAACAGCGGATCGAACTTCTGGGCGAGGCGTCGCACGGTCGGCTCGTCC
>DATFWA010000210.1:0-22306 GCA_035259825.1 Candidatus Methylomirabilota bacterium | reverse complement strand
TTCGTGGTCCTGGTGATCATCCTGATGCTGCGCCCGTACGGGCTCTTCGGGAAGGTCGAGATCGAGCGCGTCTGATGCAGTGCGGGGGCTTCCGCATCTCCTATCGCTCCGACGAGCGCATCTTCGACACGGTGGTGCCGATCGTCGGCATCGTCCTGCTGCTCGGCGTGCTGCTGGTCGTACCCAGCTACGCCACTACGTACTGGCTCGATGTCCTGAACCGCATCGGCATCGCGATCATCGGGGCGCTCGGGCTGAACATCCTGGTGGGCTACACCGGACAGATCTCGATCGGCCACGCCGCGTTCCTGGCCGTGGGCGCTTATGCCACCGCGATCCTCGAGATCCACGCGGGGCTGCCGTTCTACCTGGCCATCCCGGTGGCCGCGCTGATCACCTCCGGCTTCGGCCTCATCTTCGGCATCCCGTCGCTGCGCCTGAAGGGCCTCTACCTGGCCATCGCCACCCTCGCCGCGCACTTCATCACCTCGTACGGCATCATCCACTGGGAGAGCGTGACGAAGGGCGTACTCGGGCTCATGGTCCCGACCGCCACCATCTTCGGCATCCCGTTGGACTCCGATGCCCGAATCTTCTACCTGGTCCTCGCCCTGGTGATTCCCGCGACCTTCTTCGCCAAGAACCTCTTCCGCACCCGGGTCGGCCGGGCGTTCATCGCCATCCGCGACCGCGACGTGGCGGCCGGGGTCATGGGGGTGAGCCTGTATCGCTACAAGCTCCTCGCCTTCGTGATCAGCTCGGCCTACGCGGGGGTGGCCGGCGGGCTGATGGCGCACCACTCGCGCATCCTGTTCCCCGACGCGTTCACCCTGCTGGTCGCCATCGACTACCTCGCGATGATCATCATCGGCGGCCTCGGCAGCATCCTGGGCTGCATCTTCGGGGCGATCTTCATGACCCTGCTGCCGGAGGTGCTCAAGCTCGGTGCGACGTCGCTGACCGGCGTGTACCCGAATGCCTTCGGGCTCATCGCCTCGACGCGGGACATCGTCTTCGGTCTCGCGGTGATCCTGTTCCTGATGTACGAACCCCAGGGGCTCGCCCGCATCTGGCTGCGCATCCGCAGCTATTGGAAGCTGTGGCCGTATGCGTACTGAGCCCGCGCCAACCATCGCGCGCTTCCGAGGGAGGGACCTATGAGACACGTGCGTGATCTCTTCATCCGGTTCGTTCTGGTCGCCCTGTTCATCGTCGCGCTCGGCGCGCCGCCGGGCGAGACGCAGGGGGTCATCAAGATCGGCAACCTGGTGGACCTCACCGGGCCCACCTCCGACCAGGGCAAGGACATCGCCCAGGGCCGGATCGACGCCGTGCAGTACTTCAACGAGAAGGGCGGCGTCAACGGCAAGAAAATCGAGCTGATCAGCGTGGAGTACGGCTTCCAGCCCCCGCGGGCGGTGGCCGCCTACAAGCGGTTCGTCGAGACCGACAAGGTCGTGCTCGTGCTCGGCTACGGGACGCCGGACACCGAGGCCCTACGCCCTTACATCACCAAGGACAAGATCCCGTATCTCTCCGGCTCGTACTCGGGACACCTCACCGATCCGCGCCAGACGCCGTACAACTTCCCGGGCGGCATCGACTACACGAGCCAGATCCGCATCTTCCTCAACTACGTGAAGGAGACATGGACGGACACCAGCCGGAAGCCGCGCGTGGCCTTCATCTACGCCGACAACGCCTACGGGCGCGCGCCGATCGAGGCGGGGCGGGCCTACGCCAAGGAGATCGGGGTGGACCTGGTGGACGAGGAGATCATTCCCACCGTCCTCACCGACGCGACGTCGCAGCTGCTGACCATGCAGAAGAAGGACCCCGACTACGCCTACATCAACACCAACACCCAGTGGGTGCCGGTGGTCCTGAAAGACTCGTACAAGCTGGGGCTGAAGACGAAGTACGTGGTGAACAACTACGGCATCGACGAGCGCACCCCGAAACTGGCCGCCGACGCGGCCGAAGGCGTGCTTGGCATTCAGGACGTCGCGTACTGGGGTGAGAACGTGCCCGGCATGAAGACGCTGACCGAGTTCCACCAGAAGGCCCACGGCAGCGACGCGCACGCCTCGCCCTACATGCGGGGCTGGCTCTGGGTCATCGTGTCGGTGGAGGCGATGAAACGGGCCGGTAACGACTTGAGCGGGGAGTCGATCAAGAAGGCCCTGGAAAGCCTGAAGGATTTCGACACGTGGGGTCTCACCCCGCCGTTCACCTACACGAACGAGGACCATCGACCCACCAACCGGGCGCGCCTCGTGCAGGTCAAGGGCGGCAAGATCGTGCAGCTGAAGGAAGTCTCCGTCGATCGCGACATGAAGTGGATCGGGAAGTAGATGCTGCGACTGAACAACGTCCAGGTCATCTACAGCGACGTCATCCTGGTCCTCAAGGGCCTGTCGCTCGAGGTGCCGGACGGGCAGATCGTGGCCCTGCTGGGCGCCAACGGGGCGGGCAAGACGACGACGCTGAAGGCGATCTCGGGGTTGCTCAAGACCGAGGACGGCGCGGTCACCGACGGCAGCATCGAGTTCATGGGAAAGCGGATCGACGGGCGGGATCCCGAGGTGATCTGCCGGCAGGGCATCGTGCAGGTGATGGAGGGCCGCAAGGTCCTCGAGAGCATGACCGTCGAGGAAAACCTGCGCATCGGCGGCTACTCGCGGCGGGATCCCGATGGTGTCCGCCGCGACATGAAGATGATCTACGAGTACTTCCCGCGGCTGATCGAGCGGCGGGAGCAGCTGGCCGGCTATCTGTCGGGCGGCGAGCAGCAGATGCTGGTGATCGGGCGCGCGCTGATGGCCAAGCCGCGCCTGCTCCTGCTGGACGAGCCGTCACTCGGCCTGGCCCCGCTGCTGGTGCGGGAGATCTTCGCGATCATCCAGAAGATCAACCAGGAGCGCGGGACCACGTTCCTCCTCGTCGAGCAGAACGCCCAGATCGCGCTGGGCATCGCGGACTATGGCTACATCATGGAGAACGGCCGGGTCGTCCTGGACGGCCCGGCCGACAAGCTTCGCGGCAACGACGACGTCCGGGAGTTCTACCTGGGCCTCAGCGAGGCCGGCCGTCGCAAGAGCTTCCGCGAGGTGAAGTTCTACAAGCGCCGCAAGCGCTGGGTGTTCTGACCCGGCGGGGCGCCCTGCCGGCAGATAAGCACATCCGCCGGCCGCCCGGTCGGTGCCCCTACTCGGTGGTCAATGGCGCGCCCCGCCGGTGAATTGATCATGTGATTGATCAGTTTTGACCACCCAGTCCGTCCCGGACGTGCCTGATTTATTGACGGATCTTCCCGGGCATACACATTGCGTTGACCACCCCTTGGACGCGATGAATCACCCGAGGAGGCGGACATGAAGCTGGGACGGATGGTGGCGCTGGTGACGTTCACGCTCGGCCTGCTCACGCTGACCGGCCGACCCGAGGTACTCGCGGCAGATAACGACCCCCCTCAGGCTCCGCGAGGGGTCCATCTGCACACGCCGCAGCGCGGCGAAGACCCATTGCAGGCGCCCCGGGGAGAGGCGCGATGAGATACGCGGCGACCACGGCGGCGGCAGTGCTGGGCGGATTTCTGGGCATCGCGCAGGGCGGGTACTGGTGCGAGCGCCTTTGCGACGCGCTCGAGAGCTACTGGGCGCATCGGCCGTGAGCGAGGCTCCGGTGAACACGCTGCGGCCCGTTGGCCTGACCCTGACCGGTCCATCCCGGGAGGAGCGGGAGCGAGCTACTGCCCGCCACGAAGACGGGCTGCGGCTCCTGCTGCTGTTCCCCGTGAGCTCGCTCCTGCTCGCCGCGGCGCTGGCCATCGCGCTCTCGCTGATCACGGGATCGCCTCAGCCGGCTCCCGGTTCGAACTCCTCCGGGCGGACGCTCGAGATCTGGACGGGATCACCGGTGATCGAAGAAGAGCCGGGTGACGAAACCACAAGGAGACCACGGTGAACTGCTCGCGCTGCCACGAAGGGCCGAAAGTTGGTCGCCTATCTGTACCGTACCGCCGCCGCTTGTCAACACGGGCGAGGGCGCGTCGGCCGTCCGCGGTCAGACGAGGATGTCGTCGAACGTGCTGAGCGGTCGGATCTTCTGGCGGCCCTCCGGACGGTCGACCTCGAGGGTTCCGGGGGCGCCGCCCGCCGCGAAGTGGTCGTGCTGCTTGAGCGCGCCGAAGCTCAGCCCGGTCCGGTGCTCGATGTCCGCGAGGGTGACCTGGGCCGCGATCACATCGAACTTCTCCTCGAAGCCGGGCAGGCTCGTGATGTCCTGCTGGCCGAGCACGAAGCCGGTCACCGACAGGGTGCCGTCGGCACGCTCAAGGGCGCAGACCTTCCAGAACTCCAGCGGCACCGGGATCGAGTAGCTCATGTGCGGGTTGCGGTACACCGGATCGTGCTTGCCGAGAACGGGCCCGGTCATGACCGCCATCCGGCGTTTCTCCTTGCGCGCCTTGTTCTCCAGCAGGTAGATCTCAAGTCCCTGCCAGCGGCTCTTGCCCTGGTTGAAGCCAGACAGCTGAAGACAGCAGTTGGTGAAGTGAAAGGTATCGTTGGTGGCCGCGATCGCCTCCGCGCGGGTAGCGCCCCACGCCACGTCCAGGTAGCGCGTGAGATGGCCGCGATCGGTGCTGGCGGTGGCGTACAGCTCCTCGCCGCACTGGAACTTCGGCGGGGTGGCCGGGTCGATCCGCGGATCGATGAACCACTTGTCGTCGCGATCGGGCAGCGAGAACCGGTGGTCGCCGTCGATGATCGCAGCCGTGAACCATGCGAAGCGCCGCTGCTTGTGCATGGCCAGCGAGTAGTGATGGTAGTGCAGCGTGTACTTGTCGTTCCCCTTCCGGAACTCGGGCAGCACCTCGACGGTCTTCGCCTTTATGGCGGCGGAGAGGATGGGCAGCGGCACCTCGACCCCGAGAAAGTGCGGATCGTAGCCCTTGCGGTTCGTCCAGTCCGGGTCGATGACCACCGCCTCGGTGATCCGGACGTCGCCGGTGGCCACAGGCTCCCCCAGGCCCGGCCGCGCGGGCGCGGCGATCGTGAGGGCCGGAGCCGTCGCACCACCGAGCGACACCGTGATCGTCAACGGCACCGTGATCGAGGCGGATCGCGCGGAGCCTCCCGGCTCGGTCCCGTCGATCGCGGGCCCGACGGCGCCCTGGGCGCGCGCCACCTCCACCGGATTCGGGGCGGTCTCGCTCAGCATCCGGTCCCGGAGAGCCTGCTGACTCACGGGCAGGGCCACCACGCGGAGGGCGTCGACGATGGCGGAGACGCGCACCCCTTCGTTGGCGATCCAGTCGATCAGAGCCGGGTCGTCCATCCCCTCGCGCCACGGCGTTCCATCCTTCTTGAGGATCTGGTCGTTCCGCATGCGCGGCACTCCGGAATGGTGCAGCGCGATGAGCTCCCACTGGTCGTTGAAGCAGGGGGAGCCGGAGGAGCCGGGCTCGGTGTCGGTGGTGTAGTAGAGGAAGTCGCGCTTTCCCTCCGGGATGTCGATGATCTGGTTGTTGCGCAGCGCGATCTGCTTCAGCCCCCCACGCGGGTGCTGGATGATGTTCACCGGATCGCCGAGATCGGCCTTCCCCAGCTGGCCGATCAGGGGCAGCCAGGGATAGGCGGCCAGCGGCCGCCCCTGCGAGGATGTCGGAGCCACTCCCACCAGCGTGAAGTCGAGCGTCGTATCGGTGACGAAGAACAGCTCCGGGGTGAGCTCGTAGGTCTGGGCAGGCAGGAGCTCGCCGGCCTGGTTGTCCTGGTAGTCGAACTGTGCGACCGCCGCCCGGGCGGCCGGCGCGGAGTCGATGACGTGGTTGTTGGTCATCAAGGCTTGCGGGCCCACCAGGACGCCGGTGGCCGCCCCGTCGCCGAGGCGGAGCCGGCACACCGCGCGCCCCACCGCGATGGCTAGCTCGAGGTAGTTGATGTCGAGCAGATCCGGGCTGCCGATGATCCGCTCAAGGGCGAGGCTGCGCACCGTCTCCGGTGGCCGGCGCGGGATGCCGTGCGCGTCGGCCTCGAACGCAGCGGCGCGCGCGCGGTCCCGCGTCAGGTTTCGGGCCAGCCAGCGCTTGCGCCGCTCGGTCGGGGAATCCGCGGAAGGGCGGGGAGCCGCCACCGCGGTCCTTGCAACGAAGCGCTTCCCCGCTGACGCGATCAGCCCCGGCTCGAACGCTCGCATGGTCGGCACCTCCCTGTGCCGAGCCTAGGAGTCGGCGAAGCGAGGCGTCAAGCGGATCCTGCCCCTATTGAGTCCGGCCGATCACTCGAAGAGGGCGTCCCAGGTCGGCACGCGGCGTCCCTGCCAGGTCGGGCCCTCGCGGACGAAGCGCCACTCCGGGTTCTGCTTCACGTCGCGCAGCGCCGCGCAGACTTGGTGGAAGACCGGGATTGCCTCGTCGGCGCACTCGAAGTAGGTGAGGAAGTCGTACTGGCCGACGGCCGGCGGCTGCGTCTCGCTCTTGTAGGTGCGCCGCAGCAGGCACGCGATGCCGGCCTCGGTGGCCAGGGCGTGGCCCTCGTTGATCATGCGGCCGGCGTCGTCGTAGCGTGGCAGGAAGTAGGTGTGGCGCTCCATCCAGTTCTTGCGCCACCACTCGGGCGTCTTGCTCATGGGCACGAAGAAGGCGTTCGGCATCGCGGGCCCCGGCTGCTGCACGACCTGCCGGCCGTAGGCCCAGTTCGCCATCGCGGCGCCGGTGTAGTTGCGCGGGCGGATCACGCCGCGGAGGATCTTGAGGTGCGCGACGCCGCCCAGGGCCTTCGCGGCCTCGTCGCAGAGCGCGTCGACCGATTGGACCTGCTTCGAGCAGACGTGGATCAGCCACCGGGCCTGCGCGACATCGTCGTCCGCGATGTCGGCGGGGGTGGCCCGCTCGGCCCGGACGAAGGCGAACGACTCGCGCTCGGCCGGCGCCGCCGCCTCCCACTCGTTCCGCAGTCCCAGCTGCTTCGCGGTCCTCGTGATGCTCGCGCCGGCGCGGCGGACGTCACCACCGCCCGCGGGTCGCCCGCAGACGTACGCGCCGTATGCTTGGATCTCCTCGGAGAGAAACTCGTCGCCGGTGGCCATGGGTGGTCCTCCCTTGGCTCCGGAGCGTAGGCCCGGGCGCCCGATGTGTCCAATGCATAGACAGTCTGGGAGCCATCAGCTATCGTGATGGCCCCGTGGAGATCGACCAGGTCGAGACCTTCGTGGCCATCGTGCGGCGCGGCGGCTTCACCCGCGCGGCGGCCGCGCTGCACCTCTCGCAGCCCGCGGTGAGCCGCCGCCTGGACCTGCTCGAGCGGGAGATCGGGCGACCGCTGTTCGACCGCACCAGCGGCGGAGCGCGCCTGACCGAGGCCGGCCGCGCGTTCCTGCCCCACGCCGAGGCGCTGCTGGCTTCCATGCGCGACGGGGTCGAGGCGGTGCGGGCGCTCGAGCAGACCGACCGCGGCAGCGTGACGGTGGCGCTGGTGGGCACGCTGGCCAGCACCGCGCTCACCGCTCGCCTGCAGCGCTTCCGCCGGGCGCACCCGGACGTGCGCCTGGCGCTGCGCACCGCCCTCAGCCGCGAGGTCAGCGCGCTGGTTCGCCGGGGCGACGCGGTGCTCGGCCTGCGCTACTTCCCGGATCCTGACCCCGATCTGGTGTCGGTGCGCCTGTACGAGGAGCCGCTGGTCACCGTGTGCGCCCCGACGCACCGGCTCGCCTCGGCGCGGCGGCCCAGCACCCCGATGCTCGCGGGCGAGCCCTGGGTGGCCTTCCCGCTGCGGCAGGGCTCATCCGGCGAATCGTACGCGCAGCTGCTGGCCCAGCGGCTGGCCGCGCTCGGGCTGTCCGAGGCCGAGATCGTGCCCATCGACAGCCTCACCGCCCAGAAGCGGCTGGTCGAGGCAGGCTTCGGGCTCGGGCTGATGCCGGCGAGCGCTGTGGAGGAGGAATTGCGGCTGGGCACGCTCCGCGCGCTCGACATCGCCGCCATGCGCCTCGCGGTGCCGGTGGTGCTCGTGCACCGCCGCCGGGGCTACTTGAGCGGGGCGACTCGCGCACTGATGGCACTCTTGACCGAAGGGCCCGTCACGCCGGAGCCGGCGGCCACGGAATCTTCATCGAGTCGAGCCGGCGCAGCCGGTCCTGGCCGAGAGCGCGCTCCCACACGTCCGCCAGGTGCTCGGCGGTCCAGTCACCGGGCGCGCTGACCGTACGGATCGGCGCCGGGTGAGAGTACACGCTCACCTCGGCGCCCCGCACCCCGATCACCTGGCCGGTGATGTGCCGCGCGCGATCACTGGCCAGGAAGGTGACGACCGGGGCGATGGCCTCGGGCGGCGTGGCGGTGGCCGCGCCGCGACGCTCCCCGGGCAGGCGCTGGGTCATGCGCGTGTCGGCGGTGGGGGAGATCGCGTTGCAGCGCACTCCGTACTTCGCCATGGCCAGCGCGGTCGAGCGCGTGAGGCCCACGATGCCTTCCTTGGCCGCCGAGTAGTTCGGCTGGCCCGGGCTGCCCTCGAGGCCGGCGGTGGAGGTGAAGGTGACGATGCTGCCGGCCTTCTTCTCGCGCATGTGACGGGTCGCGGGCTGCATCACGGTGAAGTGGCCCTTGAGGTGTACCGCGATGACCGCGTCCCACTCCTCCTCGCTCATGTTGAAGATCATCCGCTCGCGCAGGATCCCCGCGCAGCAGACCAGCACGTGGAGGTCGCCGAACTCCTTCAGCGCCAGGTCCACCACCGCCCGGCCGCCCGCCATGGTGGCGACGCTGTCCGCGGCGGCCACCGCCTGACCGCCCGCCTTCCGGATCTCGGCCACCACCGAGTTCGCGGGCTCGCTGGAGGGATCGAGGCCGTCGACACTGACGCCGTAGTCGTTGACCACGACGCGGGCGCCCGCGGCGGCGAGGCCGATCGAGACGGCCCGCCCGATCCCCGTGCCGCCGCCCGTCACCACCGCCACCTTGCCGTCGAGCAGTGCCATGCGTTCCTCCCTCGCGCCGCGGTTGCGTGTCTCCTCACCCTGCCGTATCGTCGGCGCGTTCTCGTCGACCGCCGCCGATCCTGCGCGACGCCGGTCGTCCAGTCAAGGCCGGCAGGATCACCGTCAGGGATCGGGGAGGATCGGATGGCGAAGACGCGCGGCACCGGGTTGCTGATGCTGTGGACCGACGTGGACCCGCAGCACGAGGCGGAGTTCAACCGCTGGTACGACGAGGAGCACCTCGATCGACTCTCGAAGGTCCCCGGGTTTCTCTCCGCCGCGCGCTACGAGGCCCTGCGCGGCGGGCCGAAGTATCTGGCGATGTACGAGCTGGAGGACGTGAGCGTGCTCCGGACGGCCGCCTTCCTCGACGAGGTCCGCTTCCGGCCCTCCGCGCGGCGCCAGCAGTCCTCCGGCGGCCACGTCGGTCGCAACTACCTGCTGAACGGTTACCGCCAGATCTTCCCGGCGCGCACGAACCCGGTGGAGCTGACCATGGGCCCGTCGCCCTATCTGCAGATGGGGCGCATGGACATCCCGGCCCACATGGAGGAGGAGTGGAACGACTGGTACAACTGGGTCTACGTGCCGGACTACCTCACGGTGCCGGGAGTGATCCGGGCCCGCCGCTTCATGGCCGTCGACGGCCAGCCGAAGTACCTGACGGTCTACGAGTTCGAGCGGCACGACGTGCCGGAGAGCGAGCCGTGGAACCGGGTGCGCGACGCCAACCCGTGGACGCGGCGCGTGCGGCACCACATGCGCCTCGACGCCGGCTCGCCCGCGGTGTTCAAGCGGATCAATCCCAGTCTCGGGCCCGGGCTCGGCGCATGATCAAGCGCATCTCGCTGCTCACCCGCAAGGACGGCATGACCCGCGAGCAGTTCACCCGCCACTGGCTGGAGATCCACGCGCCGCTGGCCCGCCCGGTGCCCGGCCTCAAGCGCTACGTGCAGTCGCACATCGTCGAGGAGTTCCGACGCGCCGATATTCCCACCGCCGCGGTGCAGATCGACGGCATCGCCGAGCTGTGGTTCGAGGACCGCGCGAGCATGGAGCGGGCGCTGACCTCGCCGCAGATGGCCGCCCTCCACGCCGACGGCGCGCTGTTCATCGGCGCCAACAAGACCTTCGTGGTCGAAGAGAAGGTGATCATCGGCTAGCCCGCGTGGACGGCCCGTCGATTCCGTTGTGGATCAAGCTCGCCTACACCCTCTTTCTCGCCGTGCTGGTGCCGGTGTACTGGGTCCAGTACGGTCCGAGGAATTTCCTCTGGTTCTCCGACATCGCGCTGCTCGGGTCCGGGCTCGCGGTCTGGCTCGAGAGCCCGCTGCTCGCCAGCACGATGGCGCTCGCGGTCCTCCTGCCCGAGCTGGCGTGGAACGCCGACTTCTTCGGCCGACTGCTCACCGGGCACTCGATGTTCGGCATGAGCGCCTACATGTTCGACTGTACCCTGCCGCGCTACCTGCGCGCGCTCTCGCTGTTCCACGTGCTACTGCCGATCTGGCTGCTATGGTTAGTCGCGCGGCTCGGCTACGACCGGCGCGCGTGGGCGTGGCAGAGCCTGCTCGCGGCGATCGTGCTGCCGGTGACCTACGCGCTCACCGAACGGGACGAGAACGTCAACTGGGTCCACGGAATCGGCGCGCCCCAGCGGCGGCTTCATCCGTGGCTCTACCTCGCGCTGCTCACCGTCTCGTTCTGGCTCGTCCTCTATCTGCCCCCGCATCTGCTCCTGCGGGCGTGGCTCGCGCGCTAGAACCCCGCGTTTCGTTGCAGAGCTTTCCGGGCTCCGATATACTGCGCGCCACTACTCGATCGGGCACCGGCCCTTCCTGATTTTCGAGGAGGTTGCCATGATTCGCTTCCGCCCGCTCTGGCCGCTCGCCGCGGTGATGGCGCTGATCGCCGTGCCGCTCCTGCCGCTCGCCGCCACGTCGCAGGCCCCGAAGCCCGGCGGAGTGCTGGTCACGTCGCCGCTCAGCGCGACGCCGAGCCTGTCGCCGCACGAGGAGTCCACCATCGCGACCGTGCAGCAGGCCAGTCCCTGCTTCAACAACCTCGTCTACTACGATCCGACGAAGAAGCAGGAGAGCGTCGACACGATCATCCCCGAGCTGGCCGAGAAATGGTCCTGGCAGGACGGCCATCGGAACCTGGTCTTCCTGTTGCGCCGCGATGTGAAGTGGCACGACGGCAAGCCGTTCACCTCGGCGGACGTCAAGTACACCTTCGACATGGTGCGCGCCGCACCGGATGCGAAAGGTCGCTTGAAAGTCAATCCGCGCAAGCTCTGGTACGAGAATATAGAGGCGATCGAGGCACCGGATCCCTATACCGTGGTCTTCCGGCTCAAGAAGCCGCAGCCCGCGCTGCTCCCGATGCTCGCCTCCGGCTACTCGCCGGTCTATCCGGCCCACGTCCCGCTCGCCGAGTTCAAGAACAAGTGCATCGGGACCGGGCCATTCAAGCTGAAAGAGAACAAGCCGGGTGAGTACGTCGAATACGTGAAGAACCCCGACTACTTCGTCAAGGGCCGGCCGTATCTGGACGGCATCAAGTTTGTGATCATCCGCGATCGCTCGACCCAGATCGCGGCGGTGCAGTCCGGACAGCTCGACGTGGCGGGCAGCGGATGGAACCGCACCAACGCCGAGGACGCCAAGAAGGGCGCCCCGAAGCTGGTGGTCATGGAAGCGGACAGCAACGTCAACGACAACGTGCTGATCAACTTTAAGAAGGCCCCGTTCAGCGACCGTCGAGTCCGCCGGGCCATCGACCTGGCCCTCGACCGCAAGGGATACCTGGTGGGCCCGCGCCAGGGCGCCGCGACCTTCGGCGGGGCGCTGCTGCCGAAGCCGGCCGGCGTGTGGGGCCTGCCCACCGCCGAAGTGGCCAAGCTGCCCGGCATGGGGGACCCGACGAAGCAGAAGGCGGAGGCGCGCAAGCTGCTCGCCGAGGCCGGGTTCGGCCCGAGCAACCCGCTGAAGTTCACCCTGTCTACCCGCGCGCTGTCGATCTACGTGGACACCGCGAGCTGGATGGTGGACCAGCTGCAGCAGGTCGGCATCGAGGCCACGCTCGAGCAGATCGAGACCGGGGTGTGGCATCCCAAAATGACCCGGCTCGAGTACCAGGTCGCGCTCAACCTGACGGGCGTCGGCATCGACGATCCTGACGCGCAACTCTTCGAGAACTACCGCTGCGGCTCGCAGCGGAACTTCTCCGGCTACTGCTCCGAGGAGATCGACCGTCTGATGGTCGAGCAATCGCAGACTCTCGACCGGGCCAAGCGGCTCGCGCTCGTCAACGAGATCGACCGCAAGCTGCAGGCCGACGGGGCCCGGCCCATCCTCGGCTGGGGCAAGCAGCACTGGGTGGCGTGGCCGCACGTGAAGGGCTGGGCCCTGCACGAGAACTCGATCTACAACGTGAGCCGTCGCCAGGACGTTTGGCTGGACAAGTAGCGCCACCCGCGCCGCGCACGGAGTGCCGACGTGAAGATCTACATCTTCAAGCGGCTGATCATCGCGGGCGTGACCCTGCTGGGCATGTCCATGCTCATCTTCGTCCTCATGCGTCTGGCCCCCGGGAACATCACCGACATCATCTTCGAGTCGGCCGGCTACGTGGACGAGGCCGACCGGCACCGCCTCGAGGCGGAGCTGGGCATCGACAAGCCGGTGGCCGTGCAGTACATGGTCTGGCTCGGCAACTTCGTCCGCGGCGACCTGGGCAAGTCCTACCGCTACGAGCTGCCCGCGTGGGAGGTGATCAAGCCGCGCTTGCCGGTCACGCTCGAGCTGGCGGTGCTCGCGCTGGGCTTCTCGGTGCTGCTCGGGGTGCCCACCGGGGTGATGAGCGCCACCCGTCGCGGCCATCCGGTGGACTACGTCTTGCGGGTGTTCTCGCTGGCGGGCCTGTCGATGCCCTCGTTCTGGCTCGGCATGATCGTGATCCTGCTGTTGGTGCGCTCGCTCGGCTGGATCCCGTCGATGACCTACGTCTCCCCGTTCGAGAACCTGGGCGCGAACCTCTTCCAGTTCCTGCTCCCCGCGCTGGCGGTGGGCTACCGCAGCTCGGCCCTGATCATGCGGATCACCCGCTCCGCCATGCTGGAGGTGCTGCGCGAGGACTACATCCGTACCGCGTGGGCCAAGGGTCAGCGCGAGACCCAGGTCGTGTGGCGCCACGCCTTCAAGAACGCGTCGCTGCCTGTCATCACCCTGATTGGCATCGAGTTCGCGTTCCTCATCGGCGGCCTCATCGTCACCGAGACCGTCTTCAACCTGCCCGGGGTGGCCCGCTACCTGGTGGACGCCATCCAGGGCCGCGACTACCCGATCGTGCAGAACCTGGCGATGCTGATCGCGGTGGTGGTGGTCACCGCCAATCTCATCGTCGACTTGCTGTACACGTGGCTGGATCCGCGCATCAAGTACGGGCAGGCGTGATGGCGATCAACGCGATCGAGGTCGCGGTTCCCGAGCGGCACCTTCAGGAGCGCACCTGGCGCTCCGCCCTCTGGCTCTTCGTGCGCCAGAATCCGCTGGGCGCCCTGGGCGGGGTGCTGATGGTGCTCCTGGTCGTGGCCGCGATCTTCGCCGACGTGCTCTCCACCCACAACCCGGTGCGCACGTCGGCTCACGTGCTGGTGCCGCCCGGCTCCGAGTTCTGGCTGGGCACCGACAACCTCGGCCGCGACCTGTGGAGCCGCGTGGTGCATGGCTCGCGCATCTCGCTCCTGGTGGGCATCGCCTCCACGCTGGTCGGCGCCGGGGTGGGCGGGCTGATCGGGCTCGTCTCTGGCTACCTCGGGGGCAAGGTCGACCTGATCGCCCAGCGACTCATGGACATCATGCAGGCGCTGCCGATCCTCGTGCTGGCCCTGGTGATGGCCGCGGCGCTGGGGCCGTCGCTGGTGAACACGATCATCGCGATCTCGGTGGTGATCGTGCCGCGAGCCGCGCGCCTGATCCGCTCGAGCGTGCTGGCCATCCGCGAGTTCGTCTACATCGAGTCCGCGCGCGCGATCGGGGTGAGCCACCAACGGGTGGCGTTCCGGCACATCCTGCCCAACACGATCGGCCCCTTCATCGTGCTGGTCACCGCGCAGCTGGGCGGCGCGATCCTGGGCGAGGCCGCGCTGTCCTACCTGGGCCTGGGTGTGCCGGAGCCCTATCCCTCGTGGGGACGGATGCTCTCGATCGCCGCTGCCGAGTACGCGCAGAAGGCGCCCTGGCTGGTGATCTTCCCCGGCCTCGCGATCAGTCTCGCCGTCTTCGGTACCAACCTGCTGGGCGACGCACTCCGCGACAAGCTCGACCCGCGCCTCCGCGGATCCTCGTAGTCAGCTCACAACCTTATTTTCCCTTCAGCGTTAGATCCTCGTACGGCGCCGAGTAGGCGTGCCCCGCGATCAGGCCGAGCCCGGACTCGCGCACGCGCGGGCCGACCCCGTTGATGAAGGCCAGCTCCCAGATCGGCGCGTAGACGACCTTCTCGTGGACGAGCTGCTGGATGCGGTGGAGCGTGGCCTCACGCCGCTTCGGGTCGTTGTCCGCGGCCTGCTCCTGGAACAGGCCGTCGATGTCGGGATACGAGCCGTATACGTACGCGCCGCCGGCGGCCACGAAGGCCTCGATACGGGTGGCGGCGTTGCCGAAAGCGCCGCTCGAGCCCTGGATGAGGTTCTTGAACTTCTTCTCCGAATATCCGCTGAAGAAAGCGGCGCGCTCCAGAGGACGCAGCTTCACCCGGATGCCGACCTGCTGCAGCGAGTTCCCGACCGCCTCGGCCAGGTTCGCGTAGGAGCCGTCGCAGAAGTACTCGCCGGCGTCGAAGCCCGACGGATGGCCCGCGGCAGCTAGCAGCTGCTTGGCCCGGGCCCGGTCGTAGACCGGCGGGGGCGGCTGCCAGAAGTACTCGAACGACGTCGGGATGATGCTGCCGCTCAGCCGGGAATGACCGAGCGTCAGGGCCTGGTTGATGGACGGACGGTCGATGGCGAGGCTCGCGGCTTCCCGCACCCGGCGGTCGTGCCACGGCGACTTGGGATCCCACTGGTCGGCGAAGTAGAGCCAGAACGGGGCCTGGACCACTGCGGGCTTGAGCGTGAGGCCGGGCGTCTTCAGCAGCTCCTCGGCCAGCTCGCCCCGGATGGAGTAGGCGATGTCCACCTCGCCCCGCTTGAGCGCGGCCAGCCGCGTGGCCTCGTCCGGCACCACCTTCAGCACCAGGCGCTTCACGCTCGGGCTCTTGCGCCAGTACTGCTCGAAGGCCTCCAGTACCAGCTCGACCCCGGGCGTGAACGAAACGAACTTGTACGGGCCGGCGCCCACCGGCGCCTTCTTGAAGCCCTCGTCGCCGACCTTCTCCACGTACTTGCGCGGCACGATCCAGCCCGCGCCGGTGGCGTTGGTATAGAAGGTGAGGAAGTCGGGCCACGGCTGCTTCAGCCGGATGCGCACGTGCAACGAATCCGGCGTCTCCACCGCGGCCACCCGCTCCTTCATGAGCTTCATCGCGGTGCCGTGATAGCGCTCCAGCGAGAACTTCACGTCGTCGGATGTCACCGGATCGCCGTTGTGGAAGAGCGCCCCCTTGCGGAGCGTGAACTCGTAGACGAGGCCGTCCTTGGAGACCGACCACGACTCGGCCAGGCTCGGCGCGCGCGGCTGGCCGGGCATGGGCTTCACCAACGCATCGTGCAGCGCGTAGAGCACCATGTAAGGAGTGATCATGCCCGGCGTCTCGCCCGGATCGAACCAGGTCGGGGCCAGGGAGATGTGCACGGCATAGGCGAGCTGACCCTCCGGCGCGGCCAGCAGCGCCACCGGAAGCATGAGGACGAGGGCCGCCACCAGGATCAGGACGAGAGCGCGCGGAGTCATGGGCACGCCTCCTTCGAGCGGGAGAAGGGTCCGGATCGGGAAAGGTGCGGCCGATTATCCGGAAATCAGTGGGGCTGTCAACCAGGCGTGCGCGGCCGTCGCCCGGAAGTTCACGCAGCTGCCCACAACCGTGGTATTCCTGCGCGGGTGAGCAGCGTCGCTCCCACGACGGCCGCCTTGGCCGTCCCGTCCGCCTTCGCTTCCATCCTGCGCGACAGCGCCTATCGTCGCCTCTGGTGCTCGGGTCTCTGCGTCAACGGCGCCCGCTGGATGGATCTGGTCCTGCTCGGCTGGCTTGCGTTCCAGCTCACCGATTCGCCCTTCATGGTCGGCCTGGCTGCCTTCGCCCGGTCGGCGCCGCTCATGGTGCTCGGACCGTTCACCGGCATCCTTGCCGACCGCATGCACCGCGGCCGCGTGCTGGTCTTCACCCAGGCGCTCGGGCTGGTGACCGCGCTGGCGCTCGCCGCGGTCTTCGCGATGGGCCGCGGCGGGTTCTGGCCGCTGGTCGGCCTGGAGATGCTCTTCGGCGCGCTCTGGGCGGTCGACTTCCCAGCCCGGCGCACCGCGCTCTACGCGCTGGTGGGCTCGCGCCGGGTCGCGACCGCGGTGTCGCTGGAAACGGTGTCCATGCAGGTGGCCAAGATGATCGGGCCGGTGCTCGCCGGCATCGGCCTGGCGCGCGTCGGGCCCGCGCCGTGTTACCTCGCGATCGCGGTGCTGTACGCGCTGGGGCTGCTCGTGTTCATCGGGTTGCCGGCGCGCATCGGCGTGCCCGGGCCGCGCGACACCACCTCGGTGGCCGCGAGCCTGGGCGCCGGCTTCCGTGAGGCGTGGCGGGAGCCGACCGTGCGCGCGGTGCTCATTGTCACAATCCTCATGAACGTGCTGTTTTTCCCGTACCAGCACATGCTGCCGGTGTTCGCGCGCGACGTGCTGCGGGTCGGTCCTGAATGGCTGGGCGCCCTGCTCGCCGCCGACGGGTTGGGCGCGCTGCTGGGCGCGCTGGCCATCGCCTCGGGCCGCGGCTTCCTGCCCCACGGCCGGCTCTTCGCCCTATCGGTGCTGGTGGCGCCGTTCCTGCTGCTGGCCTTCACCACCCTGCGCTGGCCCTGGGCCTGCCTGCCCGTACTGGTGGCTATCGGCGCCTGCGAGTCCGGCTTCGCCGCCATGCAGAGCACGCTGGTGCTGCTCTCGGCGCCGGAGGCCAGCCGCGGGCGGGCCATGGGCATCCTTTCGGCCTGCATCGGTACCCAGCCGGCCGGTACCCTTTGGATCGGCTTCCTCGCCAGCGGGATCGGGGTCCCGGCGGCCATGGCGATCAATGGGACGGTCGCGCTCCTTGCCTTGCTGCCCGCGGCATGGCCTCTGGCCCAAGGCGCACGTGTGCGACATATTGACCGGGTTTACGAAGTACCCTAAGTTTGTGGCCCGATCGCCACGACCGCCGGGATGGTCCCGGCGGGTCTCGACCGTGATCCGTCGCCCAGGAGGGATCGAAGATGATGCGTGTCGTACTCGTGCTGGCCCTGGTGGCCGCCGTCGGCCTCTCGCTTCCCGGGACCACCTCGCTCGCCCAGGAAGTCCTCACCAACGATGCGGTGGTCCAGATGATCAAGGCCGGACTCCCCGAGCCCGTGGTCATCGCCAAGATCAAATCGACCGCGACCAACTTCGATCTCAAGACCGACTCGCTGGTGAAGCTGAAAAAGGACGGCGTCTCCGACAAGGTCCTGGAGGCCATGGTGGCGGCGGGCCAGGGATCCACCACCACCGCGATGCCGGCCCCGCCCGCGCCCGCGATGGCCGCGGGGGCGCTCAAGAATCAGGACGTGATCTACCAGCTGGTGGGCGACAAGTACGTCGAGATGTTCCCGGCCGCGGCCAACCTCGAGACCAACATGGCCTTCTTCCAGAGCAAGAGCGAGGTCGTGCTGGAGGGACGCAAGGCCAAGTTCCGCATCACCGAGAAGCAGCCGGTCTTCCTCAGCACCTATTCCACGACGGATGCGCCGCTGGTGAAGCTCAAGCCGGGTGACGATCACAACGATCGCAACCTCAAGATCGGCGGCGGAGCGTGGCATCCGTTCGGCGGCACCCAGAAGATGGGCGTCCGGAACGAGGACAAGATCGATCTCAACATCGAGCGCGACTCCCGCGGGTTCTACCGGGTGACGCCGTCGAAGCCGCTGCCTCCCGGCGAGTACGGCTTCATCCTCGCCACCGGCTTCGGCGCGGGCTCGGGCAAAATCTACGACTTCGGAGTGGACTGAGACGGATCCGACCGATGCGCGCGGGCCCCGCGAGCGGGCCCGCGCGCTCGCTCCGCTGCTCGAAGACCTGAGCGATCGTATCGAGCAGGAGCGCCGGCTTCCCGAGCCGGTGCTGCAGGGCCTGTTCGACGCCTCCCTCTTTCGCCTGCTGCTGCCGCGCTTCCTGGACGGCGGCGAGGTCGATCCGCTGACCTTCGTCGGGGTCATCGAGGAGATCGCCAAGCACGACGGCAGCACCGCGTGGTGCCTCTGCCAGGCCGCGGGCTGCTCGATGACCGCCGCGTACCTGCGACCGGAGGCCGCGCGCGAGATCTTCGCGGATCCGCGCGCGGTGCTGGCGTGGGGGCCGAGCAACGACGCGCGCGCGGAGGTGGTCGACGGCGGCTACCGCATCAACGGCACTTGGAGCTTCGCCAGCGGCTGCCGGCACGCTACCTGGCTCGGCGGCTACTGCCCCATCCAGGAGCCCGACGGCAAGACCCGGCGGCGGCCGGACGGTGCGGCCGACGGGCGGACCATGCTCTTTCCGGCCGCGCAGGCCACCATCGTCGACGTCTGGCACGTGACCGGCCTGCGCGGCACCGCCAGCGACGCGTTCACGGTGACCGATCTCTTCGTCCCGCACGAGCACACCGTCTCGCGCGACGATCCGGCCGAGCGCCGCCACCCGGCGCCGCTCTACTGCTTCCCCTCCGGCAGTCTGTACGCGGCGGGCTTCTCGGGCGTGGCGATGGGCCTCGCGCGCAGCAGCCTCGACGCCTTCGTGGCCCTGGCGCGCGACAAGGAGCCGCGCGCCTCGAGGCACCAGGTGCGCGACAGCGCGCTCGTCCAGTTCCAGGTCGCGGAGTCCGAGGCGAAGCTTCAAGCGGCCCGCGTGTTCCTGCACGACGCGCTGGCGCGGATCTGGGAGGAGGTGAGCCGGTCGGGGAGCCCGCTCACCCTGGATCAGCGGGTGCAGATCCGCCTGGCCTCCACGTACGGCATCCACCAGGCCAAGCAGGTGGTGGACACCGTGCACCACGCGGCCGGGTCCAGCGCCGTCTTCACCAGCAGCGCCTTCGAGCGGCGCTTCCGCGATCTCCACACCGTGACCCAGCAGCTCCAGGGCCGTCAGGCGCACCTGGAGACCGTCGGCCGCTACCTCCTCGGGCTCCCGCCGGACCAGACCTTTCTCTAGTCCGGGCCGCACGCCGGCTCTCGCCGCGCTGCAGCGTCAGCCTCCCGCAGAATTAGGAGGGAAATATTCCCCTGTGTAGAATGAACATGAGCCTCGAGCACAGTTCGGTCAGTCGAACAGGAGGTAGCCATCGCTCGACACTCGCGACGAAGTCCTCCAAGTACCCGCCGTGGTGGCTTGCCATGAATGACATCCCGGCCGAAACCCCCCGCGTTGCCCGCGCCTACTGTCCCGCTTGCGAACCGGACGCCGACACCCTGCAGGAGATCCTGGAAGTCCAGTGGTGTAACGTCCACATGCCGCTCCGAGAGGGCGTGGACGACGCGCGGGTGATGTCCGACGCCATGCTCACCGGTAGCGCGGAGGCCGGCGGCGACGAAAACCGACGGTGGTGCGACGTGATCCACGGCGATTCGAGCCGTCATCGCCGGGGGCATTGACGGTCGCCGCGTTCGGCGATCGGCCCGAACGTCAAATCAGCGGCCAGGGGTAGCGGAGGCCGCTGGGGTCCACCGGGAAGTGCCCCGAGCGTAGCAGTCCGCGCGCGCGGCGCTTGAGCCCTCGCAGCTCGTCCGGATCGAGCAGGTCCACGAGCGCGGCCGGAAGCCCCCCGTCGAGCACGCGGCGGAGGTCCTCGAGCAGCGTCGGCGCGATCGGCTCCTCTCCGAAATCCCAGATCACCGTCCGCAGCTTCGACTCCACGTGGAATGTGAGCCCGTTGTCGATCGCGTAGATCCGGTCGTCGGGCACCCAGAGGCAGTGGCCGCTCTTGCGATCCGCGTTGTTGGCCACGAGATCGAAGAGGCAGATACGCTGCAGCGCCTCGCGGTGCTCGGCCTGCTCGAGCAGCGTGAAGTAGTGCTGACGGAAGTCGGCGTGCACGAAGAGCTGGAGCGAGCCTTCTCCGAGCGGGCCCGCGCGGGGCGCGGTCGGGGGCACGATGCCCCAGCCGAGCGCCTCCGAAAGCAGGTACGCGGCGATCTCACGGCGGTAGAGCCCCGGTGGGAAGTCCCAGAGCGGCCGCTCCCCGCGCTCCGGCTTGTAGACGGCCAACGCGGTCATGCCCTCGAGGTCCAGCTCGACCAGGAAGGTGGCGTTGCTGCTGCGAGGCAGCCGTCCCTTGAGCGCCACCTCACCGCGGGTCAGCAGATCAAGGGCGACGGCCGGATCCGTTCGCCCCGCCATCGTCTAGTGCTGGACGTGGCCGTTGGAGCGGGGGCAGACGTGGCCCTCCGGATCCATGGGGCGGCTGCAGAGGGGACAGCTCGGGCGGCCCGCCTTCATCAGCTCGTTGGCGCGCTCCACGAAGGCCGCGGCCTGGCCCCGGGTGATGCGGAAGCGGGCCATCGCGGGCTGGGTGCCGGTTTCCTCGGTCGTCGCTTCCTCGGCGCCTTCCTCCGTCTCCTCCTGTAGCTCGCTGGCCTCGACCACCACCCGGTCCTGCCCCTCGTCGTAGCCCACCGCGAGCGAGCCCACGTCCCAGACCGCCTCCACCGGCTCGAGCAGTTCCACGCTGCCCGGCGCGCGCGACGGCGCGCCCTTGACGCGGGCCAGGAGGCCCGTGAGGTACTCGCCCAGTGCGCGCACGTGCTCCTTCTCGACCTTCAAGGTGACCAGGCGGCCGCTCTGCCGCGACTGCAGGTAGAACACGCGCTGGCCGGGCGGGCCGATGGCGTCGGCGGTGAAGTGATCGGGCGAATCGATCTCGAACGACGGGTTGTCGCTCATGCCTTGCCGTCCCGGAGCCAGGCGAGGTCGCCGGTGAGGGAGTTGACGGTCAGGACCGCGGGCCCGCCGCGGCGGTAGGACACCACGGTGATGGACGCCGGCGCGATCATGATGCGCTGAAACAGATCGAGCGGGGTGCCAAGCGCCTGGGCCACCGCGGCCTTGATGGGATCGGCGTGCGAGACCGCGACCACGACCTGGCCGGGGTGGCGGGCCACGATCTTGCCGAGCGCGGAGGTCATGCGGGCCTGCATCTCGGGAAACGACTCCCCCCCTGGGAACCGGAAGCTGCTCGGGTTGCGCTGCACGGTTTCCCACTCCGGCCGTCGGGCCGCCTGCTTGAGGGTCCAGCCGGTCCACTCCCCGATGTCGAGGTCGGCCAGGTCCCGCTCGATGCGGAGCGCGCGCTTGACCGCCCTCGCGATGGGCTGGGCGGTCTCGCGTGCCCGGGTGATCGGCGAGCAGTAGACCGCCGCCACCTTGGGCAGCTTGCCAATGCGCTCCGCCGCCGCGTCGGCCTGACGGCGGCCCTCGTCGGAGAGGTGCAGACCGGGCGCGCGGCCGGGGAGCTTGACTCCGGTGGTGGGCGTCAGCCCGTGGCGCACGAGCAGGACGACCGACGCGACCTCCGCCATCGAGGGGACGACTAGGAGACGGTCCGGCGCTTGGTGCGGACGAAGTCCATCAGTACGTACTCACCCAGGCGGTCGGAGGTCGCGAAGAAGGCGCGGCCGTGGTTGATGCGCGTCATCTGCTCTACGAAGGCGGTCAGCGCGTGGCTCTGCTCGAGCATGAAGGTGTTGATGGTGATTCCGTCCCGAGTGCAGCGCTGCACTTCCTTGAGCGTCTCCTGCAGCGTGCGTCGGGTCGGGGGGTAGGCGAACTCGGGCTCGGTGCCCTCCATGTGAGCGGTGGGCTCGCCGTCGGTGATCATGATCACCTGCTTGTTGCCGCCCTTGTGCCGGGCCAGCAGCTGCCGCGCGAGCAGGAAGCCCGCGTGCATGTTGGTGCCCACGCTCCACTCGCCGGGGGCCAGATGAGGCAGCTGGGAGGCGGTGAACTCGCGGGCGTACAGCGAGAAGCCCACGATGTAGAGGCTGTCGCGCGGGAATTGACCGCGGATGAGGGCGTTCAGGGCGAGGGCGACCTTCTTGGCGGGCAGGAAGCAGCCGTTGAATATCATGGACCGGCTCATGTCCAGCATGAGGACGG
Source organism: Candidatus Methylomirabilota bacterium (assembly GCA_035259825.1). Classification (GTDB taxonomy): domain Bacteria; phylum Methylomirabilota; class Methylomirabilia; order Rokubacteriales; family CSP1-6; genus CAMLFJ01. Next base: position 41 of record DATFWA010000210.1, on the reverse strand, counting down.
TGGCGGCCTGGGTCTGGGTCTCGGTGCGCGCCACCTCGAAG